>DATBTL010000471.1:0-18646 GCA_036559345.1 Chloroflexota bacterium | reverse complement strand
GCGGCGGCCCGAGCGCGCGGCGCCTCGCCATGTCCCAGAGCTGAATCGACCCCCCGCCAACCGCGCCGGCCAGCAGTTTGCCGTCCGGACTGAAGGCCAGCGCGATGATACTGCCCCCGCCGGCGACGGAGAGCACGCCGATCGCCCGGTCATGCGGCACGTCCCATAGCCTGACCCGTCCTGCCAGGTCGCCCGTCGCGAGGATGGCGCCCGATGGCGACAACGCAAGGATAGTGACGGGGTCCGGGTTGGCCAGCACGGTCGCTAGCGGACTGCCCTGGCCGGCGATTACGGACGAGAGGTCCCACAACTCGACGGCGTGATTGGCGTCGCCCGTGGCCAGCGTCGCGCCGTCCGGACTGAATGCCACGCTGTATACATCGCCGTCGTGGGCGGAGATCGGCGCCCCGACCGGCCGGCGCGTGGAAACATCCCAGAGGAGAGTCTGGGCGCCGCTTGCCAGAGCCAGGAGCTTGCCGTCGCGGCTGAATGCCGGGCTGCTCGTCGGGTTGATGCCGATGGCGAGCGGCGCGCCGAGCAAGCGGCTGCCGTGCACGTCCCACACCCGGAGGGTTCCGTTGTTCCCGGTCGACGCCAGCAGCCTGCCGTCGGGGCTGAAGGCCAGTTGTTCCACGTACCCCTTTTGCCCCGCGATCGGTGCGCCCAGCGGCCGGCGATGGGCCACATCCCAGAGCTGGATCGTGGTGACATCCTGCCCGCCCGCCGCCAGGGTCTTTCCGTCGGGGCTGAAGGCCAGGGCGCCGAGATCCCCGGCGAAGGTAGTGAGCGGCGCGCCGCGCGGCCGGGGTCCGCTTAGATCCCATAGCCAGATGCTGCCATCCCAACTGCTAGCGGCGAGCAGCTTCCCATTCGGGCTGAAGGCCGCCACCCGCACCTGGTCTCGCTGGCCGCCTAGTGGCACGCCCAGCGGGACCCACCGGCCGCCGGCGCCGGATCGATGCCAGAGCCGGATCGTCTGGTCGGCGCTGCCCGATGCCAGAAGCGTGCCGTCGGAGCTGAAGGCGAGGGTGGTCACGGCGCCGGTGTGGCCGGTCAAGGGGGGACCGATCTGCTGCTCGCTCGCCGCGTCCCACAGGCGGATAGCATCGTCGTCGCCGCCCGAGGCGAGTATCCTCCCGTCCGGACTGTAGGCCAGAGCCCGCACGCCGCCGTTCTGCCCATGCAGGAGCGTCTTCAGCTGGGTCCGCGCGAGCAGGGCGCTGAGCAAGGTGCTTCGGGTGGTGAGTGTGTCGGCGGTGCGCGCGGCCTGCACGCTCAACAAGAGGCTGAGATCATAGTGGGTCGTCAACAGCCTGCCGGCCTGCGTTGCCAGGCCGGCGGAAAGGGCGAGGTCGTGCTCGTTCAGGGTGGACCGCGCGATGCCGACGGCATGTGCCGCCGCCTCGGCGCGCTGTTGCGCGTCGCGCGCCTGCAGCGTACCGCGTACCGCGATCACGCTCAGGACCGCCGCGACCGCGAGGAAGAGCGCCAGGACACCCACCAGCGCCCGCAGGCGGCGGGCAGCGTTCTGGTTGGCCGCCAACGCCTGTTGGGTCAGGGCAAGTTGTCGGGCCTGGCGGTCACGCTCGTCCTCGTGTTGGCGCTCCTGCTCCGCCTGCGCCGCTGCCAGGAACGCCGCCTCCCGCGCGCTCGGCGTATTCCGTCCGGCCCAGCCCTCGGCATCGATGAGGAGGGTACCCCGATAGAGATGATCGGCGGATCGGTCGTGCCGTTCCCAGGCGGCCGCGTCGGCGCTGATCGTCTGCTGCCGCCGGATATCATCGCGTGCCTCGTGCAGCCAGGCGCCCAGGCGGCTCCATTCGCGAATCAGCGCCTCGTGGCTCACCTCTACCGTGGTGTCCGCGTGCCCTTTTGCCCCGGCGTGGCTGCCGGTCGCCACCAGCAGCCGGGCGGTGATGAAGGCATCCACCACCGCGTGCAACCGTTCGGTTCGCGCTGGGTCGGGCAGCACCAGTTCGGTCATGGCCGCCCGCCGCCGCGTGGTGTCCTGCTCGGTCTGGCCCGGATCGATCAGCCGCAGGAACAGCGCGCGGGCCAGGCGCCGCTGCTCATCGTCGGCCAGCGCGCTATACGTCGCCTCGGCGTGCCGGGCCAGGGCACCGCGGACGCCGCCCAGTGCTCTGTAGGCGGCGCCGGTGAGTCGCCAATCCCGGCGCCGCGTGAACAGTTGGTCCAGGGTGAATTGCAGGAGGGGCAGCGCACCGGCCTGTCCGCGCAGATCGAACAGCAGATCGCCGACCAGATCCTCATCGAACGTGATCGCCACATCCGGGAGCGCCGCCGGGCCTTCGATGGCGCGCCGCAGATCTTCCTCGTTCGGCGGCAGCACGACGTTGTGCGTGTGCAACAGGGCGCCCAGGGCGGGATAGCGCAGGGGGCGATCGTAGAAGTCGGCGCGCAGAGTCAGCAGCAGCAGGATCGCGCCGCCCGGCGCGGTCGCCGCCGCCACGAGGGCCTCGATGCAACGCCGCCGTTCCTGCTCGTCGACCAGCGGCGAGAAGAGCTCCTCGCATTGATCCACCACCAGGACTACCCGCTGCCCCACCGTGGTGATCGCCTCGGCGGCACGGCGATGCAGTACCTCGGGCGATTGGTCGAGCAGTGACCGGATCGCCTCCGGGCTGCTACCGGGGAAGATCGGTTGCGTCGCCAAGGCCAGCATATCCAGCGGGCGCATGCCAGGCGCCATGGGCGCCAGATAGATCCACCCCTCGCTGCCGGGGAGCGCCCCTGCCTGGAGGCGAGGCAGCAGGCCGGCGAGCAGCACGCTGGACTTGCCGGAGCCGCTGGCGCCGACCAGGGCCAGGAAGCGCGGCGCGGTGGGCGCCGCGGCACGGAGGGTGGTGAGCAGTTCATCGATCAGATCGTCGCGTCCGAAGAAATCGCCTGCGTCGGCGCCGGTGAAGGGACGCAGCCCCTTGTACGGGTTCCGCGGCTCGCCCGTCGACGCGGCGGGCTCGGGCGTGTCGGCATGCGCGGGGATGGGGAGATCGCGCATTTTCGACACCGCCGCTACCAGCGAGGTGATCGCCGTATCATAGCGGGCGCCGCGCGCATCCAGGTATTGCAGCCCGCCCCAGCCGAGCGGCACGCACTCGATCCACTCCTCGCCGTCGATCCAGATTGGATACACCCGGCGCCGGTACAACTCCGCGATTCGTAGCTCATCGGCGATATAGCGTGAGGCGCGGGTCCGCGGCGAGGCGATCAGGAGCAGGGCCGCGGCGGCGCGAATGGCATCGCGCAGCGCCTGCTCCCAGCTCGGGGTACCCGGCGGCAGGTCATGCTCATCGACCCAGGTCGTGATGCCGCGGCGCCGCAGATCGGTGTGCAGACGAGCAACCACGGGCTGGTCATCCTGGGCATATGCCACATAGATCCAGGAGTCGGCGGCAATGTGCCGATCATCCGGCGAGAATAGGGCCTCGGGCGCCCGCGCCGCCTGTCCATCACGGGGGAGCCCGCGTCCCACGGCGACAAAGCGTTCCCGCTCATCCCCAATCAGGACAAAGGCATCGGCCAGACGGCGCACGGTATCTCGGTAGGGCTGGCGACCGCCGCGTTCGAGCAGGCTCACCCCGCGGGAGCTCAGGCCGGCCCGCTCGGCTAGCTCTTCCTGGGTGAGACCGGCGGCCCCGCGGTACCGGCGCACCAACTCCGCGAAGGGCCGGGGCTGAGCCGCCTCGCTGGGGTCGTGGGCACCGTCCGCGTGAGGCGCCATCGTGTCCTCCGGGGGGTAGCGATGCCGCGAACTGGGCAGCCCCGCGGGGATAGGATAGCACAGCTACGCCCTACTTGTGCTTGTAGCGCGCCTGACGGAGCACCTTGGCCCGCTTTTTCCCGTTCGGCATCCCGCACTGTTCCAGGGTGACGGCCACCGCCTCCATGTCGTAGACGACTCGGTGATGCCTGGCATGCCAGCCCATATCATCGTGGTAGATCTCCGCCCAGACGGCCCGATGATCGCCGTCCCTTGGAAAGCCCACGCTGGCTACGTCCACCAGGAGCAACGGGCCGAGACGCCGTTGGTAGGCGATATGCAGGTGGCCAAAGACCAGCACGCCCGCCTGGACGCCGGATAGCCGTTCCTCCAACGCGCGCGCGTCCTCGTCTGGGTGGATATGGTCTTCCAGATTGTCCGGGTTGGCATGGACCATCAAGATGCCTCCGGCCGGCCCCGGCAGATGATACTGGCGCGGTAGCGAGCGCAGATAGGCGAGCCCATCAGGACCGATTCGCTCGGCGGTCCAGCCGCTACTGGCCCGTTCGTCGTCGCTCATGCCGATGTCCGGCCCGGCGGTAAGGTAGGAATCCGTGTTCCCCAGAACCACGGGGCAGTTCAGGGCCCGGATAGTGGCCATGGTTTCCGCCGGGTGGGGGCCGCCCTCGACCAGGTCGCCCGCCATCAGGACATGGTCGAATGGACCCTGGCGGCTCATATCCTCAAGGACGGCGTCAAGGGCGGGTAGATTACCATGCGTATCGGAAAAGGCGGCTATACGCACGTTCATTCGCTTTCCTCCGGCGCGTCCTCTCCGTTCAGGCAGGCATACAATTTGCCCCGGAGGCCGGCATCATCTTGCTCGTCCCACCAGCGGGTAAAACCAGTGTACCGCGTGTGCCGTTCCTCCAGCTTCTTTCCCAGCAATACCAGGATGCCCAGCCGGGGATCGGCTCCCTCGGGCGGGATCAGCGCCGCGCGGAGGGTGGATCGGCGGGCATCGGCATTCATCGGCGTCCCGGCCAGGGCCGTCAACTCGTCGAACTGGCGGCCGGCCAGGGCGATACCCTGGCTCCGAGCCAGTTCCACCAGCACGTCGCAATCGTGAATCTGGCCGATCTTATCCTGAATGGTTTTGATGTCGCCAATTCGCTGCTCAATCTCCGACCCGAAGCAGACTCGGAAGATCTCCAGGCAGTAGCGGAGGTGTTTGGCCGCGATCCGCATCTGGTGTAACTCTTTGTCGCGTGTCTCGTCGTGGACGAAGGATGCCTGACCGTAGAGGTCGGCGAGTCGCGCGATCGATTGCCGCCGGGCATGTGCTTGAAGGGTTCCGTCCTGATCGCGTGGGTTGCGGGCGAGCGTTAACACTCGGTGGCGGAAGCCATGCTCGCGTAACTCATCCAGCACCTTGAGCATGGCGGGACGCGCCTTCGCTCGTTCCCCTTCCAGATGGGCGATGAGCAGTTCGATCCCGGCATATTCCTCCGGGGTTGCCTTGCTGGCCAGGCGCCGCGTCTCGACCAGCAGTACGTCAAGATCACGGACCGCGCCCAGGCCGCGGGTAAGTTCCTTGGCCATTTTTCCCACTGGCCGGTAATCCGAGCGAGAAAAACAATCCCGAAATGCGTCAAGAGCGGCCCGGAGGCGGCGCGAGGCCACGCGCATATCGTGGAGAGGTTCGCTGTCGGAGCCGTCGCGCGTCCCTGCCTCGTTGTCTGCCACGGCGGCCAAGCGATCCTGAATCACCGGCAAGGCGGCGTCGGTGAAGGGCATGCGCGGATACAGCTCATCCATGGCGCTACTCACAGTATGTAGGTTCCTCTCTCTCGCCGCGAGGCGCCGAACTCGACCGACTCCCCGAACCGCCGACAAACCTACGTGGTTTTGCCTGTTCCATCGTCGGTCATGGCCCCCGAAGCCGGGAGCGTCACATGCGAATTGCGGTGGACCTTGCGAGTCTTGCCCACCGGGACCGGGGCTGTCGCGCTTTTGGGTCTCTGGCGGGAACTCCCGCGGCTCGTCGCCCGCGGGGCCGGTGTCTCCTGCTCACCCTCGTAGGGGAGACTGGCGGAAGGCGCCGCCGCGATCGTGGGCTCGGCAGCGGATTGGGCGGCAGGCTCGGCAACAGGCGGGATCTCGTGAGTAGTCCCGGCGCCTGCCGAGTCCAGCCGGGCCGTGTGTTTGGCCAACTTATTTTCCGCCCTGGCCAACTGTTCGCGCAATTTCGCGACCTTCAGTTCTACCTTGTCACGCGCCGCAGCTAATCTAGCTACTTGTTTCTTCTGGCGGTCACCTGGATCCTTGTCCTTGGCCGTCCGCGCGGCGGTCCTGTTTTTCAAGGTTCCACTCCCTTGGCCTAGCCCCGGCTCTTCACCGTGGGTAAAGTATAGCATCCTCCCAGTGAAGCCTCCAGGATCCCGACGGGTCCGCCTTTTACCGTCTGAAATCCGGAGACCCCTGGTTCGTTGATCAGATCAGGATGGCGGAATCCGGAAATATTCGCCTCGCCCATCCGTGGTGGGGCATAGGCTGGAGCGGCCAGCTTATGCTAGGATGTGCGGGGTGGCGCGGCATAATGTAGACTTGAGGGGCGAGCACGCATGAGCAGGGTGAACACGGCGGGACAGAAGGTGGTTGTGCGGTGGTCCGAGCCTCGGCCGGAGGGGCGGAGCCGGCGCATGCCGTGGGTGCCGCTGGTCATCGTGTTGGTCCTGGGCGGGTTGGCCCTCTTTCTGACCCGCTGGGAGGAAGGGATGGCGGCGTCGGTCTATCCCGGCGTCAGGGTAGGCGGCGTGGATGTCGGCGGTCTCTCCCTGGCCGCCGCCAGGCAGCGATTGGCGCCGCTGGCCGATGCCGCCATGCACCGCGGCCTGACGGTGATCGCCGGTTCGCGCCGCTGGACCATGACTCCCCGGAGCCTTGGGTTACGGTTGGACCTTGATACCAAGCTGCGCCAGGCGTTTGCCCTGGGTCGGGAGCCGGGCACCCTGGATCGCTATAGCACCCAACTTACCTTGATCACCCAGGGCCGCGATCTCGCCCTGGTGGGAAATTACGACAGCGGTCTTCTGGCCGCGTTCGTGCAACGAGTGGCGATCGCTACGTATCGAGCGCCGCAAGCGGCGGCGGTGAGCCTGGCCGACGCGCGGGCAACCCTGAGCGCGCACGCCCAGGATGGCCAGATGCTCGATCAGCCGGCGGCAACCAAGCTTCTGGCGGCCGCTCTGGCGGATTCCAGCCAGTCCGTGGTGCGCCTGCCCGTGCAACTCCTGCCGCCTCCGGTCAGCGAGGCCGAGGGCGAACGGGAGTTGGGCCTGTTGGAAACCTTGCTCAAGAGTACAAGGATTACCATGCGCTTTGGCGGTCAGGAATGGCGGATGGGGCCTCGCTCGATTGCCCCCTTAATTTCTCTCACCACCGTGGTGGCGCCCGGTGGCGCCGCGACCTACCAGCATGGGGTGAATCAGCAGGTGCTTGCCAGCTACGTGGATCGCCTGGCGGCCCATGTGGATCAGCCGGTCCGCGACGCCTCGGTGACGGTAAGCGCCGGGAGGGTGCGGGTGGTTGGGGCACGGAGCGGCTATCATCTGGATCGCCACGCCACCGGCCAACTGATTGCCCAGGCCATTCTGGCCGGAGGAGCCCAGACAATCACCCTGCCGGTCGGGGTATCCGCTCCCAGCGCGACCACTGGGGCCGCTCAACAAGCGGCCCAGGAGGCGGGTGCCCTGATCCGCCGCCCCGTGACCCTGACCTACGGCGCCGGCCGCCAGGTGCTGAGTTCGGCGGATCTGGGCTCGCTCGTGACCTTTACCCCTTACGTGGATCCGGTTTCCGGGCCTCGGCTGATCGTGGGGATCAATCAGGCTCGATTGGCCACCCTCGTCGCGCCCGTCGCCGCGGCCGTGGACCAGACCCCGGTGGACGCGCGCTTTGTCACCGTGGGTGCCCACGTCAGCGTGGTTCCCTCGCGGGCGGGCGCCCAGCTTGACCTGCCGGCCCTGGCCTCCGCGCTCGCCGCGCGCGGGGGCGCCTCGGATATCGCGGTCCCGATCCGTCCCATCCAGGCCCATCTCACCACCACCGCCGCCCAGGCGATGGGCATCCACGATCTCCTGATCGCCCACAGCACCTTCTTCCCTGGTTCCAGCCAGGCTCGCCTGACGAATATCGATGCCGCCGTGCATCACCTTGACGGACAATTGATCGCCCCCGGCGCTGTCTATTCCTTCGATCAGCGGATCGGCGATATCACTACGCAGGGCGGCTACGTGCAAGGAATCGACATCATCGATAACCAGGACGTGCCGGGGATCGGCGGCGGGGTCTGCCAGGTCGCGGTGACCCTCTTTCAAGCGGCCGTCTACAGTGGGATGCCGATCCTGGAGCGGGTGCCGCATGCCAACATCGTGTCGTACTACAACCCGGTGGGGATGGATGCCACGGTCTACGTGTCGGCCAATGGGCCGGACGTGAAGTTTCAGAACAACACCGGGCATTGGGTGCTGGTCAACTTCACGGAGAATTTGGCCAAGTACACCCTGACCGCTCGCTTCTATGGGACGGATCCACATTTCCGGGTAGTGATCCGCGGACCCTTCGCCACCGATCAGCCAAATGGCAACGTGGACGCGGTATTTTACCGCACCGTCTATGACAGCGCCGGCAAGGTGCTGCTGGACGCGCATTTCAATAGTCACTATGTGCCGGTGGGCGCGGCGCTCTAGGCCGCCAGATGGGCTAGCCGATTGATGCCCCTTTCCGATCGCTGGTTCCTCGTGTAGGGTGGGGAATGCGCGGGCGACGGCCTGTCGCCTTGCCAGCCATCACGGTAGACGTGCCGCGCCGCGAAAGTAGTAATCATGTCGAGTGCCGTGGAAGCCAGACCCGCGCCCGCTCGGACCCGCCCAACCCTTGTACCCCCCTGTGTTCAGACAGTAGTGGACACGGGACTTGACCCCAGCTTCATTGCCGACCTGATCCTCAAGATCTGCTATTACCGCGGCACGATCAGCGGCGGAGAGATCGCCAAGGCGCTGCGCCTCCCATTTGTTGGGGTGGTCGAAGGACTGATTGAGTCGCTCAAGCCGGGGCGATTCATCGAGGTGCAGGGTTCAACCGGCCTCCAGAACACCACCTATCGCTATATGCTGTCCGAAAAGGGCCACCATAAGGTTCAAGAACTGCTGGAACGCTCGAACTACGCGGGCGCCTGCCCGGTCACTCTGGACGACTATACGTACATGGTGAGCAAGCAGCGGGTGCGCGATGCCAAGGTGACGCGGGCCGTGGTGGAGGAACAGTTCAGCCAGATGGTCCTGGCGCCCCAGGTGCTGGAGCAACTGGGCCCGGCGATCAATTCCGGCGAATCAATCTTTGTCTTCGGCGCCCCCGGCAACGGGAAGACGACGATCGCCGAGATTGCCACCAGTTGCCTGGGCGGCGATGTCTATATCCCCTACGCACTCTACATCGAGGGCGAGATTATCCGTGTATTCGACGATTCACTGCACCAACCGGTGGAGGAAGAAGACGGGCGTGGGGTGGATCAGCGGTGGGTCCGCTGCAAGCGGCCCACGGTGATCGCGGGCGGTGAGCTAACCTTGCAGGCGCTGGATCTCACCTATTCACGGGAAAGCAAAACCTATGAGGCGCCGCTGCAAATGAAAGCGAACTGCGGCATGCTGCTGATCGATGACTTCGGTCGCCAGCAATGTTCCCCGACCGCGCTGCTGAACCGCTGGATCGTGCCGCTGGAGAAACATGTCGATTACCTCAATCTGGTGACGGGGATCAAGATTCGAGTCCCCTTCGAGGAATTGATTATTTTCTCCACCAATCTCTCGCCCAAGGATCTGGTGGATGATGCCTTCTTGCGCCGGCTCCAGTATAAGATCGAGGTGCTGCCGCCCTCCCTCGGCCAATTCAAGGAGATCTTCCGCCGCGTCGCCGGGGCCCGAAATCTGGAGTGGAACGAGGAGGCATTCGCGTACCTCCTGCGCGAGCATTACCAACGCGCGGGGCGCGAGCCGCAAGCCTGTCATCCGCGGGATCTGATCAACCACATGCTGAGTATCTCTCGCTACTATGACGTGCCGCCGCGCATGACCCAGCCCATGATTGACCACGCGGTCCGGAGCTACTTCGTTCGGCTATCCGGCATGTGACCTTATCGGCATTGTCTCGATTTCAGCATTGACGCCTATGATATGGTGGATCCACTCGCTATGCAGGGGAAGAGAGAGGGGATTCCACCATGGTAGTGGATGCGCGAACACTCCTGGCCGCCCGTCAGGCCAACTGGGGTCAGTCGGCCCGGACCCGTACGCCCGACCCGGTTGCCGCCACGGCGCTGATCGAACGGGTGGGGATCGCCACCCTCTATCCGGTGTCGCCCGAACTGCCCGATCTCCTGCATGCCTTTACTGGAGACCCCTCGAGCACGCCTGATTCGCACTGGGATAGCGCGTCCGGCCATGTGTATGCCTGGCGGTGGGAGCTGGGCCGGCGGGAGGCCGCGTTCTACACGGCAATCGTCCGTGGCCGCCCTACCCTGGTTGCCTGGGCTTTACTTCCATCCGTGCTCCGCCTGCGGGGCGATCTCCGCGCATCCGATCAACTGTACGCGGCCGGGCTCCTTTCGGAGGGCGCCGCCCGCATCGCGCGCGCCCTCGACGGGGCCGGCGGGGTGCTGGGGACCGGCGAGTTGCGGAAGGCCGCCGGTTTCCCCATCGGCAAGGAGCAGCGGGCAGCCTTCCTCAAGGCGGTGGCCGAGTTGGACGGACGCCTTCTCCTGGCCAAGGTCTTCTCGCCGGACGATGAGGACATGCGCCACGTCCTGGTGGCGACCCGTTACCCGGATGCATTCGCCGCCGCATGCGAACTGGATCCCGCGGCGGCCATGGACGCGCTTCTGGCTCCATACCTATCCAACGCGGTGTTCGCTCTACCCGGACCGCTGGCCAAGCATCTTGGCCTCGACGCGGGCGCTGTTCGTTCCGGTCTTGAGCGCCTGGTGGCGGCGGGAACAGCGGAGAGAGTCACCGTATCTGGATTGGGAGAGTGCTACTTGCCAGGGCCATGACCCGGCTTCGCGATTAGGTGGGCTTGCTCGGTGACAAGTTATTGGTTGAACGCGGCTCGGCGGACGCACCGCCATGAACCAACAAGAGAGGCGGCCCACCTGGGCCGCCTCTCTTGTTGGTTCATGGCGGTGCTTGTTTATTGGGTGACGAACGATGGCAAATGAGCCGAGTTCGACACGGTAAACTTGTCCCACATGCCGGCCTGAAGGTGCCCCGGCACCAGGCAGACCATGTAGAAGGTGCCGACATGTACGGCCTGGAAGCCCACATACTGGGTGACTCCAGAGCGGACGCCGGCCAGCGCGTTCGGGGTCTCCACCGGACCGAGAACGGTCTGCACCACCTTGGGCGGCAGGCTGATCGTGGTGGACAGGCCCACGCTATGGGGCAGCGCGGCCTTGTTGGTAAAGATCCAGTCCACCTGCCATCCCGCCGGGATGATGAAGTTGCCCTTGCCGTGGGAATAGCCGTCGAAGTTAAAGCCGTTATTGTCCGAGGTAGCGCCGGCGGTAACCACGATCGCCACGTATTGCCGTTCGGCGCTGGTATACATCCAGGGGTTGACCTTGATCAGGCCCTTCAAATTCGGGTGGGCCTCCGCGGCGACGCCGCCAACCGTGGTCACGGCCGGCAAAGGCTTCACCGCTGATCCGTTCAGCTTGAAGACGGCCATGGTGCCGCCCGCCGGGGTGGCGCCAAACGAGCTACCCAGAGCGATGGCAACGTACTGAACCCCGTTCACCATGTAGGTGATCGGCGCCGCTCCCGTCCCCAGGCCCACGTTCGGGCTCCAGAGGATCTTCCCGGTCTTGGCGTCCAGTGCGTAGAAGTGACCGTCATCGGCGCCCGAGAAGACGAGACCACCGGCCGTGGCCAGGGCACCGCCGATCAGCGGCTGCTTGAACTGATCTTTCCAGAGCACCTTGCCGGTGGCGACGTCGACCGCTGCCATGAAACCGGTGAGCTTCGTGTTTATCGTGAACACGCCGCCGAAGTCCGGCAGGCCAGTCCTGTGGCGGTTGGTGTCGGCCGTCGGCGCCAATTGGTACAGGGCGCATTCATTCAAACCGGGCAAGTACACCGCCTGGATGGCTGGGCTGAAAGCTGGGGGCGAGTACTCCAGGCCACCCAAGGCACCGGGGCATACCTGAACGCCTTTAGCGGTCGGCTTGGGATGCGGCATGGTGTACGGCGTCAAGTAAGGAGACTTGGAGAGTACCTTGCCGGTGGCGGCATCGTACACGAAATAGAGGCCGGACTTGTTGCCGTGTCCCACCGCGTGCACGGTCTTCCCGTGATAGTGCATGTCGAAGATAATCGGCTCTTGATGCGAATCGTAGTCCCACTGGTCGTTGCAGACCTCGGTATGGCCCCAGATGAACTTGCCGGTGCGGGCATTCAGGGCCACGGTGGCGTCGGCCCATTGATTGCAGCCGGGCCGCTGACTATTGTCGACATCCGGGCTGGGGTTGCCGGTGCCGAAGTACAGAATGCCGGTCTTGTTGTCGATCACGTCCGGCATCCAGACGTCGCCGCCGCCGTGGTTACCCTGCTTCGGGATCCATCCGTGGCCGGCCGCCGGTACGGTGTAAAAGCGCCAGACCTGCTTCCCGGTGTTGGCGTTATAGGCAGCCACGAAACCACGTTCGCCGGCATCGCCTTCCTCGCTGCCCACGAAGAGAAGCCCCTTCCAGTAGGTGGCGGGGGAGGACTCGGAGTAGCCCAGATTGGGGTTGGCCACGCTGGAGTCCCACAGCTTTTCGCCGGTCGATGCCTGCAAGGCGATCAACTGATTGTCAAAGGTGAGGAGGAAGACTTTGCCATTGGCCACCGCTACTCCGCGGCTGGCGGGCGCGCCGCCTCCGCCACCGGCGATAGCACGGTAAAAGTCGACCTTGGGCGTGAACTGCCAGAGCTGCCGTCCGGTGACCGCGTTTACCGCCCGTACCTGGTCCACACTGGTGGTGAAGTACATGATGCCATTCACAACCACCGGGTCCGTTTCCCATCCCGAGAGGCCGGGACCCTGCTGCATGGTCCAGGCCACGCCCATCTTGTGTACGTTGGCGGTAGTAATCTGGGTGAGCGTGGAGTAGCGCGTATTATCGCTAGTATTGCCGAATTGCGCCCAGTCCATGTTGGCGCCCGCTGCCGCCCGCTGCCCCGAGACCTGGCGTGTTCCGGCCGCGTTCGCCGAGGCCGTGAGCGCCAGCGCCGCGGCCATCCCCACGGCGGCGGCGCGCCGAAGTGTTAGATGCATGTCTTGTTCCTTATGCTGTTAGTCCGGCTCCTATCATGATCGTCCGAGGGATCGGTTTCTTGCCTCAGCCGAGGGTTGTCTCTTTATCAGAAACGACTCCTTTCGCACCCCGCGCTCAAACCTGTTGCATGGTACGTAGCGGAACAGAGATTGTCAACGGGCAATGAAGTATTTTATTCATGACACCTATTCCTGGAACAGACGTGCATACCACAACGAGAATAGGTTCTGGTTGAAAAGCATTTTGTTATGCGCGCCTACATACGGAGCATGACCCTAGTGTACGATCAAGCGCCTTACTTTCAAGGAGCGTGGCCCGCCCACACGATCGTAGGCTCCCGAACCCTCACGGCAAACAGTCTGAGGCAGTGTTAGCCTCGCTGCTCCGCGATCAACTCATCCACGAACTGGCGGGCCGTACGGCAGGAGCGCCCGTTGTGCCAGAGCGCCCACTGGATCGCTCGCCGCCGTAGTTCGTGATCGGGCAGGGCGATCTGGTGCGCGCGGGCCAGACCCAGGGCTACCCGCGCATAGCGCTCCTGATCCGGAGCGGGGAAGGTGACCAGCAAGCCAAAGCGGTCGGCCAGGGATAGCTTCTCCTCCATGGTGTCGCGTGGACGCACCTCACCGTTTTGCTCCTGGTCGCGGTCGCTGAACCGCTCCTTGATCAGATGGCGTCGATTAGTGGTGACATAGAGCACGACGTTGGCCGGCCAGGCTTCAACCGTTCCTTCCAGGGCCGCCTTGAGCGCCTTGTATTGCACTTCGTGCTCCTCGAAGGACAGATCGTCCACGAACAGCACGAATCGTTGGGGCAGTTCGCGCAGGGTCGCCAGCACTCGGCTCAGATCGCCCAGTTCATCACGGGCCAGCTCGACCAGGCGAAGGCCACGTTCGCCGTAGGCATGCACCAATGCCTTGACCGTGGACGACTTTCCCGTCCCTCGTTCACCGTAGAGCAGCACATGGTGGGCGGGCAACCCGACCACGAAGCGTTCGGTGTTGCGGAGCAGCGGCTCGCGCTCGCTGTCGTAGGCGATCAGTTCCTCCAGGCGAATCTGGTCGGGATGAGTGATTCCTTCCAATCCGCCTCCATCGCGGGCCGACCATCTGGCGGCCTGGACCCGCGCGAACAGTCCCAGTCCATGCGCCCGCCAGTGGGCGGCCAAATCCTCGGCCATCGCGCCCCAATCCAGGGCCAGGCTCAGACGCCGGACAATGGCGGTTCGCGGCCCGTTATCGCTGGAGGGCGCCGACACGGCCTGCCAGGGGGCAAGGGCATCCATCAGTTCCTCACCGACCAGGGCGGCGGTTGCCTCGCGGATCGCGTCCGCGCCCAGGGAATAGAGCCATTGCAGGCCGCGGAGATCGCGGCGGGCCTGATCCAGCACCGAGGGAGCAACCGCCGCCGTTCCGCCGGCCGCCGCCGCGAGACTGAAGGGATTCTGGTCATCCACCACCCGCCAGAGCAGATGCGACTGCCAGGCGTCGGCGGCCTCAACCGCCGGCATGCTCTCGGTGGCCAGCAGGGCAAATACTCGTGCGTAGGCGCGGGCAACCACGCTGCCGCGGAGAGCCGGCGTGCCCGTCTCGGCCACGGGCCGGTGGTCGAGACATTCGAGCAGGGCGAGCATCGCCTCACCCACGGGATCGGTCAGGACGCCCTCCAGGAGGGAAATGGCGGTCGCCCGCCGTCGTGCCATGCGTAGTTGCTTCCCCCGGAGCGATTCCAGGGAAAGGTCGGTGGAACCGGTCATGCCGCCTCTTTCTGGTTACGAGGATATTTTACTCGGTTGGAGGATGCATACCTGGAGTTCGCTACTGTTGGCGAAACAGTCCGAGTGACAACATCGTCTGGGAGCGCGAGCGGGACGCTCGCGCTCCCAGGCCCGGATCCTTGCGGCGGCACAACCGTTACAAACTCGATCACCTTTTCCACGGCTTACAGGGAATAGATCTGGCCATACTTGTCGCGAAGGTAGCGTATGTACGGCTCGGGGCTGAGCGCCGATCCGGTCGCGCGCTTTAGCAAATCGGCGGGGAAGAATTTCCTCCCGTATTGGTGAATGTTCGTGTTGAGCCAGCGCAACAACGGGCCGAACTCGCCCCTTTCGAATTGCTCCGGCAGGTCCGGGTGAGCCTGGTGGGCCGCTTCCCAGAGCTGGGCCGCGATGATATTCCCCAACGCGTATCCCTGGAAGCCGCCAAGGCCGGAGGTCCAGTGAATATCTTGCAGAATCCCTTCCGTATCGTTGGGAGGCGTGATGCCCAGGTATCCCCGCACCTTCTCATTCCAGGCGGCTGGGGCATCCTTGACGCTAAGACTGCCATCGAGCAGCGCGATCTCCAACTCGAAGCGGAACATAATGTGCAGGCAGTAGGTCACCTCGTCCGCCTCGACCCGGATCAAGGACGGACACACCTTATTGATCGCCCGATAAAACTGGTGCATATCCACACCTTCGAGGACGCCCGGAAAAGCCGCTTGCAAGGTAGGATAGAAGAACCGCCAGAAAGGGATACCCCGGCCCACGAAATTCTCCCACAGACGCGATTGGCTCTCGTGCATCCCGGCGGACACGCCGCCGGTGATCGGAGTTTGGGCCAGCGCGGGCGAGATCCCTTGCTCGTACATCCCATGCCCTGCTTCATGCATGGTCCCCATCAGAGCCATGGAGAGAAATCGGGCGTCGTAGCGAGTGGTGATGCGGACGTCATCGCGGTTGAAGGCCGTCTCGAACGGATGGGTGGTCCGGTCGAGACGGCCACGGGTGAAATCATAGCCAAAGCGCGCGACGACCTCGCGGCCAATGCGCTCCTGAGTCGCCTCGTCGTAGTGGCGATGGAGCACGGTATCATCCACGCTCTCCACCTGGGGAGTGATTTTCCCTACCAGGTCCAAAAGTTGTGGGCGCAGTTCGTCGAAGACCGCCCGCACCGAATTGGTGGTCATGCCCGGCTCCGTGTAATCCACCAGGGCATCGAAGGGCTGCTCGGGATAGCCGACATACTCACACATACGACGATTGAGTTCCACGATCTTCTCGACCCAGGGCGCGAAAGCGGGATAATCATTCCGTAATCTCGCCTCTCGCCACACGCTTTCCGCCAGCACCGAGGTGCGCGCGAATTCCGCCACCAGGGCGTCGGGCACTTTGACTTCGCGGTCGTAATCCCGCCGCGCGACCCGGACCAGCGAGGCATCATCGCTACCGGGATCCAGATTGGCCGTGTGGTCCTGGGCCGCCTTGAGCAGGTCGCCGGTCCGCCGGCTGGTCAGCCGCTCGTGAGCCAGCTTGGAGAGCGCGGCCAGATCCTCGGCCCGTCCCGTCGCGCCGCCGAGCGGCATATAGGTGTTCTGGTCCCAGGCCAACACCGAGATCGCGTTATTAATGGCGCCGATCTCGGCAAAGGTCGCTTTCAACTGGTCCAGCGCGTCATTGCTTCCGGACATGGCGGATACTCCCCTTCTTCAGCCTTGTGTGCCGCGATCCTCGGCCCGGGTCGCGCGTGTACCTGGCCGGGCTGGATCGGTCTGTTAGAGGCGTTACGTCTGAAAGTATAGCCAATGCGGGGTCCAACTGGACGATCCTCCCCCGCATCGCCTATGCTCCCCAGGGAAACATCTGGTGGTCGCGTGCCATTTTTTACGGCGGTGAAGCACTATTCTGGGAGCGCGGATATGGATTTGGGGATCGGCGGCAAGACGGCGCTGGTCTGCGGGGCCAGCAAGGGAATTGGGCGGGCGGCTGCCCTGGCCCTGGGGCGCGAGGGGGCGCGGCTGGCCATTTGCGCCCGCGATCAGGGGGCTCTTGAGGCGACCGCCGCCAATCTGCGCGCGGCCACGGGCGTCGAAATACTGGCAATCGCCGCGGATCTGCGGGATGGGGTCGCCATCGAGCGGTTGGTGGCCCAGACCGTGGCCCGGTATGGGGCGCTGGATATTTTGGTGAACAATACCGGCGGTCCTCCGGCAGGCCCCTTCGAGAAGCACGATGATGGGGCCTGGCAGGCTGCCTTTGAGACCCTGCTCCTGAGCGTGGTTCGTTTAACCCGGCTGGCGATCCCGCACATGCGCCGCCAGGGTTGGGGGCGGATCGTCACCGTCACCTCAACCTCGGTCAAGCAGCCAATCGCCAACTTGGTCCTTTCCAACTCACTGCGCGCCGCCGTGACCGGTCTGTCCAAGACGCTGGCATCCGAGCTGGCGCCCGATGGGATCACGGTGAACACGGTCGCGCCGGGACGTATCCTTACCGATCGCTTGACCAGCCTCTATGGGGGAGACGAGACCACCACGCGTCGGACGGCGGCGGCGGGGGTTCCGATGGGACGGGTGGGGGAGCCGCTCGACATGGGACAGGCAATCGCCTATCTGTGTAGCGAGTCGGCCAGGTACATTACTGGGGTAACGCTCCAGGTCGACGGCGGCCTGACCAGCGGGCTGTTCTGATCGTGGAGATACCCTGGTGACCCTCGGGCAAGGCGCTTTTCTGTTCGCGGCAGCCCTGGTGGGCGGGGCGCAAAACGCGGTGGCGGGAGGCGGCAGCTTCCTCACCTTTCCCGCCCTGATCGTCAGCGGCGTGTCGTCGATCCATGCCAACGCGACCTCCACGGTGGCCCTCTGGCCCGGCTCGCTTGCCAGCGCCGGGGCGTATCGGAAGGAACTCCGCTCCGTCCCCCATCTTGGCGCCCTGGCGGTGATCAGCCTGATCTGCGGCTGGCTGGGAGCGCTGCTGCTGCTGCGCACGCCGGCGGCGACCTTTTCCCGACTAATCCCAGTTCTCCTCCTGGCGGCAACCCTTCTCTTTGCCTTTGGGCCGTCGTTCACGGCCTGGATGAAGCGGCGGGCGGCTTCACGAAAGGACGCCGAGACCGCGGAGGCGGCCGGCTCGCGCGGTGGACTGATCGGCATGTTTGCCGGGCAGGCCGTGATCTCCATCTACGGCGGCTATTTCGGCGGCGGGATCGGCATTCTCATGCTGGCCGCCTTTGGCCTGATGGGGATGGAGAATATCCATGAGATGAACGCCCTGAAAACCGTGCTGGCCAGTTGCATCAACGGTATCGCGGTGATCACCTTCGTGATTGCCGGGGCGGTCAACTGGCCGCAAGCTCTGGTGATGCTGGTCGGGGCGGTGATCGGCGGCTACGCGGGAGCGGCGTACGCACGGAAGCTCGACCCCGCGCTGGTCCGCCGGCTGGTGATCGTAATCGCCTGCCTGATGACCGTATATTTCTTCGTCCGGGAATTTTAGGTAGGGTCGAGTACGCTATCATACTCCCCAGAGGGACGAGCCATGATCGAACAAACCACCCCCCTATGCGAGGACGACCGCGCGTTCCTGCTGGCCTTTGCCGACGACACGGAGGACGCACCCTGGATGGTCGCCTCGGATCGCCACTTCCTGTCCGTGGTCGCTTCCCACTTTTCCTTGAAGCTGCAGGGCGGGGAGGCACGCCCGGAATGGTATGTCAGCGGCGAAATCTTTATCTATTATTCCCGCCCGGATGGATCGGTGGGGAAGGTGGCGCCCGACCTCTTCGTGGCCCTGG
>DATBTL010000470.1:0-2087 GCA_036559345.1 Chloroflexota bacterium | reverse complement strand
GCGGCCAGTACATCGTCGCCGTCGAACGGCTTGATGAAATAGCGGGAGACCCCCGCCGCCAACGCCGCCTTGCGGTGGCGCTCCTGGCCTCGGGTGGTAATCATGAAGACCGGAACCTGCCGCCCACCCGGCAGTTGCCGCAAGATCGAGAGCATTTCCAGCCCGTTCATTCGGGGCATCTCCATGTCCAGGGTGATCAGGTCGGGCATCCCCACGCGCGCGATCACCGAGAGCGCCGCCTCGCCATCCTCGGCTGTTTCTACCCTGAAGCCGCCGAGCACGAAGACATCGCTCAGGGATCGGCGCATGAACAGGCTGTCATCCACGACCAAGGCCAGGGGCGCGGGGCCGGCGACCGTTATCCCTGAGAACCCGAGCGGACTGGCCGGCGCGGAGACGGAACCGATCCGCGCTGTGCCGCTCTCCTCGGCGAGCCGGCGTAAGTCCACGATGGCGTAGGGCCGGCCGCTATCGCTCACACTGCAGCCGACAAAGGCCGCGCGGTGCTGGAGATACCGCGGCAGGGCCTTGACCAGCGTATCCTCTTCACCAAGCACCTCGTCGATCAGGAAGCCCACCGTGCGCTCCGCGGAGAGGCGGACTTCCACGACCACCACGCTCTCGCCTCCCAGGCGTTCCTCCAGGGAGAGTGGTTGGGCCAGACCTTGGGGAAGAAGGGTAATGGTGCGCCCGTCCACCAGCGCCACAGAGCGATCGGGCAGTCTGGCGATATTCTCCGTCCGGACCAGATGGATCCCTTCGATTTGCGAGATGGGGGCCGCGACGGTGGCACTGCCGTCGCGCAGGGCCAGAGTGCGAACCACGGAGAGGCTGAGGGGAAGGGTAAGCACGAATGTCGTGCCCTGGCCCACGGCGCTTTCCAGGGCGATAGTCCCTCGCACCCTGCCGATCGCCCCCCGCACGATGTCCAGGCCGACCCCTCGGCCGCTGATGTCGGTTACAGTGTTGGCCGTGGAGAAGCCCGGTTGCCAGATCAGGTCCAGCTTTGCCCGCGCGTCAAGCGCGCGAACCGCGTCGGCGGTCAGCAATCCGCGCCGCACGGCGATAGCCGCGATGTTCTCCGGGTCGATGCCGCCCCCATCATCACTCACCCGGATGATCAAGCTGTTGGTCCCGTACGATGCTTCCACCCCGATGGTGCCGAGGGCGGGCTTCCCGCGGGCCTCACGCACCTCGGGGGACTCGATTCCATGGTCAATCGCGTTGCGCAACAGGTGAAGGAGCGGCTCCTGCAGGGCATCGAGCACCGTTTTGTCCACCGCCGTGGATCCGCCGCGCAGCTTCCACTCGATGTGCCGGCCCACCGCCCGCGCCGTGGCCGTGATGACCTGGTCGAGACGTGGCTCGATGGTGTTGATCCGGACCAGACGGAAGCCGAGCAACGAGCGTTGCAAATCGTTAGTAGTCTCAAGATCGCTTTCGCAGATCATGGACGTACGCCGCACGCCCTCGCCCAAGGTACCGGCAATCTCCTCCTGATCGGAAATAATCTCGCCAAGCTCCAGCATGATCTGGGCATAGGTGTCGAAGGTCTCCAGTTCCAGGGCGTCCCACCCTTCCCGATGCGAGGCCGCCCGCCGTTCTCGGCGCACGATCTCAAACTCCACCGCCAACTTGTCGATGATCCCGCGGAGGCGTTGGCCATTGCGGGCGCTCTCGGTGGCTGGACGTTGCAAATCCTGGACCCGGCGGGAAATCCTGGTGCGCGAGGTGACGAGCCGGCCAAAGAGATCGACCGCGGTATCCACCTCGCTCAGCCGTATGGAGGTGATGTCTCCGGTGAGCGAACGTCTCTGGGTGGTCGCGCGCTCCGGTACGCTACTGCTGCGGGGCATGAAGAGAGGCCGGGGCGCGGCTCCAGCCTTGGGTTGCCCAGCCGGCGCCCGGTTGGGTTCGCCCGCCGCAATCACGGACGGATCGGCCATTCCCGTGACGGGTGCTTCCTCGCGGGGCGCCGGTCGCGGGACGAACCGTACCTCGCCCAGATGGACGGGAGACACGGATTCCCCTGGTCGTGTGGGAAATGATTCCGCGGCTGTCGGGGTCACGGACTCGGCGGATTCATC
>DATBTL010000469.1:0-14954 GCA_036559345.1 Chloroflexota bacterium | reverse complement strand
AAAAGTCACGCTAACCACGATGGAACTGGGCACTATTGCTCCGACGGGTGGCATCGGTCAATCTGGAAAGCCTTTAGCGACAAGGGTGGGTTAAGCAGAGAGTGGGCAGGTACGCCAGGGATGGCGTCTAGGTTGCCAAGGGCGAGGGGCAGGTGGCGCATCGGGAGCGCCGCCGGATGAGGCTTGGGCTCCCTCGGCGGCGCGCTGAGGGCACGAATGCAGGAGGGGCCGAGTGGTCCAGAAGGCGGCCCAGTGTCCGGAGCGCGAAAGCCGAAGCCGGTCCCGCCTACGATGGAAGAGGTCATGGGAACGGCGCGTACGTTCCGAAAATGGCCGGCCATGCCGCCGACTTCCGTTGAACGCGCGTCGGCGGCAGCGAGCCAAGCCTTGCTACGCACTGGAATCCAGGGGGTTGTACACCATCATCGGCGCGGGCTCAAGAGGAAGCGCCGGATTCGAGCACTCGTTGACGCTCGAGAATCCGGTCAGGGTGGTTGAGTTGGAGGATAGCAACCGTGACGCGGCCTTCAGCGGTGAGCGGGATAATCCGTGCGCCCTCCAGGCGAAAGTGCTCTGCCCATGCATGGATCCGCGGATTGTAGAACGGGACCAGTTGTGCGGTCTCTGGATCGAGCGATCCCAGATCGGTGCCCTTGAAGCGGTTGCAATACGGACAGGCCAGCGCGAGGTTATCGGCAGCGGTCGCGCCTCCATGCTTTTCGGCCACGATGTGCTCGACTTCAAAGATCAGGAACGATAGGGCCTGGGGATAGAGGCAATACTCACAGCGCCCCGCGGCCCGTTCGAGCACAACCTGCCGCAAGGCTCCAGGCACGTACGTATGGCTCACCGCTGAGCCGCGAGCACCTTGTAGGCATGAGCTTTCGCCAACCGCACCAGATGTTCGACAACCAGGTAGCGCTCCATCTCAGCTTCCTCTTGGGGGGCGAGTTCGTTGCGCTTACCGCGGTCCAAGAGGGCAGTGACGCGCGCCTGGAGTTCAGGGGAGGGCTGCAGACCAAGCACCTTCTCTGGTGACGGCTGGCTCGCCAACACTTCTAGAACCGTGCTCTCATCCTGAAACGGAAGCGTGCCCTCAACCGCGACCTCGCGCAGGCCGCGCTCCAACAGTTCAGGTAGACGGTTCTGGTACTGCCGCAACTGTTGCCCGAGGTCATCAGGTACCCGTATCGTGATTTCCATCATGGCGTCATCCCGTCCAAGCTGGCAGGCACTGCAAACCAGGTGCATCCCCGTGTAAGATACCGCATCGGTACCGCTGACGGCGCCTTGGCGCCGCCATCAATCATCCCCAGTTATTAGCCGGCAAGAATTTGCCTGTCTATGAGTTAGCGCCTATCAAAGATAGTACCCCGAAGTCGCAGCCGCCACACCCCGAACCCCCCGCCCGATCTCGGCGAAGCAGGCGAAGTCCACGGCCTGGGCCGCGTCGCTCAGCGCCTGGTCCGGTTCCGGATGCACCTCGATGATCAGCCCGGCGGCCCCAGCGGCGATGGCGGCGAGCGAGACGGGCAGGATGAGCGAACGCTTCCCCGTGGCGTGACTGGGATCCACGATCACCGGCAGGTGAGTCAACTCGCGGAGGAGCGGCACCGCGCTGAGGTCCAGTTGATTGCGGAGGGTGGTATCGATCCCGCGGATCCCGCGCTCGCACAGCACCACCTGGTCGTTCCCCTCGGCCAGGATGTATTCGGCCGCCAGTAGCCACTCCTCAATGGTGGCGGCCATGCCCCGTTTGAGCAGAACGGGCATCCCGGTTCGGCCGACCGCGCGGAGGAGCGGGTAGTTCTGCATGTTCCGGCTCCCCACCTGCAGCATGTCGGCGTACCGGCTCACCAGGGCCACGTCCTCCGGTGTGATCACCTCGGTCACCACCGGCAGACCGGTACGCTTGCGGGCCAGCGCCAGAAGGCGCAGCCCTTCCTCGCCCAAACCGCTGAAGGCATACGGGGAGGTCCGCGGCTTGAAGGCGCCGCCCCGCAAGATCTGACCGCCGGCGGCGCGCACCGCCCTGGCGGTGGCCAGCACCTGCTCCTCGGTCTCCACCGAGCACGGGCCGCCAATCAGCACCGGCTTGGGGCCGCCGATCCGCGCGTCCCCGACCCGCACCACGGTGCGCTCGGACCGGGCCGCGCGTTGGGCCAGCTTGTAGGGGCGGGTAATCGGAGGCATGGAAGGCGCCGGAGCGGGAGCCGGCACGGGCACAACAAGGATGGGCGGATGAAAGGGCGTGGCCGGCGGGCGTTGGCCGGAGCGGGCGGTATGCTTGAGACGAATGGTGGTGCGCTTGCTCAATCTACTGGGTTGCATGGTGGCCGATCCTTTCGGGTGAGGCGCTTGAGCGCCGGAAAGAAGACAACAAAAAAGCAGAGGCGTGAAACTCCTCTGCTTGCTCCCGGTACCATCGCTGCCGCGGCTGGCGGCGTGGGCGCCCTGGCCCACCTCACGATCATACCGGGCTGCTAAACCACCAATAATACGAGGCGCACGCAACAGCAGCCACGACCGGAGAGGTCGTGGGGCGGAAAGCCCGAGACTGCCGCGCGTCGATCATCAGTATCGTTCCTGCTCCAGAAATGGACGGAATCTGTCGTATATGCAAGGTAGCACGGGTCGGCGGCCCTGTCAATGAGCCGCGCCCGGCCAACCTTGAACCTCCTATCCGGCATCTGATACGCTCAGGCCAATGAAGTTATGGCAAGCAGATACTCATCATGCGCCTACCTGAGGTGGGGTCGGCACATGCCCGCGCGCTGGCCGCTCCTCTCGTCCCTCTTATCACGCCGATCCTGGTTATCGCCTTGCTGGCGCTCAGCTTCCTCAAGGAACTTCAGCTTCTGAATCAGGGCGGAGCTACCAGCCTCTTCGTCTGGCTGGGTGCCCTGGGTCTTCTGGCCGGGGCGGCGCTCGCTCTTGGCGCTCCCCTGGCCCCGGATCCCCGGTCCTGGATTCTGGTTGGCGACCGGGCCCGCCGCGCCGGTTGGCCGCGGTGCCTGCTAGCCGTGGTGGCCGTGGTTCTGGCGCTCGCGGCAGCCTTGATGGTGCATAGCGCCGGTTCTCCCACCGTAGCCACCGTCGCCTGGGCGGTGGGCCTGGTCTGTATTCTGGCTGCCGCCCTGGACGGGGGAGCCCTTGCCACCCTGCGATCACTGCCGAGCCGTGCGCGGATGCTCGATGTTCGTCGGGCCTGGCCCGCCCTGATCCTGTTGGCGATTCTGCTTGTCGCCTCCGCGCTCCGGCTGCCCAACCTCGCCACCATTCCTGGATTTCTCCACAACGATGAGGGAAGCAATGGCTTGATGGCCCGCGCGGTGGCCGAGGGGCAGGTGCCAAGTCTCTTCGCCAATGGCTGGGCCAGCTTGCCGATCCTGGGCTATGCCTGGGAGGGCCTGTTTCTCAAGCTGTTCGGGGATAGCTTGACGTCATTGCGTCTCGCCTCGGCCGTCCCGGGAATCGCGTCCGTCCTCATCGTGGCGCTGCTTGGCAAGGAGTTGTTTACCTGGCGCGCTGGGCTGTTGGCGGCGGCGATCCTGACCTTCCTCCATATCGATATCCACTTTAGCCGGGTCGGCCACCACTATATGCACGCCCAGTTCGCCGTGACCCTCACCCTCTATCTCCTCGTGCTTGCCCTTCGTTACGGCGCCCCGGTGGCGGCGGTGGGGGTCGGCATTCTCCTGAGCGTGGACATCCAGGTCTATTACGCGGCGCGCGTGGCCTATGTGATCGTCCCTTTGGTGGCGGCCTACGTGCTGTTGATCAGCGATCGGGAGAGGTTTCGCGACCGGCTTCCCCTGATCGGTTGGATCATTCTGGGCTGGATCGTCGCCGTGGCTCCCATCGGGGTCGTGATCCTGAGTGACTGGAGCTCGTTCACCGGCCGCACGCGGGAGGTATTGGTACTCGGAGGAACCCTGGACACCCAGCACCATGTATACGGCTACTATGGCACCCATGATGTCTGGATCATTTTGAGAACGCAGATCTGGCGGGTCGCCCAGACTTTCAACTTCGCGGGCGACTCCTCGGAACAGTACGGCAGCTATCATCCGATGCTGGATCCGGTGAGCGCCGCCTTGTTTCCCAGCGCGCTTGTGTATGCCTGCTCGCGGATCCGCCGAGCCGGCTTCGCCATATGCCTGATCGCGTTTTTCAGCGCCATCATTGTTGGCGGCGTCCTGACTATCGATCCGGCATTCTGGCCCCGACTGATCGTGGTTCCCCCAATCCTCGCCTTAATCATCGGCGCCTTCCTCGACGGACTCTGGCAGGCCCTGGATCGGGTGCCTCGGACCCTGGTCCCGGCATCACTCGCGGCGGTGCTCGTGCTGGCCGCGATAGGGTACGGCAATTACCAATGGTATTTCAACGACTTCCAGACTCGGATTCGGATCAATTACATCGCCGCCCCCATGGACGTGGGAACCTACCTGCGCTCGATCACCGATGACCCTTCGGTCTATGGCATCACCGATGGAAGCATGTATATGGATCACCAGGCGATCCAGGTATTGGCCCCACATATCCAGACCTGTAACATCCTGATCGGCATAGACATCAGCCAATGCCCATTCACCCCGGGTAAGGACCGCGTTTTCGTCGTGGTGCCCGCCCGCGTGCGCGTACTCGGGCAGCTCCGCGCGACCTACCCCGGCGGCGTCTTGCATCTGCTGAAGACCTATGATAACGGCGGGAAAATCTATATCTATCGCATTCAGGGCTAAAGCGCGCGGCGGCGCCCAAAGGCCCCTACCCCTCCTCGCGCCCTCGGGCCCTCGGTTGTCCCTCCCCCAGGGCCCAGGTATACTTGTATACGGCGTAGTGCCACAACTAGACACTCACATCCAAGGAGTAAGCTGCTTGAAGAAGAAAGACAACGTACTGGAGTTGGAAGGCACCGTGATCGAAGCCCTGCCCAACACCAACTTCATGGTGGAACTCGAGAATGGTCACAAAGTGCTGGCGCATCTCGCCGGCAAGATGCGCCAGCGCTATGTGCGCGTGGTGCTCGGTGACATCGTGCGGGTCGAACTCTCCCCCTACGACCTTACGCGCGGACGTATTACCTGGCGCGTGCGCTAGCCCAGCGGCGCCCCTCTCTCTTTCCTCGTACTTCGCCTAGTGTGCCGGTGCCCAGTTACATGCGCTAATAGCGCACCACGCTCCGCACATCGTATCCGGCTAGCTTCTCACGCCCGCGCAGGAAGCCTAGTTCGACCAGGAACGCCGCGCCGGTGACGATGCCTCCCAGGCGCTCCACCAGGTTGACCGCCGCGCCGCAGGTGCCGCCCGTGGCCAGCAGATCATCCACGATCAGCGCCCGCTGACCGGGGAGAATGCCGTCGGCATGCATCTCCAACGTGTGGCTGCCGTACTCAAGCTGGTACTCGACCGATACCTTCCCGGCCGGTAACTTGCCCAATTTCCGAATCGGGATGAAGCCGTAGCCAAGCTTATAGGCCACGGGAGCGCCAAAGACAAAGCCGCGTGATTCCAGACCAACAATCACGTCGAAGGTATCGGACGGGAAAAGCTCCGCCACCAGATCGATGGAGGCGTGAAAGGTGGCCCGGTCCTGTAAGACGGGAGTGATGTCCTTGAACATCACGCCGGGGATGGGAAAGTCGGGGATCTCGCGAATGCGCGCCGCTACATCCGACGCACGGTCTTGCTGCATGCCGCTACTCCTCTGGAGGGCGTTGGGTGGGTGGTGTGCCCCACACAGGATACCAGGATGCGGGTTCGCGGGTAGCGATTCCGCGCGCTATATTGACACACCTAGGGACAGATCTGTATTGTGCATCCTAGCATGTCCGTGATCTCTGTTTTCAGAGCCTGGCATGGTGGGTTCGCCACCCTTCGCGCCTGCTTCCCGCCGACGCGTGCATGGGACGAGCGATAGATAATTTGGACTGAAGGAGGGTGTCCGAGGAACGAGCCGGTCCGCGGCAGGCATTTATATAATAGTCGCGGTTTTTCCCATTTCACCCGAAAGCCCGCGCAACGTGTGGCGCGCGTGGCTTTAATCACTGGAGGATCAGATGAAGCAATTTCGTGTTCCCCGCGTGGTAGCGGCCGCCGGCCTTCTCGTTGGCCTTGCCGCCAGCGCCGCCCCCACGCTGACCCATACGACCGGCGCACACGCGGACGGTGTTCACGCCGCCGCCGGCAACGTCGGGTTCCTCTTTTCGGACTTTACAACCTCGGCTCGCTGGAAATTTGACCGCGACTTCTATATCTCGGCCCTGGGGAAAGCCGCGCCGGGCGTCAAGGTGCTGGTGCAGGACGCGAAGGCCGCCCAATCAACGCAGCAGAATGAGGCGCAGTCACTCCTCACCACGGGAGTCAAGGTGCTGATCGATGTCCCAGTGGACTCGGCCGGTGCGGCGGCGATCGTTCGCCTGGCTCATGCCAACAAGCCGCCCGTACCGGTGATCTCCTACGATCGTCTAATCACTGGCGTGCCGGTGGACGCCTATGTCTCCTTCGACGGCTTCAATGTCGGCGTACAGCAGGCCAACTATTTGTTGGCGCACGTCAAGAAGGGCGGCACTCTCGTCTCCATCGCCGGCTCTCCAACCGACAATAACGCCCACCTGTTCTACGCTGGTGCCATGTCGATCCTGGGTCCGAAGATCAAGTCCGGCTATTACAAGCTTGGCTATGACAAGTTCACCCCGAGTTGGGATCCCAGCAAGGGCCAGGCTGAAATGACCGCCGCCTTGCTCAAGCTGAATAATAAGGTGGATGGCGTCCTTTCCGCCAACGACGGCCTGGCTGGTGGGATCGAGATCGCGCTGAAGGCCCAGGGTCTTGCCGGCAAAGTGCCAGTGACCGGCCAGGATGCCACGGTGGCCGGCCTCCAGCAGATCCTGCTCGGCAACCAGAGCATGACTATCTACAAGCCGATTGCCCGGCTGAGCGCCGCCGCCGTCCAGGTAACCACGACTTTCCTGGCCGGCAGAAAGTTCACGTCCAAGGTTACGGTGGCCAATGGGGTCGGCAACGTGCCCAGCATCCTCTTGCCGGTCGAAACCGTCACCAAGGCGAATATCAAGAGCACCGTGCTCAAGGATGGCTACGTGAGCAAGGCCGACCTCTGCAAGGGTATCCCAGCCTCGGCCTGCGCTGGAATGTAAAGCGCCGCCGGACGCGGCAAGCAAGGGAGGCGGCATCCGCGTCGAAGTGGGTGCCGCCTCCTCTTCGTTTGGCGTGCCGGGGCCATACTCTATGTGCTACCCTATGGCCCACGGGGCGCGGGCCGGCAACCTGGGAGCGGAGGAATCATGCAAAGTGATATGCAGGGGGCGGGAGCGCCGCCCGGCGCCAATGAGCCCTTGCTTCAGGTCAAGCGGCTGACCAAAAGCTTCGGCGCCGTCCAGGTGTTGCGCGGGGTCAGCTTCGAGGCGGCGGCCGGCGAGGTCACGGCCCTGCTTGGCGATAACGGGGCCGGTAAATCCACCCTGATTAAGTGCGTGGCCGGGACGCATGTGCCCGATGGCGGTGAGATCCTTCTGGGAGACGTGGTTCAGAACTTCCGAACCCCCAGCGACGCCACCCACGCCGGCATCGAGACCGTGTACCAGGATCTCGCCCTGGCCGACAACCTGGACGTGGTAGCCAATCTGTTCCTTGGCCGCGAATACACCCGCACCCTGATCCCCGGCGTGGTTCGCACGATCAATGAGGAGGCCATGGAACTGCGGGCCCGGGAAGCGCTCTCTACTCTCCGGATCAATATCCCTTCGGTGCGGAGCCTGGTGGCCCAACTCTCCGGCGGCCAGCGGCAGTCGATAGCAGTGGCCAAGGCTGTTCTGTGGTCGCCGCGGGTGGTGATCCTGGACGAGCCGACCGCCGCGCTCGGCGTGGCGCAGACCCGCCAGGTGCTCGACCTAGTGCTGCGGCTGCGAGAACGCGGCCTGGCGGTGATTGTGATCACCCACAATATGCATGATGTGTTCGAGGTGGCCGACCGGGCCAGCGTGATGCGCCTGGGCCGGCGGGTGGCCCGGTTCAACATCAAGGAAGTCACCCCGGACGACGTGGTGGCGGCGATCACGGGGGCCC
Organism: Chloroflexota bacterium; assembly: GCA_036559345.1. Lineage (GTDB taxonomy): Bacteria > Chloroflexota > UBA5177 > JANWHV01 > JANWHV01 > JANWHV01. The sequence goes on along the minus strand of DATBTL010000469.1, from coordinate 6,866 downwards.
GCGCCTTCGATACGGCGGATGTGGCGTGAAAGAGGGATCGCGATGAGCAGCGCTGAAATACGGCAGGAAGGCCCGCCCTCGGCGGGAGGCGTGGGCATGGTGGGGGAACCGGTGGCCAAAGCGCCCGGTATTCAAGTTTTCGGGATCCCCATCAGTATCAATTCACTGCTCGGAACCCTGCCTATCTACATCGGCTTGATCGCCATCTGGATCTATTTCGATACCCAAACGGCCGGGAAGTTTCTCGGCGCCCGCAACCTCTCCAATATGGTGCAGCAATTCTCCTATAAGCCCGTGCTGGCCCTGGGCATCGTCTTGGTACTGCTCCTGGGGGAGATCGATCTGTCGGTCGGTTATCTCACTTCCCTGGCGGTCTCCCTGGCCGCTACCTTCTCGGTCACCGACGGCTGGAGCGCCGGCCCCGCCATTGCCGCCACGCTGGTGATCTGCACCCTGGCCGGACTGGTCCAGGGCGGACTGGTAGCGTGGGTGAGGATGCCCTCCTTCGTGGTCACCCTGGGCGGCTTCCTCATTTTCGAGGGCATGGCCAACCATATCACGGGCGGCTCCTCCATCAATGTGCTCGACCCCTTTATTAACTCGTTGGGTACCTATTATCTCCCCAACGGCGTCGCCTGGATTATCGGCACCATTGCTTGTGCGGCGATCATAGCCTACAGAACGCTTGGACGGGCGGCCCGCCTGAAGGCAGGGGTCAGCACCGATCCGCCGGCGCTGTTCATCCTCAGACTGGGCGGCACGGTGGTGTTGATCGAGGGCGCTATCGCGGTCTTGAATAACTATATCGGCGTCCCGATCGCCGCCGTGATCATGGCCGCGTTTGTCATGATCTTCTGGTTCGTCGCCAAGCGCCTGCCCTATGGCCGCCATATCTACGCGGTGGGCGGGAATCTGGAGGCATCGCGTCGGGCCGGTATCAATACCACCGCGATCAAGTGGTCGGTATTCGGGATCTCGGGCTTGATGGCCGGCGTGGCGGGGATCATGCTCCTGGGCTACCAGCCAACCGCGTCCACCACTATTGTCTCACCCGATCTGTTGCTGGACGTCATCTCCATCGCCGTGATCGGCGGGGTCAGCCTCCTCGGCGGCAAGGGCACGGTGTGGTCGGTACTCCTGGGCGGACTGGTCATTGCCAGCGTGGACAGCGGATTAAATCTGGAGAATACCGATCCCTACCTGGTATCGGTAGTGAAGGGCTCAATTCTTCTTCTGGCTATTCTGCTCGACGTGCTGGGCAAGCGCCAGTTCCGCTTTAAGTTCCTCCAGCGCTAGATGTTCACCCAGGGCTGTGTCTATGCCCCTTCCTCACCCCAGGAAGGGCTGCGCGTCCTGGTCATGCGCACCTGGCCGCGGGGAGTCCGTCTGGAGCGGGTGGATCTGTGGCTGAAAGAGCTGGGACCGACGCCTGATCTTCTCCGCGGCCTGGAGGCCCGTACCCTGACCTGGCTAGCCTTCGAAAGCGCCTACTTGGCTCAACTGACCAGCCGCGCGGAAACCATCGAGGCCGTGACCGTGCTCCGCGACCTGGAGACCCGCGCGGGCACGGTCACCCTCCTCTGCCACGAGCGGCAGCCGCCATGCCATCGCTTCATACTGCTGAAGTGGTTGGGCACGGAGTAGGGAACTCCTCACCTCCAGCCTCATAACGCCTCCGACCCGCGACCATAGTCGCCCCAGCCCGATACAATCAGCGGAGGAGGTGATAGTTATGCTCTCGGTGGAAGAGGCGCTAACCCAACTACTGGCCGATATCGCGCCGCTCCCCGTGGAGGAGGCGCCGCTCCTGGAGTGCCTGGACCGGGTGCTGGCCCGCGACGCGGTGGCCGATACGGATCTGCCCCCGTTCGCCAACTCGGCCATGGATGGCTATGCGGTACGCGCCGCCGATACCGCGGGGGCCTCCGAGGCCCATCCGCGCCGACTGCCCGTGGTGGGCGAGGTGGCGGCGGGCGATCCCGGTACCACGCCGCTGCCGCCTGGAGCCGCCGTGCGGATCATGACCGGCGCCCCCGTGCCCCCCGGCGCCGACGCCGTGATTCCGGTGGAGCAGACCCATGCCCTGGAGGACGCGGTGGATCTCCTGGTTGCCGTGACGCCGGGGGCCAGCGTCCGCCCAGCGGGCGACGATGCCCGGCGCGGGCAGCGGGTGCTGTCGGCCGGCGCCGTGCTCCGCCCCGGTGAGGTCGGCCTCCTGGCCTCGATTGGCTACGCGCGGGTTCCCGTCTATCGGCGCCCTCGAGTGGCCATTCTCTCCACCGGCAACGAATTGGTGCCGGTCGACCGGATGCCCGGCCCCGGTCAGATCCGCAACAGCAATGCGAGTATGCTGGCGGCCCAGGTGCTCCGCTGCGGCGCCCTGCCGGTGGAACTGGGCGCCGCGCGCGATAGCCGCGAGGCGGTACACGCGGCCCTGGACGCGGGGCGCGATTGCGATCTCTATCTGAGTTCCGGCGGGGTCTCGGTCGGTGACTACGATGTGGTGAAGGCGGTACTTGAGGAACGGGGAGGCATCGGCTTCTGGCGGGTGAATATGCGCCCCGGCAAGCCGGTAGCCTTTGGCCGGATCGATGGTATCCCCTTCCTGGGCCTCCCCGGCAATCCCGTCTCCTCGTTCGTGACCTTCGAGCTTTTCGCCCGCCCGCTTTTACGGAAGCTGGCTGGGCACTGGGCGCTGGCCCGCCAACTCGTGCCGGTGAACGTGGAGGACGGGGCCCATGGCGGCGGATCGCGCCGCAATTACGTGCGAGCTCTGGTCCGTTGGGAGGCCGATGGCTGGCATGCCGTCACCACCGGGGCCCAGGAATCGCATCTGCTGAGTTCCACCGTGGCGGCCAATGCCCTGATCGTGGTGCCGGAGGGCAGCGGGGATCTGGCCCCCGGCTCGCGGGCAATGGCACTGCTCTTGGATTGGCCAGAGAGTGACGTGGGGAGTGGGAGAAGGTAGGGGTAAGGACGCGAAAATCAGCTATCGGCGCCCCCGGTCCCCAGGATGGCTTGCCGAGAACCGCGCGAACCTCTACCATAAGCGCCGTGCGAAAGTTGCTTCCTCTCCTTGCTTTGATCCCGTTGCTGTTGGCCGGTTGTTCCTCCAAGACCATTTCGGTCTTCACCAACACCACGGTGGCCACCATCGCCCGCCCTACCCCCGTGCCCACGGCGGTGCCGCCCCCGCGGGTGTCGGGAATGGGCTACGATCAGTTCGCCGGCAACTGTCCCGACGCGGCGGTGGAGGATACGGCGCTAATCGCCTACGCGAACTCCCAGAACTACAATTTCGATATGTCGCTCACCATTAGCCCCACGGGTGGCTGCGGCTCTGACCTCAAATCGGTAGCCTATGCCAATTTCATTCGCCAGGTAGGGCAGGCTACCCTGATCTTGAATGCCCTTGATACCGCCTGGGTCTATGGCTATGTCGCTACCCGGGATACCTTCCTCACCAACCTCTTCGCCCAGTTGCAGACTCGGTACCCCAGCCTGGCCAACGTAACGATCACCGTCCTCTACGGGGGGGCTACCCGCGCTACCCTGACCTATAACGGGCATGGACAGCCAGTCGTGCAGGATCTCTATTCCTGAGGCATGCTCGATGTAGGGTGATGGAGAGCACATCTGGCCCAGGAGCATGTTTCACGGGAGGTAGTCATGGGAGGCCGGTACGTGCTCGCCCTGGATCAGGGCACCACCAGTTCGCGGGCCATGCTCTTTGGCGAGGATGGCCTGCCGGTCACCGCGGCAGCCCAGGAGTATCCCCAGATCTATCCTCAATCCGGTTGGGTGGAGCACGATCCCGAGGCGATCTGGGAGAGCCAACTGGCCACCGCGCGCCAGACGCTTGCCGAGGCGAAGGTGCCGCTCGACCAGATAGCGGCGATCGGGATCACCAACCAGCGCGAGACTACCCTGCTCTGGGATCGGGCGACCGGGAAGCCAGTGCATCACGCGATCGTCTGGCAGGATCGGCGAACCGCGCCCCTGTGCGCCGAGTTGCGCCAGGAGGGCATGGCCGACTATGTACGGGACCATACGGGCCTGGTGATCGATCCCTATTTCTCGGCCACCAAACTGCACTGGTTGCTTGAGCACGTACAGGGCGCCCGCGAGCGGGCGGAACGCGGCGAACTGGCCTTTGGCACCGTGGATACCTTCCTCATGTGGCGGCTCAGCGGTGGGTGCCTTCACGTGACCGATGTGTCCAATGCCTCGCGCACCATGCTGTTCGATATCCATCGCCTGGACTGGGATGAGACGCTCCTGCAAAGGCTGCGGATCCCCCGCGCCGTGCTCCCGGAGGTACGGCCCTCCAGCGCGGTCTACGGCGAAACCGATCCCGACCTCCTGGGCCGCGCCTTCCCCCTGGCCGGCGCGGCGGGCGATCAGCAGGCGGCCACCTTCGGCCAGGGCTGCTGGACCGCCGGCATGGCCAAGAATACCTACGGCACCGGCTGCTTCCTGCTCCTCAACACCGGAGAGCGCGCCGCTGTATCCAAGAGCAACCTCCTTACCACGGTGGGCTGGCAGCGCGATGGGGCGGTTACCTATGCCCTGGAGGGGAGCGTGTTCATCGGCGGCTCGGTGGTGAAGTGGCTGCGCGATGGGCTGGGGTTGATCGGGAGCGCCGCCGAGGTGGAGGCGCTGGCCGCGCGGGTGCCCGATAGCGGCGGCGTGGTGTTCGTGCCCGCCTTCGTGGGACTGGGCGCCCCTTACTGGGATCCCCATGCCCGCGGACTGATCGCGGGCCTCACCCAGGAGAGTACGGCCGGCCATCTGGCCCGCGCCGCCATCGAGGCGATCTGCTTCCAGAGCCTCGACGTGGTACGGTGCATGGCGAGCGATAGCGGCGTGGCGCTGGAGCGCCTCCGAGTGGATGGCGGGGCGGTGGTCAATGACCTCCTGATGCAGACTCAGGCCGATCTTCTGGGTATCCCCGTGGAGCGTCCCCGCGTGACCGAGACCACCGCCCTGGGCGCCGCCTACCTGGCCGGCCTGGCGGTTGGGGTCTGGCCGAACCTTGATGCCCTGGCGGGCCAGCGGCAAGTGGATCGCCTATTCGAGCCAAAGATCGGCGAGGATGAGCGCGAGAGCCGTTACGCGGCCTGGCGGCGAGCGGTCGAGCGGGCGCGTGGCTAAAAAGGGAGACCGCGAAACCGGGGTACTGGGCAGCGCGGGGCGGACCGCCGTCAAGCTCCTGCGCCAGACCCGCACGCGGGCGAAATTGGGCAGCTTACATCTGCCAATCACTTTCCAGGGTTTCGGACGGCAGGCGATTGTCCTCCCGGTGCCGAGCGGCGACGACTCCCCGCCGGAGCCAACCTCGGTGCCCGGCGAACTGCCATCCCTGGCCCATACGCGGGCCCTGCGTGGGCGCCTCGGGGCGACCGAGCGGCGAGTTGCCCGGCTGCGCCATGCCCTGGAGCGCGAACGGCAAACGCGGGTTCTGGCCGGCGCGGCGCTGCGCGACCCCCAGCCGCTGATCGAGCAACTGGTAGCCGATCTGACCGCGCTCCCCGGCCGGGATGAAGCGGCGCTGCGGGAGGCGATCTCCACCGTCCTGGCCGCGTACGGCTTTCAGGCGACCACGGCGGGTGACCAGGCCGCGAGTCCGGCCAACAGCGAGGCGGCGCCGGTAGTCCCCGGCTGGAATCGGGCGCGGATCGCTGCCCTGACTACGCGGTTACTGGCGGCTCACCCTGAGATTGGCAACCGGCGTTACCTGCATCTGAGTCTGGAGGGGCTAGCCCGGCAGGGCAGCCTGACCGCCGCGCAACTGGCCGCCTCGGCGGACTTGACCTCGCCCCTGGCCCGTCACCGGCTCCGGCTAGCCCTGGAGGCGCTGACCGCCGCCGGAGTGGCCCGCCGCGACGGCCAGCGGTTCACCCTCCTGCCTCCGGGTGGGGCTGAGATCGAATAATAGCGCATTACAGATCATTTACAGCCCGCGACAGATTGTTTACCCATCGTTGATAGGCCGCTAATACTCCCATCCTATGCTTCCTACAGAGCAGCAAACATGCTCCCCGGCAGCCGGCGCCGGACCGGAAAACACAGGGGAAACACGCAGGTAGGGAGAAAGAACAATGTCGCTTCACACGGGAATCTCACGGATGGGCCGCCTCGCAACTCTTGCCGGGATGACCGGCGTGCTGGTCGCGGGACTCGGGATGCCGGTCGCCAGCCATGCCGCCGGTAACCATGGACGCGCCGCGAACGCCAAGAGTGATGAGTGGGTCGTCGTCTCGGTGGCCGGGGACACGGCCCCCACGAGCATGGTCGTACAGCGCGGTCCCAACAGCCGCGAGTTCACGGTAGACATCAGCACCAGCACCACGATCGTGCGCCGCTTCAACGGCAAGTCCGATCCGAGCGAATTGAACGCCGGGGATCACGTGCAAATCACCGCCGCCACCCCGGTGGTCACGGCGACCACGCCCGCTACCACCACGACCACCGTCGCCACCGCCGCTCCGGTCATTACGGCCACCGCGATCAAGGACAACAGCATCCAGGTTGCCTACACTCAGGTCAATGGACGGGTCGTGTTCGTGGGCCGCGGCCTGGAGCGGATGGTCGTCCGGGTCAGCGCCAACGAGGGCTCCAACGCCGCCATCCCTCTCGGGGACATCGCCACGGTGGATACGACCTCCGCCACCCACGTGGACCTGATCGGCAAGCCAAACGGCACCATCGCCGATGTGCGGCCCGGCATGGTCCTCACCTTCTACGGCTTGAGCGATCGCGAGGGGCACATTGTCTTCGCCCCGCATGACATTACTCAACTGCTGCCCGCCTCGGCCAAGACCCTGACCAAGGCCGCGCCCAACGACAACACCCCCAAGTAACGT
>DATBTL010000468.1:0-1781 GCA_036559345.1 Chloroflexota bacterium | reverse complement strand
CAGCGCGGCGCCAACCCAATTCAGCCCGTTGTCACGGCTCCAGAGTTGGCTTGCCCATACGACAAGAACGATGAGGAAGCACGCTTGAGGTAGCACGCACATGGCAGCTGGAAATCGCCGCCGGATGGAGACAAGTGCCCGAGCCGGCGCCGGTTGCCGACGCCGCGGGCCGTGGTGCCGCCCACCCCCGGTGTCCCGGAGCTTGTCATCCATCCCGCCTCGCCTCCCGCACAATCAAGATCAGCGTACCGCATGCGATCAGGATCAGGGCACCCGACCCTGCGGCCAGCCAGCCGTGCGAGACTCCTTGATCAGCTAGGAGCGACCACCAGGGATGTGGTCTGGGGGTGAACCCCCCGCTAGCGATCAGTCGCGCGGTCGGATGGATGGCGCCCTGATAGGTGGCGGGGTCAAGGAGCCGCTGCCACTGGCCGATCAGGGGCGAATACTGAGGATGCCATTTGTAGAGATCCTCGGCCCGCCAGATGCAGGCGCCGGGACCGCTCTGGTGCAAATAGGAGATATACACGCTGTAGTCCAGCAGCAGCGCCGGGATCTGGATGATCAGACCGACCGCGCCCAGCAGCCAGGCGAGGCGCCAGGCCATCCTATTCCCCTCGGAGAGCCAGGCGCCCAGAGGGAGAATCGCCAGGGGCAGAATGGGGATCACGAACCGCGGACCCCAGGCCCAGCCGCCCAGCCAGACAATGAGGGTGTTGGCGTGCCCCAGCACCGCCGCCGCCACAAGGGCCAGGCACAGCCAGGCGCCGACCGGCCACTCCCGGTGGAAGCGCGGCCAGGACCAGGCGGCGGCAAAGAGGATCGGCGCGTACCAGAATAGGCCCTTCCCTGGACTGAAGAGCGGGCCATATACGCCCTCCCACAGCCCCTGAAGGGTTCGCGGCGGATGCAGATCGTGATGATCGCCGACGATGCCGTATCCGGTGGCGAGGATGCCGCCAAAACGGGCCAGATTGTAGTCCGCGGTGATCAGTAGGGCCACCACCAACGGCCCCGCGAACCCGGCCAGGTTTTCCCAGCGGTTCCGCCGCACTGCCTCGACGAGCAGATAGGCGCCGAACACCAACACGTACAGGAGGTTGTCGGCCAGGTGAGTGAGTAAGGCGAGCCCGAGCCAGCCGCCGCAGGCCGCGCTGCCCAACGGGGTCGGGTGGTCGGCGGACCATAGGAGCGCCGCCAGGGCGCCGATTAAACACAGCCCGATCGTGGGCTCGCTGAAAAAGGTCGCGGTGTAGGGCCAGGCGGGGGTGGCCAGCCCAAACAGCAGGGCCAAGGCAAGCCCCACCCGGCGCGGCCAGCCGAGCCTTAGCGCCAGGGCGCAGAGCAGCATGGCGGTGAGGGCGGTGATCAGCGGGTCGTAGGCGCTGGTCACGGCGGCCTGAACCTCGGCCCGACTGATTCCCGGTGCACCGTGCCCTATCGCGGGAAACCCGCCGCCAATCACCCCACCCAGCACATACAGGGGGACCGCCAGAAGCGACTGGCCCAAGCCGTATTTGGTGAAGTAGGGGCCGCCCGGTCGTTCGCCAATCGCGTTTACCGCCGGCTCGGTGGCGCAGGCGCCGGTCGGGAGAGGCAGCGGCTGCCAACCTGGGGTGATCAGAAAACCCTTCCCGGTATCGGACTTCACCGCCACATCGTGACGATCGACCAGCGATTGGGTGACCATATACATGGCTCGCCCGTCGCTTACCGATGGGGCGATCGTCCCCGGAAAGGTGAGCAGGTAGCAGAGGAACAGAAACACGCCGACCGCAATA
>DATBTL010000467.1:0-2813 GCA_036559345.1 Chloroflexota bacterium | reverse complement strand
CGGGCGGGTCGTGATCCGCACCCGCCGTGTCCGCCAGTAGGGCACGTCGTCGCGGCGTACCAGCCGGCCGCTCTTCAAGGACCAGGCTACCCCGGCCAACGCGCGCCACGAATGAAGTTCGATCGCATAGACATCCAGCATCCCATCGTCGACCCGCGCGCCCGGGGCCACCACCGCGCCTCCGCCGGCCTGGAGCAGGCGGCGAGCGTCGCCGGCCTGCTTCTGGCCGTGGCGCGACCCGGTATTGACTATGAGTACTACCCGCGCGAACGATCCCCTCTCGTGCATCACTCCCCTCACGATAAGCACGGATCAGGCTCTAGGAGCGTGAGAGATTAGACCGTGAGTTGACCGCCGTCCACCACGATGGTCTCGCCTGTAATGAATGATGCGTCCTCGGAGGCGAGGAAGGCAAACACCGCGGCTACCTCCTCGGGGCGACCAACCCGGCCCAGCGGGATCTTGAGACGCGCGTAGTCCTGGAAGTAGCCATCATCCGTATACGAGCCCTCGGTGAGTGGGGTGCGGATGAAGCCGGGTCCCACCGCGTTGACGCGGATGCCGTGGGGCGCCAGCTCAATGGCCATGGATTTGGTGAGCAGCACCACGCCACCCTTGGACGCATTGTAATGCGCCAGTTTCTCCTCCCCTACCAACCCATTGGTTGAGGCCATGTTCACGATCGCTCCGCCCCCGCCTTGCGCGATCATCAGGCGAGCGGCCGCCTGGCCGACCAGGAACATGCCTTTAAGGTTGGTATCCAACGTGCGATCCCAGCTCTGCTCGCTGATCGCCAGGAAGTCCTCGGGGGTGGCAATGCCGGCATTGCTGATCACGACGTCCAGCCGAGGAAGCCAGGCGCGAGCCTGCTCCAGCATCGATTCCACCGCTAGCGCCGAGCTCACGTCAACCACGCAGGTCCGGACCAGGGCGCTGGTTTCCTGAAGGCGCGGGAGAATAGTCTCCAGGGTACCGGCGTTCCGATCCGCCACCAGCACCGATGCCCCCTCGGCGAGGAACCGGCGAGCCGTGGCCAGACCAATCCCGCTGGCCCCGCCGGTTACCAGCACCCCTTTGCCGGCAAAACGGCGCATACGCCATTCTTCTTGCCCCATTATCGCCTCCTTCTCAGGCAAAGTCTCGCACGGGTTGTTGGAGGGGCTACCCCTTCAGGAAGCATCGCGCTCCAGAGTCACGTGCAGCAAGGAGGGCCGGCTGGCCGGCCGGCCGGCGGCATCAAGCATGTGCCGCGTGGACACCACGGTGAAGTGGAGACGCAAACCCAATTCCATCGCCACCGCCCGGCAATCACTCTCGATCCGCTCGGCGCTATCCTCGGCGTCTACCTCGATCTCCAGGTAGGAATCATCGTGATCCCGCAGTTCCTCCAGATGGATGTGGATACTGGCAGCCTCCACCGGATCGATCTCCCGCCCACCATAGAGGCGCCGCGTATGCTCCACCTGTTCGCTCACCAGTACCCCGATCCCGGCCCTGCCCTGGCTCATCGCTTATCCAGGATGATACGACGCTGGGTGTTTACTTGGTAAGGGCAACATTCTCCCCGCGCTCCAAACGACGCCCTACCTTCGTTGCCGATGCTGATCGATGATACGCATAATTGCGACCCGAGGTGCCATGCCACGAGCGATCAGTCGATAGGCGATTGAATAATGGGTGCGGGGCACGACCAAGAGTCTTTCGCCTGGCCGATCAGCTACCTGCTTTCGCAGACGGGTGTGTTGTTCAAGGTGGTTGGCACGAGGGCACCCAGGGGTATCGGGTGCCCCTACAATCGGCGATCGACTTGCGCCACGCCGTACTGGGGGTAGGGCAGGCGCGACCAGGGGTTAGCGCCCCGGTCCCTTGGCGATCAGCGCCTCCTCCGCCTGGCGCGTGAGGGCGAAACAGGTATCCTGGAGGCGGCTGGTGAAGGCGGCGGGGCTCTCACCCGTACCGGGCCGGAGCGCGGGGCCAAAGGCGATAGCCACCGGGCTCCGGTGATAGCGAATCGGAATGCCGGCAATCACCAGGCCGCTGAACGATTCCGGAGGGCGCGGCGCCACCACCTTCTCGGTGCCCGCCAGACCGAACGGCACCACCGCCAATTCCAGGTCGGCGGCGAGATGCGCGATCCCCGGTTTGAACCCCGCATGGGCGGCGCCGCGGCGTTCATCGGCTGGCTCGGTGTGGTGCCCCTGGGGGAAGATCAGGATGGCGTTCCCGGCATCGGCGACCTGCGCCAGGCGGCGCAGACTCTCGTCCTGTCCTCCATACTGGCGCAGCGGGAAGAGGCCAAACCCAACCGTCACCAGCTTCCCGAGCAGACCGGCCCGGCCCATGATGACCGACGAGGCGGCGATTGCCAGATGATCCGCCGTTTCTCGTGAGGCCGCCTGGGCCAGCGCGCGTTGAATGGTCGGCACATCGGCGAAGCCATGGTGCGTACCAGCCAGGATCGCTCCGCCGCGCAGCCCCTCAAGGTGCTCGGCGCCCAGGATTATGACCCGCGGTACGGCGCGGCGATGCAGGAAATCTATCGGGGCGCGCAGCCGGCGCAGGAAACGGCCACGGGTGTAGAGCCACAGAGGCGGCAACCAGGTGTTCGCCTCCTCGGCCCGTTTCAGGCGCTCGTCCGCCGGCGATCCGCCCGGATCTTCCAGTTCCGTCCCGGTGGCCAGGGCCGAGATCGCGCGCCGCAGTTCCGCCACCGTCATCGCGGTATCAATGGCGCCATCGGCGACCGAAAGCCCCGTCCGGGTCTCAATCTCTACCGCGAGACCGGCGATCGCCAGACTATCGAGCCCGAGTTC
>DATBTL010000466.1:0-3614 GCA_036559345.1 Chloroflexota bacterium | reverse complement strand
GCCCCGCTGTCCGCCAGCCGCTCTCCCTCGACAGTCCACTGATCGAACTGATTGATGACCCGGATGCATGGGACGCCGTGGTGCGGGCTGTTCCTCAGTTAGCCGGACGGGAGGTTGGCTTGCATGGCCGCCGCGACATGCCCTTACGCCAGGTGGTGGCCGTGCTCCCTCAGTCCGAGGCGTTGTTCGCGGCTGTCGAAGGGGCACTGAACGGGCTAGAACGATAAGGAATCTACCGCAGGTTGGAGATGGCCACCCACACCGCCAGTAGGCAGAGAACCGTGCCCGCGACCATGGTGGCGCGGGCCCCGATGCGGGCGCCCAGCGCGGCGCCCAGTCGGAGGCCGAGGAGGCTCACCACCAGCGCCTGCACCGCCAGGGCGATCACCACTGGCACCACCGGCAGGCGCAGGGTGCCCAGGGCCACTCCAACCGCCAGTTCGTCCATGCTCACGCTGAGCGCGACCAGCAAGAGGGCGGCTCCGCCCTGCTGGGCCCGCTCTAGCGCCTCGGCCATCTCATCCTCATCCTCCAGCGCCTCGCGAAGGATCCAGAGGCCCGCTCCGAGGAGGATCGCGACCGACAGCCAATCCGCCACCGTGCCCAGTCGCCCAGCCACCCCCCCGATCGCGAAACCAATCAGCGGCATTCCCGCCTCGGCCGCCGCGCAGGCAGCGGCGAACCGCAAACGGAGCGGGGTGGGCATCGGCGCCACCCCGATAGCGGTGGACACGGCGAAGGTGTCCAGACCCAGTGAGAGGATGAGGGGCACGATCAGCACCCCGGACGGTCCCGCCATCATGCTTCTCCTACTCGGGAGCCTCCGGCTGAGGCCGGATGGAAGGGACGGGGCCGGCTGAGGCCGAGTGCCGTGCGCCCCCGTTGAAGCCCCGGCATTTATGCCGGGGCTTCAATCTGCTTTAACGCCACGGAAGTCAATGTTTCCCGTCCAGGGCCGTGACGGTTACGGCGCCGCAATCGACGCGGCCCTCGGTGCAGATCAGGGCCACCCCTCCGCCGTCGAAGGCGTGGTCGTTGTCCGCTTCGTCGAATATCAGTTGATCATCCACCCACCCGCGGAGCCGTGGGCCGCGGGCCTCCAGCTTTACGGCGTAGGTCCGGCCCAGTTCCCAGGGTAACTCAACCTCGGCCAATACGGTCTGGCCGGTCAGCGCCTTGACCATCCGTGCCTTCCCATCCGCGCACAACAGGAGGGCATAGTAACGGCCGAGCCCCTGTACCCGCAAGCCCAGGCCGCACGATTCCGCCATATGCGGCCTGATGGGCGCGCTGACCTCGTAATCCCGCCACTCCCGCGTCCCCTGAATGAGCATGCCCGTCCCGCGATTTTGCACCAGCCGATAGGGGTTGGACAAGCGGCGGTCGAAACGATCGAGGGCATCAACCCAGGCGTTGCGCCACATAGCGCCCCCGTCCGGCGGCTCACCCAGCACCACGGTGGGCGCTCCATCCCAGGTCAGGTAATCCAGATAGACCGTGCCTTGGGCCCCGCCCTCGGCCCGAACCGCGATCCCGATCTGGGCAATGGGCGCCCCCTCGGTATCGGGCAGGCGCCAGGTCAGTTCCCGGACGCTCCCCGGCCGCAGTATCACTTCGGGACCGCTCATCAGCACGGCCGCGTCATCGGCCCCGTAGCGGCGGCCATAGAGGCAACCGGCCACCTCGGTGGGGTTGCTTTCGTCGGCGCTGAGTTCGGCGCGCACCGTCTGGCCGGAATAGAGGGTGGGGGAGGCGATCAAGGTGTAGCCGCGCATGGGCGGCGTACCGAAGGGGATGAAGGTGGGGGTGGCCACGCGCGCCGGATGATCGGAAGTGAGATGGTTGTAGTGGATGGCCAGACTCCGGCGCCCCAGACGGCTGTGCCCGGCCACGTTTTCCAGGGCCGCGGGCGCGGTGAAGGGTGAGTCGTTATCGGGCTGGAATCCCTGGACCGAGCCCGGCAGATCGAAGTGGAACCGGGCCCCATGCTTGGGCGCGGCCGGCGCTTCTCCCGCCAGGGCGCGCCCAGTGTTGATTACGTGATAGGCTTCGGTGATCGCGTCGGTGATCGCCCGGCCCCCATCGGCGGTGGGAAGATAGAGGCGGTCGGCGAGCGGGCCGCGCCAATCGGGGCCCGCGTCGATCCCGGCCAGCCCATTCTTGATTCCCAGGAAGCAGCCCACGTTGCCACTGTTGCAATCGGTGTCCCAGCCGGAGGTATTGGTAATCAGGAGGGCTCGCTGCAAATCATCACCCCCATAGAGCAATCCCAGATGGATCAGGGCATGGTTGGGGATCATGTGGCAATTGCCGCCGTACTTATCGTAGCCGTACCGCTCCTCGATCCGCTCACGCGTCCGCCGCCAATCGTCGTCACCGAGATGCCATTCCCGCACGTCGTGGATCAGACGGGCGATCAGCGAGTCGCGGGGGATAAAGGTGAGGGCGGTATCGATCAGCCGGTTGAGATCGGGTTCGACGAAGGCGCCCGCCTGCATGGCGGCCAGCACCTGGGCCCCATAAATCGCCTCTCCGTCATGACTGACGCTGGCCGCGCGTCGGGCCAGATCGGCCGCCAGGGCCGGATCACCCGGCGCCACCATGGCCCAGCCGTCGATGAAGATCTGGGAGCCGATCTGCTCCGATACCACCTTGCCGTTCAAGGCCGCCGAGCCGCTGCGGGGCGCCGGGATGCCATTCTTCAGTCTGAGGAAGGCGGTGTGCTCGGTGCTGTTCCCCAGCCCACCCCACCAAAGGATGGTGCGGGTTTCGATGATGTAGTTCAGCCAGGTGGCCCCGATCTGTTCCGCCGTGAGGTCCAGCGTGTTGCCGTGGTCGGCGAGGGCCCGGAGGAAGGTGAATGTACCGCTGATGTCGTCGTCGGTCACGATCAGCGGCAAGCCGCGAGGATCCTGGATATAATAGCTGATCTCACCCAGCTCGGCCATGATTCGCTCGTGGGTCCAGCCCTCGAATGGGCGCCCGAGGTAGACGCCGATTAGTTTCCCCAACACGCCCGCGTACACGCGCTCCGCGTAGTCGGCTGGTATGGTCATGCGACATGTCCTTTCCGCCTGTCCGGCAGGCATGAATCAAGGGTCAAAAGAGGAAGGCCCCGCTGGTAGGTTAAGGGCGCGGCCATGGAACTCCAGCGCCTCCTGGATCCGCTGGTCCCAGTAGTCCCAGGCGTGCCCGCCCGGATACTCGCGGTAGAGATGGGGAATGTGCAGGGTCTCCAGATGGGCGTGAAAGCGGCGGTTGGCCGCCAGCAGTTCATCCTCGGTCCCACAGTCCAGACTGAGTGCCGGCAGATCCGGGTGGTCGATCGTCTCGGCCAGGGCGAACAGGTCGCCAGGGCCGCCCCGCGGCTCGGGTCCAAAGGCGCGGAGGAACTTCTCCTCCTCCGTGTCGGGCTCGTGGGTCCAGAGCACCGCCCGTGAGCAGGAGTGGCTGGTCACGCTGCCGAACAACTCGGGATGCCCCAGACCCAGTTTGAGAGCCCCGTACCCGCCCATCGAAAGGCCGCCGATCGCCCGCGCCCCCCGGCGGGCATCGGTCTGAAAGGTTTGGTCAATAGTGGTCATCAGATCCCGGACAATCGCCGTTTCATAGGC
>DATBTL010000465.1:0-6668 GCA_036559345.1 Chloroflexota bacterium | reverse complement strand
GGAAGGGTCAGGGTGGCGTTCAAGGGGCCGCCCTGAGTGAGCAAGAAGGGCATATCGAACTCGTTGAAGCTCCAGATCACGCGGAGAAGCAGGGCGACCATAATCACCGGCATCAGCCAGGGAAGGGTGATGCGATAAAAGACGGCGAGCGGCCCACAGCCGTCCATCCGCGCCGCCTCGGACAGCTCCAGGGGAAGGGTTTGCAAGCGCGAGAGAAACATCACGATCATGAAGGGCATGTACTTCCAGGAGGAAATCAGGATGATCGTGTTCATCGCCTTGCTGGGCGTGCTCATGGCGCCGAGCGGCTGCGAGATGATGTTGAGTGACTGGAGGATGTAATCCACCACGCCAACCAGATCGTTGAGCATGTAGTTCCAGACCAGCGCCGCCACCACGGCGGGAAGGATGAAGGGAAAAAGCATGATCCCGCGGGCAATCGTCCGTCCCCGCAAGTTGGCGTGGAGAAGCAGCGCCACCCCCACCCCACCCACAACCTGGATGATCGCGTTCCCCGCCGTCCAGTAAATGGATCGGCCCAGGGAATCCCAGAACAGAGAGTTTTGGGCCAGCCAACTGAAGTTCCCCAGGCCCACGAATGAACGAGCGTGCGTGATCGTGTCTTCCTGGAAGAGACTCAGGCCAACCGAGGTGGCCAGGGGGATGGCAAGATAGGTGACGATGAGCACCGCCGCCGGCAAGATCATCATGATCCCCAGGGTGCGGTCGCTGATCCCCTTCCGGCGGCGTCCGGCCGCCGGAGCGCCGGCGCTGGGCGCGTCGGTCGCCGAGGTCATGTCGGAGGTGGTGCTCACGCTCACTACTCTCTCCGTCGAGAACTAGGAGGCGACGAACCGATGCCGCCGCCTCCGGTGGACCGATCCTAGGTGGGCGGACGCCACGTCGGATGCTGTGACTTCCAATCCTTGACGATCTGCCGTAGCTGCTGGACCGCCCACTGCTGAGCCGCCTTGGGCGATTCGCCATTGAGGGCGATCCGGCCGATCATCTCGCCATCAATCCCACTCACCCCAAAGGCCCGTCCCGCCCAGGGAGGAGGAGGATTGGTGGTCAATTTCAGCGTCCCCCCGGCCATGGCCCCCATGCCCAGGGAAATGTCGTAGCCGGATGGGAGGCCGCTGACCAGCGATCGGACCCACGAGCCGTGCGCCTTCATATAGGGCGAGGTGGACTTGGCCAGCCAGGTGTCACGAACGCTCTTGATCGAGGGGATGAGCTGGCCGGGGACACTGTCCGCGTACTGAGTGCCAAAGCCCGCCTGGTTGGTGAACAGATAGCGGATAAACTGCAGGGCGATGTCCGGATGCTTGGTTTTCTTGTCGATCGCCACGTAGCTCCACCGCCACTGCGCCACGCGCTGAGGCCCAAGAGCCGGGAAGGCCACCGTGGTCTTCGAGATAAGTTGGGGAGCCTTGCCGACGACGCTCACTCCCAGCCGTCCGGGATAGCCAACCATGGCCACTCGACTGGAGAGATACGCCTGAATAAACTGGGGGAAGGACCAGTTCACGTTGCCTGGGGGCGCGTATTGCAGGAGTTCCGCGTAGTTCGTGATCGCCTGCAGGGCCGCCGGCGAATCGAACACGACATTCCCCTGAGGGTCGAAATAATCGCCGCCCTGGGCATACAAGTAGGCGGGAAAAGCATACTCCACGGCGGTTGGGGTGCCGACCGGCAAGCCGATGCCGAACATGCCGAGTTTCTTGGCCCCCTTGGCCACGGCCACCAGCTGATCGAAGGTCTTGGGCGTACCGACCCCGAGCCGTTGCAGGACATCGGTCCGCATCCACTCGCCGATCAGTCCCCCCCCATAGGGGAACACGTAGTCGTGACCGCCGATCACCATCCGGCTACCGGAGGCAATCTGATTGGCCCCGATGGACTTAATCAGGCTATCCATCGGATACAGGTAGCCGCCATTCGCGAACTCGGCCCGATAGGCGCCTCCGACCTCGAAGATCCCCAGATCCTGGCCCACTGAAAGACCGGTCAGGATGCGCTGGTCACGGTCTGCGTTGGATATGTAGTTAAAGGCGATCGTGATTCCGGGATTGGCGCCGGAGAACGCCTCGGCGGCGGCGGTATGGACGGCCTGCGTATTGGGATCGTCCTCGGTGGTATAGAAGGGGATCTGCACGAAGCCCCCGGCGCGGGGCCGGCTGGCCGCCAGCGCCGTACCGGTTCGTCCGGCCAGGCCGGCCCCCAGTACGCCCGCCGCCACGCCGGTCGCCGCCTTCAGGAGTGTACGGCGCGACAGATCGTTGTCACTTGATGTGCTCGTCTCGTCGAGCACCTGCTTGCTCTCGTCCACTGCGCTCATCCTCTCACGAAATACCAGTGATGATGACGCCAAACTTCCAAGTGTCGCGCTTATCCCTTGACCGCACCACCTCCCCACCCAGCGGTAAGATGGCGTTGCAGAAAGATGAACATGATGATCACCGGCACCGTCATCAGGGTGCCCCCCGCCATCAATACACCCCAGGAATACGAATCCAATTGGCCGATCAGAAACACGGCCATCCCGGCGCTCAGCGTCTGGTGCTGCGGCGAATAGAGCAGCACCGAGGCATAGAGATATTCATTCCAGGCTACCGAAAAGGTGAAGATAGCGGTCGCGATGATCCCAGGGACCGCCTGGGGCAGGACCACCCGGCGGAAGGCGCCGAACCGCGTGGAGCCGTCCACCATGGCCGCCTCCTCCAACTCGATCGGGATGCCCGCGAAGTAGGACCGGAGCAGCCACAGGCCAAAGGGGGTGAAATAGGCGGTGTAGAGGACGGAAATAGCCGGCACGGAATCGGTGGCATTCAGATGCTGGGCGATCTCCACCACCGGCACCACCACCAGGATGGACGGCAGCATGTAGGCAATCAGACCCAGGCCGGCCATCAGCTCGAAAATCCGATAACGGAACCGGGTGATCGCGTAGGCGGCCAGTGACGACACGATGATGGTCAGGATCGCCGCCGTTCCCGAGGCGAGCAGGCTGTTGAGATAAAAGGTGCCGAACGGGCTGATCTTGAACAGGTTGCTGAAATTATCCAGGGTAGGATGGACCGGGAAAAAGGTCGGCGGGTAGCCCGAGGTCTCGGTATCGGGCTTGAAGGCATTGAGCACCATCCACACCAACGGTAAGGCCATCACCGCCGTAATGAGGATCAGGAGGATATATTGCAGTCCGCGGCCGGCGGCTCGCGCCGTGCGCGCGGGGGAGTTTCGTCGAGGCACGTACGCCCGCCGTGCTCCCGACACCGGAAGAGACTGCGCCATGTGCATCCTCCCCTGCCCGACCTTCACCATGGATCCGGTGGGATTCGTCCTCGCTAGATGTGCGGCTGTTACTCCTGGGCGCTGTAAGATAGAGTGCAATATAGCAGGTGTTACTTGGACTGTCAATGTGGGCGGTAGGCGGTCAGGGCCATCGGGCGCTCCCCGGCAAGCCCCGGTTCGCTCGGGCGGCCCAGAGAAAATCGAGGGCAATCAGGTGAGATTTAGAGCCTCCCTCCGCGAACGCCCACGGTCGGGAACGCCGCCGGCTCCGGCGGTGAGCTTCCTTGACAAGGCATCCGGCGACATGTAACAGTAAGTACATCTTATTGCCACATCCGCTAGGTCAACCAGGGAGGGAAGGACTCGAAGATGAATACCACGGCCGCGGTGGTTGATTTTGTCCGCGATACACAGCTTGATGCTATTCCGGCGCCGGTGCGCGCCATCGCCAAGGAACACATCCTCGATGGCCTGGGAGTGGCGCTGTCTGGCGTCCATGCCGAGGGGACGCTCATTCTTCGTCGTTATGTCGAGCGCACCACGACCTCCGGGGCCGCCACGGCGGTGGGCACGGACTTGCTGCTCCAGCCCGAGATCGCTGCCTGGCTGAACGGTACCTCCGGTCACGCCCTCGACTACGACGATACCCAACTCTCGACCACCCCAACCAGCGTCTACGGCCTGCTCACCCATCCTACCGTGCCGGTGCTGTTTGGGGCGCTCGGAATCGCCGAGGAACGCGGCGCCTCCGGCAAGGATCTCCTGCTCGCTTACGTGCTGGGCATCGAGGTGGCATGCAGGCTGGCCGACGCCATCGCTCCCCGCCATTACCAGGAGGGTTTTCACAGCACGGCGACCATGGGCGGTTTCGGCTCGGCGGCGGCGGTGGGTAAGTTGCGGCGGTTAGACGCGGATACCCTGGCCCGCGCCTTTGGCCTGGCCGGCAGCCTGGCGGGCGGCCTGCGCGAGAACTTCGGCACCATGACCAAGCCCTTCCACTCCGGCCGCGCCGCCTATAATGGCGTTCTGGCCTGCCTGCTGGCGTCCGACGGCATGACCGCCGCCTCCACCATCCTGGAGGCCAGGAGAGGCTTCTTTGCCGCCGCCGGCGGCGGTTATGATCCGGATAAAATCGTGGGCAAACTGGGCGCACCCTACTTTTTGCTGGAACCTGGAGTATCGATCAAGCCGTACCCCTCCGGCTCGCTCTCACATCCGGCCCAGGACGTGATCCTGGATCTGGTAAAGAGCAACGACGTGGCGCCCGCCGATGTTGCCCGAGTTCGGGTCGGCACCAACAGCAATGTCCCGAATGCCTTGATCTATCCCCGTCCCACCACCGAGCTTGAGGCCAAATTCAGCCTGCAATTCTGCATGGCGGTGGCCGTGGTCCGCCGCCGGGCGGGCCTGCGCGAGTTCACGAACGAGACGGTGGCCGATCCGGCTATTCAAGCCATGGAGGAGCGGGTGCTGGTGGAGGTCGATCCTGAGTTGGAGGCGTTGGGCTTCGAGCACGTACGGGCCAAGGTCACGGTCGAGTTGACCAACGGCCGCACCCTGTTCGGTGAGGCCGACGTGGCGATCGGCCATCCCCTGAAGCCAATGAGCCGAAGCCAATTGGAGGACAAGTTCCGCGAATGCGCGGAAGGCGTGCTGTCTCCCGCGCGGTCCCAGCAGGTCATCGATGCAGTGTGGGAACTCGAGGACGCGCGGTCGCTGGATCGATTGGTGGCCGCCTTGCGGCCGTGATACGCTCCCGGATCTCGGACGGATCCGACGGATCGGATGGATCCGTCCGATCCGTCCCCCTAACAAGGAGAGTACACACCAGTGGAGAACGCGCCGCCGGTTGGGCCCGCCGGTGAGGCGGCGGTTTACGCGCGGGACGCCCTCCTGATCACTATCGCGCGCGGAATCCGCCAGTTTGCCTATGGCATGTTGGGGGTGGTCCTGGCGGTGTCGCTGAGCCAGGACGGCGTGTCCCCCACGGAGATCGGCGCCTTGATCACGGTGTCCTTGGTCGGTGATTTCTGCGGCACCTACCTGATCGGATTGGGCGCGGACCAGTGGGGCCGGCGGCGGACCCTGGCCGTTCTGGCTGTCCTGATGGCGGCCACCGGCGCGATCTTCGGCCTGGTCCGCGCCTTTCCCGTCCTGCTGGTCGCGGCCTTCTTTGGCACCCTGGGTACCACGGCCTCCGAGACCGCCCCATTTCTTCCCATCGAGCAGGCAATGTTGCCCCTCACCGTACCGGTCGGGCACCGGACCCGGCTGTTCGCCCGCTATAATCTGGTGGCCTCTTTCGCCGGCGCCTGCGGGGCGCTCTTCGCCGGGCTTCCGGAGCCGCTCACCCATCTCGGACTCTCCCTGGACCACGGCCTGCGGCTGATGTTCGCCCTCTACGCTATGGCGGCCCTGGCGGTCGTGCTCCTGGTGGGGAAGCTGTCACCCAGGGTAGAGGCGGCCCCGAGATCCGGTGGGACGCCGTCCCGGCGCCTGGTCCCTCATCTCGGCCCCTCCCGCGGCATCGTCCTGCGTCTTTCGGCCCTCTTCAGCGTGGACGCCCTATCCGGTGGCCTGGTGGTGCAGAGCCTCCTGGCCCTCTATTTTCATCTCCGCTATGGGGTCTCCCTTGATGCCCTGGCGGCGCTGTTCTTCGGCTCTAACCTGCTCGCCTCGCTCTCCTTCCTGGCCGCCGCGCCGCTGGCCCGCCGTTTTGGCCTCCTCAACACGATGGTCTTCTCCCATCTGCCCTCGAACGTGCTGTTGATCCTGATTCCCGTCATGCCCAACTACACCCTGGCGGCCGTGGTGCTTTTGCTCCGCCAGCTCCTCTCGCAGATGGACGTGCCGACCCGCCAGGCATACACCATGGCCCTGGTGGCGCCGGAGGAGCGGACGGCGGCGGCCAGCGTGACCTCGCTGGCCCGCAGCGCCGGATCGGCGACCACCCCCGTGATCTCCGGCGCCCTGATGCAAGGGCCGCTGCTGGCCGTGGGCATCCCCTTTCTGGTGGCGGGGGGCCTCAAGGTGGCCTATGACCTGGCCCTGTGGCGCGTATTCCGCCGGGTGCGGGTGGAGGAGATCGATTAATCCTGCTCCCTGGCCTCCGTGCTCACCGGATCATGCACGTTCCGAACCGTGCCCGGCTCCTCGTAGGTGGCGATATCCCAATCGGTGTCGGCGTAGCTGACGTGCCAGAAATGGTCGCGCTGGGCCTGGGCCTTCCGGGCTGGATCATGGTAATCCCGGATCTTCTCGAAGGCATTCAACGCGGTATCGCTCGGCCGGTAGGGCACTCGCGAGATCCCCAGGCGCCGCAACTCGCTCACATCGTCGAACCCGAGAAGCGAGATCTGATCGGGGATGGTGAG
>DATBTL010000464.1:0-3313 GCA_036559345.1 Chloroflexota bacterium | reverse complement strand
AACGGGTCTCGTTGCTTGGGTGCGTCGTGATCGGTGCCTAAGGCGCCGATCCCGCGTACCGCCGGCATAACCAACCTTTCATCAGAGGGCTCCGCGACTGGCTGCATATGCCTATGGGCTGTGCGGCTTTTTTGCGCCCTTTGTAGCAAGAAAGGCATGGCGAATGCTTCGCTCCCAGGAGATCCGGCTCACGCACTCGCAGAACTTCCTCCGCGACCCTCGGCTCATTGACTCGCTGCTCGACCGCTCGACCATTCAGGACCGTGATCTGGTCTATGAAATCGGGCCAGGCGCCGGCATGATCACCGAACGGCTGGCTCGGCGCTGCCGGCGGGTGGTCGCGATCGAAAAGGATCCGCGGCTCGCCGGCTATCTCCATGCGCGGTTCCGGGCCCATCCAAACGTGAGCATCCACGCGGCGGACTTCTTGCGTTTTCCCCTTCCCCTGGTGCCCTATAAGGTTTTCGCCAACATTCCCTACGCGCTCACCACCGCGATCGTCACCCGGCTGACCTCGGCCCCCGTCGCGCCGCGCGACATTTATCTCGTCGTGCAACGGGAAGCCGCCGAGCGGTTCATTGGCAGCCCCCGCGCCACCCTGTATGCCGCGTTGCTCCACCCCTGGTTCGCCGCCGAGATCGTCCATTCTTTCCAGCCCGGTGATTTCCGCCCAGTTCCTCGGGTGGAGAGCGTCCTGCTCCGTCTTTGCCCGCGTAGCCAACCGTTGGTATCGGCCTCGGATACACGGTTCTTCCGCGACTTCGTCACTTTTGCCTTTACCGCGCCATCTCCGACCCTCCAGTGTACGCTCCGCGCCTGCGTCGGACCCCGACCTGCCGATCATCTGATCCGCCTGGCGCGCCTCGACCCGCGCGCCACCCCATCCATGCTCCCCGGTACGCTCTGGCTGCTCCTGTTCGAGCACCTGAAGGACGCGGGCGGCGCGGAGGCCCGACGCGCGGTAGCGGGGGCCGAGCAGCGCCTGCGCCGGCAGCAAGCCGGCCTGCGGAAAGTACACCGGACGCGCGCAGGGTAAGGGTATGGACGATCTCGCCGCGTCGCTTCCAGGTTGCCGCCTCCTTCTCACAGGTGCTACGCTCTTCCCGAAGTGTCCGCCGCCTACCCGGCGGCACAGGTTTTGCCTCATAATCACCACAGGGCTCTGGAAGGAGTCAGTATGTTGGAGCGCGATACCGCTACTTTCGAGATCCTGGACGAGCGATTCCGGCATTGCATCAAGTGGAGTGCTCGGATCGAGAAACTGTATGGGGATTGCCGTTGGGCCGAGGGGCCGGCCTATTTCCCCGCCAGCCGCTATCTGATGTGGAGCGATATTCCCAATGATCGGATGCTGCGCTGGGACGAGATGACCGGCGCGGTCGGGGTGTTCCGCCAGCCATCCGGCTACGCCAACGGTAACACGGTCGACCGCATGGGGCGTCTAGTCAGTTGCGAGCACGGGAACCGGAGGGTTACCCGCACGGAGCACGATGGCTCGATCACCGTGATCGCGGATCGATTTGAGGGCAAACGCTTCAACAGCCCGAACGACGTGGTCGTGAAGTCCGACGGGTCGATCTGGTTTACCGACCCCTCCTACGGGATCGATAGTGACTACGAAGGGCACCGAGGGGAAAGCGAGATCGGGGCCTGCCATGTCTATCGGGTCGACGGGCGCACCGGCGCCTGCCGCGTGGTGGCCGACGACTTCGTCCGCCCCAACGGCCTGGCCTTCTCACCTGACGAGCGGCGCCTGTATATCGCGGACACCGGGGCCAGTCATGTGCCGAATGGACCGCGCCATATCCGCGTCTTCGCGGTGGCCGAGGACGGCGCCCTCTCCGGCGGCGACCTCTTCGCCACCTGTACCGTCGGCTCCTTTGACGGCTTCCGGCTGGACGATGCCGGGAGGATCTGGACCAGCGCCGGCGACGGCGTTCACTGCTACCACCCGGATGGGAGCCTGATCGGCAAGATCCGCATCCCCGAGCCGGTCGCCAACGTCGTCTTCGGGGGGCCGAAGCGGAATCGCCTGTTTATCTGCGCCACGACCTCGCTCTACTCCGTCCTTCTTCCCGTGAACGGAGCCCCGACATTCTGAGGCAGCCGCGGGTGGATAGCGAAAAGGCGGCCTGAAGGCACGACCCACTTCGTGGGTACCCCGAGCAGAGCAAATGAGCCTCCCCGGCCTGAAGGCCGGGGCTTCAACCTGGTACAACCCTGCCCAGGGGAAGATCCGCCCGCTCCTATGCGCCACGGACGGAGGCGGGAGGCCCTATCGCTGCCCGGCATTCATCCTTTGCTCAAGCTTCTCCAGGTGCTCAAGCCGGTGAGCCAGGGTGGGGTGGGTCTGGAAGAACTCACCAAACGTGCCCTTTGTCTTGATCGGCACGATATAGAACGCGCTCATCGCCTGGGCCGTGCGCAGGTCCTGGGTGGGAATGCGTTGCATGCTGCCGCTTACCTTGATCAGGGCCGAGCGCATGGTGGAAGGTGAGCCGGTCAGCAGCACGGAACCTCGGTCGGCCGCGTACTCGCGATAACGCGAGAGGGCCCGCAAGAGAATGAAGCTGCCCGCCCAGACAATCGCCGAGACAAGGAACACGGCGCCCAGGTTTCCGGCCCCGCGCCCCCGGCTCCGGCCCAGACCGGTCCACATGCCGATTTGCACGATGAAGCTGGCGACGCTCGCCAGGAGGCTGGCATAGGTGAGCACCATCATGTCCCGGTTCTTGATATGGCTCAGTTCGTGCCCGAGCACGGACGCCAGTTCCGCCGGCTCCAACATCCCCAGGAGGCCGCGAGTCACGGCCACCACCGCGTGCTTGGGACTCCGGCCGGTAGCGAAGGCGTTCGGGGCCTGCGTCTCCATGATCGCCAGGCGCGGGGTCGGGAGATCGGCAAGCTGGGCCAGGCGCTCGACGACCCCGCGCAACTCAGGCTCTTCCTGAGGTCCGATCAGGCGCGCCCCGCTGCTGAGCAGCACCAACTTGTCCGAGGCGAAATACTGCACGAGCAAAAACGCCGCCCCTGCCACCACCAGGAGCACGCCGCTGCCGGTGGCGTTCCACAGCACCGCCAGGAACACCGCGTACAGGAGGGCCAGCAGAAACAGCGTGAAGCCCATCCTCACCGTGAGTTGCGTGTCCCGTCCATACCACTTTCTCGCTGCCATTGTTCCCCTCCGCCTGCTAGTATCCCGAGTTGTGTTAGCTACACCCCTATGCTCTCGATCATACCGACATCCGTCGATCAAGGAGCGAACTATCCGTCACCTTGGCTCCGGTTCTTCCCGCCTTTCGCGTGCCCGCCC
>DATBTL010000463.1:0-9311 GCA_036559345.1 Chloroflexota bacterium | reverse complement strand
GGTACCGGGGAGCTGACTCTTTGGTGTACCAGTCAGAATCCGCACGTGCATAAGCTCTTGCTCGCCGCCTTCGTTCTGGGGATGCCCGAGCACAAGGTTCGGGTGATTGCGCCCGAGGTGGGCGGCGGATTCGGGAGCAAGATTTTTCTCTATCCCGATATGGTGATCGTTTCCTGGGTGGCGCGGAAGCTGTGCCGTCCGGTGAAGTTCGTGGAGACCCGCTCCGAAAACTACCTGGCCACTCAGCAGGGCCGCGACCACACGCAGTACATCGAGGTTGCCGCCCGGCGGGACGGCACGGTCACCGGTCTCCGGGTGCGGTCGTTGGCGAACCTTGGGGCCTATCTGTCCACCGCCGGACCCGGCATCCCTACCACCCTGTTTGGCCGACTGGTCTCCGGCGCCTACCGCATTCCGGCAATCTCGGTGGAGGTGGACGGAGTGTTTACCAACACGGCGCTGGTGGATGCCTATCGGGGCGCTGGCCGGCCGGAGGCGACCTTCCTCATCGAGAGGTCGATGGATCTGCTGGGACTGGAGCTTGGCATGGATCCGGCGGAGGTGCGGCGGAAGAACTTTATTCCGCCCGATGCCTTCCCCTATTCGCCGGCCGACCTCGGCCTGGTTCCCTACGATAGCGGGAATTACGAGCCCGCCCTGGACAAGGCACTGCAACTGGTTGGCTATCAGGAGCTACGCCGGGAACAGGAGGAGGGGCGGAAGAACGGGAGACTGCTGGGGATTGGCCTGAGCAGTTATATTGAGATTTGCGGCCTCGCACCGTCAGCCTGGATGCAGGCCCAGGGTTGGGGCGCGCCGCTATTCGAGAGCTCGCAGGTACGCATCCTCGCCACGGGGAAGATTATCGCGACCACCGGCTCGTCGTCGCATGGCCAGGGTCATGAGACAACCTTCGCCCAGATTGTCGCCGACCAATTCGGGGTGGGCGTGGACGATGTGGAGATCGTTCACGGCGATACGCAGGGAGCGCCATTCGGCCTTGGCACCTACGGCAGCCGGAGTTTGGCGGTCGGCGGCGGCGCGATGCTCAAATCGACCGACAAGATCAAGGAGAAGTTACTCGCCATTGGCGCCCACCTGCTTGAGGCGTCCCCGGAGGATGTAGAGTACGCCGATGGCTCGGTGAGTGTAAAAGGGGCGCCGGGCCGTGGAAAGACTTTTGGCGAGCTGGCGATGGCGGCCTGGTTGGTCAGTTCCTTGCCGTCGGGGATGGAGGCGGGCCTGGAGGCGATTAGCTACTATGACCCACCGGATTGCACCTTTCCCTTCGGCACTCATGCCTGCGTGGTCGAGATCGATCCGGAAACCGGGAAGGTGACGGTCCTTCGCTATGTGGCGGTGGACGATGTAGGCCCGGTGATCAATCCGATGATCGTGGACGGCCAGTTCCATGGCGGGATCGCCCAGGGGATCGGCCAGGCGCTCTTCGAGGGCGCCGTGTACGATGACGACGGACAACTGAAGACCGGTTCGATGATGGACTATGCGGTTCCCAAGGCGGTGGACCTCCCGAATTTCGAGACGGCCCGCACGGTGACGCCCTCGCCGCACAGCCCGTTTGGGGCCAAGGGCGCGGGCGAGGCCGGCACAATCGCCTCTACTCCGGCCGTGTTCAACGCGGTGGCGGACGCGCTGTCGCATCTCGGAACCCACGACTTGCAAATGCCGCTCACCCCTCAGTGCGTGTGGTCGGCCATCCAGGCAGCGAAGTAAGGAGACGTTATGTACCCGGCGGAGTTTGACTACCAGGCCCCGACAACGGTGGCCGAGGCGGTTGCCCTTCTGCAACAGAATGAGGACGCCAAGGTTCTGGCCGGGGGCCATAGCCTGTTGCCGATGCTCAAGCTTCGGTTGTCCCAGCCGTCGCTCCTGGTGGATATCGGTCGGATCGCCGGCCTGAAAGGGATCACCGAGGCGGGAGGCGGGCTGCGCCTGGGCGCCATGACCACCCAACAAGAGATTCAGGATTCCCCGTTGGTCAAAAAGATCTGTCCCTTGTTGGCCGAGACGGCGTCCCACGTGGGCGATCCGCAGGTGCGGAATCGCGGCACGATTGGCGGTACCCTGGCCCATGGTGATCCGGCCGCGGATCAGACCGCGGCGTTTCTCGCCCTTGGGGGCACGGTAACTACGATGGGACCGAACGGAGAGCGGACCATCGCCGCCGATGACATGTTCCTCGACATGATGACCACGGCGCTCGAGCCGGATGAGGTGCTGATCAGCGTTTCGGTTCCCGGCCAACCGGCGCGGACCGGGTCCGCGTACGAAAAGTTCGCCAACGCCGCCTCCGGCTACGCTATCGTGGGAGTGGCCGCCATTGTTACCCTGGACGAGCAGGGCGCCTGTAGCGGGGCCCGCGTCGCGGTGACCGGGGCCGGCAGCAAGGCAACGCGTGCTCTTGGCGTGGAGAACGCCCTGGTAGGGAAACGCCTGGATGACGCGGCGATCGCCGCCGCCGCCGCGCACGCGGCGGAGGGACTGAGCCTGATGTCGGATCTGCACGCAAGCGAGGAATATCGAGCCCATCTGGCCACCGTGTACACCCGGCGGGCCGTGACTCGCGCCGCTGCTCGCGCGGCGGCGGGAAGCTGAGCCGCATGGCGGACGATAGCCGGAGGAACCAGGACAGCGGGCGGCCGGGCGGCAAATCCCCGGCCGCCGCGCTCGGGATTGACGCGCTGCAAGCAGCCTTTCTCGAGCGTTCCTACGTGGCGGATCGCGCCCTGGCGGTGGCCCTGCATCTGAGCCTCCGCCTGGGCAAACCGCTCTTGCTGGAAGGCGAGGCGGGGGTGGGCAAAACGGAGGTAGCCAAGGTTCTTGCCGACCTTCAGGGTGCACGCCTGATCCGTCTACAGTGCTATGAGGGGCTCGACATCAACACGGCGGTCTACGAATGGAACTTTGCCCGCCAGATGCTGGAGATTCGCCTTCTGGAGGCCCAGGGACACGCGGATAGGGAGTCGCTCAAGGACATATTCAGCCCCGACTTTCTCATTCGCCGGCCCCTTTTGCAGGCCATCGAGCACCAAGACCCCGTGCCGCCGGTCCTGCTGATCGACGAATTGGATCGGGCCGACGCTGAATTCGAGGCGTTCCTGCTCGAACTTCTTTCGGATTTCCAGATCACCATTCCCGAACTGGGAACTATAACCGCGATCTCCCCGCCGGCGGTTATTCTTACCTCCAATCGCACCCGCGAAGTACATGATGCCTTGAAACGACGGTGTCTCTACCACTGGATTGACTATCCAACCGTGGAGAAGGAGCGCCAGATCATTGCCCTGAGAGTGCCGGGTGCGTCCGCGGGCCTGGCGCGGCAGGTGAGCGCCTTCGTACAACGGCTGCGGGCCCTCGATCTCTACAAGCAACCAGGGATCGCGGAGAGCCTGGACTGGGCCAGAGCCCTGGTTACGCTGGACCAGTCGGCACTGTCCGACGCCTCGGTGCAGGATACCCTCGGGTGCGTACTCAAGTACGAGGAGGATCTCCACCGGGTGCGGGGCGGCACGGCGCGGACCATTCTGGCCGAAGTCACGGCCACCGCTTGAGCGAGATCATGGGATCGGATCCCGAGGCGGAAACGTTTGAGGCTATCGGCTCGATCCTGGTGGATCGGGTGCGGGAGTTCGCCCAACTCTGTCGCGGCCATGGTCTGCGCGTAACCACCGGACAGGCCGCGGATGCCTGCCGGGGGCTGCAAGAAGTTGACATAACAATACAACTTGAGTTTTATCAGGCCCTTCGTTGCGTGCTTCTCACCCGCCATGTCGACGAACCCCTGTTCAGTTTCCTGTTTGCCCGTTTCTGGCTCCATCGCGACGTTCGGCCCCTTGCCAATGTCGATCGCGATAGCCGCTCGTCACTGCTCGAGCGCTCCGATGAGCGCGGGGAGCCCGCGCCAGGCGGCGGGGAGGAGCGATCGGTCGAACTCTTGGTCGACCTCCCGGAGGGCGAAACAGCGGAGGAGGGGCTTGAGGAAGGCGGTGACAAGCCATCCGAGCAGATGGCGGCCTATAGCGCCCGCGAGGTGCTGCGGCGCCGCGACTTTTCACAGCTAGAAGCGGCGGAAATCGCCGAGGTGCGGCGCCTGATCGCCGAGCTGCGCTGGCGCACGGCCACGCGCGAGCTGCGGCGGACCAAGCGGGCGGGAAAAGGGCCTCATGCCGATCCTAGAAGGGCCTTCCGTGAAAGTCTGGCCACTGGAGGCGAGATTCTCCGCCTGCCTCGGCGCACTCGACGGCGGAAGCCCCGGCCACTGGTCCTGATCTGCGACATCAGCGGCTCGATGGAGCGGTATACCAGCCTCCTGCTCCGCTTTCTTCATGCCCTGCGCCAGGGACGCGGCGCCGTCGAGACCTTCGTGTTTGGCACCCGCTTGACTCGAATCACCCGCCAACTACGCGTCCGGGACACTGATACCGCCCTGGCCGAGGTGGCCTCGGAGGTGGTCGATTGGGGAGGGGGCACCCGAATCGGCGATTCACTCGCGACCTTCAACCGCGTCTGGGGCCGCAGAGTATTGGGACATGGAGCGACCGTCGTGGTGATAAGCGACGGATGGGATCGGGGGGAACCAGAGGTCTTGTCGGCCGAGATGGCCCATTTACAGCGCCTCTCGCATCGCTTGGTTTGGTTGAACCCACTCCTGGGGCTGGCGGGCTACGAGCCGCTGACCCGCGGCATGCGGGCCGCTTTACCCTTTGTGGATGATTTCCTCGCCTCGCATAACCTTGCCAGCCTGGAGCAGCTTGGCCGCTTTCTGCGCGATCTGGACGATCAGCGGCCCGAGCGGGGGCAGCGGGCGACGGCGCGCGCGGCGGGGTAGGGGAAGGAGCGGATCGCGGTATCTTTAAGAGTGCGTACTAACGGACCGGGCTATGAGACGCGGTCCACCGAACTAAAGGAGATGAACCATGCGCGATTTAATCGAGCAGATCGATCGTTGGCGGGCGGAAGGGAACCAGGTCGCGGTGGCCACCGTGGTTACGGCGCAGGGATCCACCCCTCGTCCAACCGGGGCCAAGATGGCGATGACTCCGGGCGGTGGATTGGCCGGATCGGTGAGCGGCGGCTGCATTGAGGCGGACGTGTTCGAGCACGCGATGGAGGTGCTTGAGACCGGCGTACCCAAGCTGGTGCGCTATGGTTTTACCGAGGACATGGCTTTCGAAATCGGTCTGGCCTGCGGCGGCACCGTGCAAGTGTTTATCGAACAGGTAGCCTAAGAAACGGGAATTGAGCGGCCCGCGAATGGAGAGGTTGTGATCCATGGAGTGGTACGAAGCGGTGGCGGCGGCCGTGAGAGCGGGGCGGCCGGTAGGGGTCGCCACGGTGCTCTCCGGACCTCGGGCGTTAGGGGCCAAGATGCTAATCTTCCCCGATGGGCGACGAATCGGCGCCCTTGGACTGGGCCAGGCTGATGACGCGGTCTCCGCGGACTGTTCCGCGGCCTTGCGGGATGAACGGGCTGACACTCGGACGTATGTCGACGCCGGAGAGGAGTTCCAGGTTTTCCTGGAGTCCCATGTCCCATCGCCGACCCTGGTCATCGTGGGGGCCGGCCATACGTCGATTCCCCTTTCCGCGATGGCTAGAATCGCCGGTTATCGGGTCGTTCTGATCGATGCTCGGTCGGCATTCGCCTCCGCCGAACGATTCCCAGACGTTGACGAAATTATTGTCGATTGGCCGCACAGGGTGCTGTCCGAGCGGGAGATCACCAGCAGCACCTATGTCGCGGTCTTGAGCCACGACTCCAAATTCGAGGATCCGTTGTTGCCGGTCCTCCTCAAGAGTCCGGCCCGGTATATTGGGGTGATTGGCAGTCGGAAGACCCAGGTTGCCCGTCGAGATCGCCTGCGCGAGGCGGGCTTTGGCGAATCCGATCTGGCCCGCCTTCGGGGGCCAATCGGCCTGGACCTGGGAGCGATCAGCCCTGAGGAGATCGCGATCAGCATCTTGGCGGAGATGGTAGCGGCGCGCCATGGGCGCCCTGGGGGCTCGCTGGCCAATCAGGCCGCCGCCAGGCCAGGGTGATCGCCTGCATCGTGCTGGCGGCCGGCGCGTCGACCCGCCTGGGCCGACCGAAGCAACTCCTGTCTCTGGGCGGGCGCCCCTTATTGGCGTGGGTTCTGGCGGCGGCGCGCGGGGCCACCTTCAACCAGATGGTTCTGGTCCTTGGTCACGACGCGGAACTGATTCGCGGCGCGCTTGACCTTTCAGGGTTTGATGTCGTGGTCAACGAGCGCTATGCCGAGGGCATGAGCCTGTCATTACGCCTCGGTCTGGAGACCGTCCGCTCGGCTATGGCGGCGACCGTGGTCATGGTGGGCGACCAGCCGTTCATCGAGAGCGCGCACCTTGTTGCCCTGAAGGAGACCTGGGAGAACACCGGCGAATCGATGATCGCCACGGATTTTGGCGCCTATCGCGGGCCACCGATGATGCTGGCGCGCTCTGTATGGCCGCTAATTGACGAGATTCGCGGGGATCAGGGAGCGCGGGCGCTGCTCCGAGTTCGTCCCGGTTCGGTGCTGGCCGTTGAGGTCCGCGATTCCCGAGCCGCCTTGGATGTGGATACCGAGGAGGCATACGCGACCGCGCGGGAGTTAGTAGGAGGCTAACGTAGAGGCTGAGCCCGACATAGGGAAGGCCGTCAGCCGTAGCCGGACTCGGTCGCGAAACGAATGTCGTACACGAAGGGACCGTCGTCTGGCGAAATCGTGCTACGAGAGGAGATACGAGCGGAAGGCGTCCTGATAGGCCCGGACGAATGCTTCAACGTCGTCGTCGGCGGAGGCCAGGGTTCTTCCTGCCTTCAGCCAGACCTGCACGGCAGCGGCCCGAGTGCCGGCGTCCGCCCCGCGCCGCTTGGCGCGTACACGCGACTGACCAGCCGCGACTATCGAGCCAAGGAGGCGGCCCGCCTGCTCCACCGGGCGGATCGCGGACGCCGCTTCTGGTTGCATCATGAGTTCGACCTACCTTTCGAGTCTTGAACCTATTGCCTTGGTGCCATAGTATGGGTAATCTCGCAGCTACCATATACTCGAACGGGGAGTACCGAAATAGGCCGTTCGGGGGGTCGGTTCGACGGTTAAGCTGGTGAGTCCAATCGCTCGCCGTCCGAGCCCAGCAGATACAGAGCCAGGACCAGGAGTCCGATCAAAACCATGGTCATCGGTTGGTTCCTCCCCGCCGCGGAATCTATACCCGGCGACCATATAACCGGGGTGGGGAGCGGCGGTCGCCGCTCCCCACCCTCGGCGCGACC
This sequence comes from Chloroflexota bacterium, assembly GCA_036559345.1. GTDB lineage: Bacteria > Chloroflexota > UBA5177 > JANWHV01 > JANWHV01 > JANWHV01. The sequence goes on along the minus strand of DATBTL010000463.1, from coordinate 2,014 downwards.
ATTACATGGTTGGCATCACCTGGCCGCAGGCCACCGAAGCCTCCAGGCCGAGCCCTTGGTGGACATTGATATACCAGTTGTCCGAGGAAATGGTCTTCGAGTGAATCGTGGCGTGGATAATTCCGATGCCCTGGGCATTCGCCCGGAGGTTCGGTAACTCGAACGCTATGGGTCCCTTGGCATTACAGGATGAGCCAAGGTGGATATGGGTGGGATGGATTGAGTTTGGCGCCAGGTTGAGAACTTGCATGAAGATCTCCACGGTGCCACTGTTCATTTGCCGCACGAGGAAGGCCGCTCCACTGACGCCGGAACTGTTTTGTGGCGTAAGGGTGGCCACGGCTCAGCACGGTCAGGGCGGTGGTTAAGCCGATGCCACCGCCTGGACACGAGGCGCGAAGCTCATTGGGGTTTACCTGGGCAAAAACACTTTGTGTCCCATCCGGGCTAATCTGAACGATAGTGGTCCCGGTACCGGCAAGGTTCCGGGCATTGTTAAAATTGCTGACCAGAATATTGCCCTGGGTGAGGTTGCCCATGGTGTGGGGCACCACCGCCACGCCATACGGGTTAACATCGCCATTGGCCGGTTTGGTGGATGCCACCAACATGGGAGCGAACGAAGCGCGAGCCGCGTGCGCGGGGGCGCCGGTTCCGGCGGTGAGCGCGCCGAGCAAGAGGAGGCTGTTGAGCAGGGATAACTTCCCGCCGGTGAAACGTCGAGTGATGCCGGCGGCACGTACGGTCCTGGCCTGGTGAGCGTCTGGGTCGCGATGGATTCTGAAAGCCATGATGTCTTCCTCCTGTTGCCACTACTCGCTGCCGATTTCGCGGAGGGGCCGAACTCGCTCCTCACGCTCCACAGTATGAGCGAGGGGGCGCCTCCTTCCCACGGACAGCGCCCTGACATCGCCTTGACACGGCCGAGGGGAAGAGGGGAAGTGGACACATATAGACCAAGAAGGTACGGTAGAAGAGGAGGAGTTCGGAATACTCTTCCTTCCACTAATTGGGCCCCAGGGGTTCAGCCCCGAAACCTCGTCCCGCTCAGGTGGAATGAAGCACACTCTTCCAAATTGGTCCCGTGCGGTGGTTTGCCGTTTGTCCCCGGTGCGGCCCGCCCACGAGGATCCCGTGGAACGAGTACGCTATTATTGTCAAGGGAGTAGTTCAAACATGGAACGATCATCCATTTTTCGACTTGCCGGTTCAGTTGTGGTGACCGCGGGAGTCCTGCTTGGTCCCGTAGGCGCGAACGCGGCGTCCCATACCTCTGGCCACAAGTCATCGACGCCCACGTGGGTAACCACCAAGGGCAAGGTCGTGAATCTCACCCTGATCGCGGCCTACAACAACACTGGCAGCGGGTTTAATTTCAACGGCGCCGCGAAGGGGCAACTTACCGTCACTGTGCCGCTTGGCGACAAGGTAAACGTGACTTTCAGCAACAACGCCGCCCTGCCGCATAGCGCGCAGGTGATTGCCTACTCCAAGAACGTCCCGTCGGGTCCGGTCTCCGACGCCTTCAAGGGCGCCAATACCGCCAACTCCACGTCCGGAGTTACCAAAGGAACGACTCAGAAGTTTTCCTTTACCGCGAATAAAGCCGGTAACTATCTGATCATTTGCGCCGTTCCCGGCCATGCTGCTGCCGGCATGTGGGATACACTAGTGGTCTCCAAGTCCGCGCACACTGCCTCGGTGTCCCTCAAGAAATAGCACGAACAGGCCGGCCGGGACGTCGCTTCCGGCCGGCCTGCCGCGTGGTTCACAGCAGCGTTTTGAGCCGCGCACGGTCGATGTTCCCCCCGCTTACCACCACCGCCACTCGGGCACCTGGCCGCACCCCGGTTCGCCCGGTCAGGAGGGCGGCGAGCGCGGCGGCGCCCGCCGGCTCGGCAACCAGCTTCGCGTGCTCCAGGATCAGAGCCATGGCCTCACGGATCTCCGCATCGGATACCAGCACCACATCGTCCACATAGCGCTGGGCGACTGCCAGGCCAAGTTCACTGAC
>DATBTL010000462.1:0-3534 GCA_036559345.1 Chloroflexota bacterium | reverse complement strand
GCGGCGGTACCCATCGTCGGCGCCGTGTGCGCACTCAGCTTCGTCCAGGGCCGCCCACTGGCCGGCTTCGTGGTGCGGAAGGAGGCGAAGGATCATGGGACGGGGAATCTGATCGAGGGTCCGTTGCCGCCCGGGTCCACGGTAGCCCTGGTGGAGGACACGCTCACTACCGGCGGCGAGCTACTGCGGGCCGCCGCCGCCGTGCGGGAGCAGGGATGCCTGGTCGCCGGCGCGATCTGCCTGGTGGACCGGGGGGCCGGCGCCCTAGATGCGCTCCATGAGCACGGGATCCCAGCACAAGCGCTCTTTAGCCTGGCGGATCTGGGAATCACCTCGGGCGGTTCTTGACTCAGGGTTTCTCGCCGCCCTTTTCCGCCTCCAGCCGGTCATCGCCGTCCCGCACCCGCTGCTCCAGTTCCAGGTCGTAGGCGCGGCCATCCTCCGTCCGCATCCCGAGCCGGAGACGGACGAAGGGATCCGTCGGCTCGGCGGCGAGCGGCCAGACCTGCCAGCGATGCTTGTCGCTTTCGACCGATTCCACGCGCCAGCCGGCGACGGTCAATTCGCACACGGCATCGGGCTCGACCCAGACTTCCACGGTGAGCGGTTCGGGCCCAGGGCGCCAGCGGCGGAGGCTGAGCGCGAACGGCACATCGGCTTCCACCGCCACGTACTCCGCCCGGTCACCGGGCAGGATATGCAAGGCGAATGACGCTCCCCGCCACCAGAGCCGAGAGAAGCGGAGCGCCTCCCAGCCCTCGGGGAGAAGCGGATCGAGGGCCAGAACCGAATCGTGGAGACGGATCCCCGCGAAGCCGAACAGGAGTGACTGCAAGGCGCCGCCAACCCCGGTGAGAAAGTGTATCTCAGCATTGGTCCGGGTCTCCGCCAGCGCATAGAAGGGGCCCCACAGATTCGGCTCATAGCAGCCGGCGAAGAGGGTCCGCGCCATATCCCGGCGCCCAAGCTGGGCCGCCACGATGGCCGAGATGCAGCGGCCCATCGCGGGACCATCGGGGTCGGTCACCTTCCGATAGGTATCGAGGTTACGGGCGATAGATTCCTGGCTGAGCGGATATTCGAGGGGGAAGGTGAGGAGCTCCACGTCCGCCTGCTTAATCACTCGACCGTCGTAACGGTCGAACTCCAGCACCAGATCTCCATCGCGGGCCAGGACCAGGTGGTCGGCAATTTCCCGCCAGGGATCGGGGGCGGGACGATCCAGCAGCCTGGCCGCGTCCCCGGCGGCCAGCAGGGCGGCGCGGGCGGCGGCATTGGTGAAGGCGTCGTTATCCACGTCCTCCGCGTACTCGTCGGCGGCAATCACGTCATGAATCTCGTAGCCGCGCTCGGTGTGGACCACCCGGCTGACCCAGAACTCGGCCGCCCCTCGCAGCACCGGCCAGGCGCGGTCCGCCAGCCAGGCCCGATCTCCGGTCGCCAGGTAGTACTGCCATTGGGCCAGAGCCACGCAGGCGGTAATGTGGTGCTCTTTCAGGCCCGTACGGGCGATGGAGGAGGGAGTAACCTCGGTGCCGTCGGTCGCGCTTTCCCAGGGGAACATGGCTCCGGCGTACCCCTCGGCGTGGGCGCGGGTAAGGGCGGGCGCCAGGCGATCCTGGCGATAGGTCACCATCTCTCGGGCCAATCCGGGGAAGGTCAGGAGGATAGGAGGGAATATCCAGGTGTCGGCATCCCAGAAAACGTGGCCATTGTAGCCCATGCTGGACAATCCCATGGGGGCGACGCTGGTAGGCACCTCGGCCCGGAGGCTGCATAGCAGCGCGAAGATCCCGGCCCGCACGAAGCACTGGACCTCGGGATCGCCCTCGACCTGAATGTCGGCTCGCCACAACTCATGCCAGGCCAGCGCGTGCTCGGCTAGCAGGCGAGCCGGGCCAAGGGCGGCGGCGCGAGCCAGATCGGCCAGGGCGGCCTCAAGGGGATCCGGGGCTGATCGTCCATCATGGGTCGCGGTCAGCCAGGTGACGGTGTGGGGCTGGTGGGGAGCCAGATGGAGGGTGAGCATCGCGCCCACCGTTTCCCCATAACCGGGACCATCCTCGTCCAGGAGAGTTCCCGCCGCCACCACCTCGATCCGCCGCTCATGGGTTTGGGCTCGGATCCAGGCATGGGCGCCGCTCACCCCGCTGGAGAGCACTCGTGGGGCCGGATGGACTTCCTGGTCGGGCTCCGCCATCACGGTCACGGTGCAGGGCATATCGGCGGCCAGGGTAAGGCGGGTGAGAATCAGCCGCTCCTCCTGACGGGGCACCGCCTGGACGGTCACGGCGGTGATCGTTCCCTCGGGCAACGACCAACCATGGGTGGTTTCCACCACTCCGTGGTAGAGCAGCATCTCCTGACGATACTCGCCGGCCTCCTCGGGGGCCAGCACATGGGTGCCTACGGTCAGTTGCAGTCCGCGCCAACCAGGGACGGGCGCCGGGTGTTCCACCTCGCGTTCGGGCGCATGATCATAGAGACCGGCCATGAGGCGTAGCGGTTGCCTTCCCAACTGGCCCGCCAGCCCACCTTCCGCCACCACCTGGGTAGTCAAGAGCCCGTTCCCCAGATAGGCGCGCAGCCAGGGTTCGCGGCGATCGCTGCTCAGCCGCCAGAACGGATCGGGGTCGGGAGATCGCCACTCATCGCGGGTAAACTCAGTCACGCCGTTCCTCCAGGACAAAGCGGCTCGTGGATCCTGGACCTAGTTGTACCACACGTCTGGCGGCGCCCAGGCAAAAAACGGCTCCGCGCGGCTGTTCAGTCAGGTTGCGCGCCTCGATCTCGGCCCTGCCGCCCTCATAGGAGGCATCGACGCTCAGGCCGCGCGACTGAAAGCCGCGGAACGAACACCGATCCCAGCCAGGAGGGAGAGACGGGAAAAGGCGGAGCGTGCGACCGTGTCGTTGCAGCACCAGGGCGTGTAGGGCCGAACAGAGCGCGGCCTGGGCGGTGCTGAAGTATTGCGCGTTCCAGCGACCGGCGTCGTCGCAATACTCGGCGCTCCCTCCTTGCGCGCACAATGCGGGCCGGGCCAGATCCAGTTGTTCCCATGCCTCGGCGCTCCGGCCCTGAAAAGCCAGAATGCGGGACATGATCCCGGCCGACCAGGGGAAACCCAGCGGCCCATTCCCATGTCCGACCAGGCGCCCCGCGTACATGGCCCGGTACGCCTCCGCCGTCAGGCGGGCGCGCTGGTCGGTGGCGGATACCACCCCGGCGGGATAGGTAGGGGCCAGGGAACTGGTATTCAGCCGGTCGTCGTCGCGCGACGCCTGGAAATAGCGCCCGTTGTAGAGCCGATCCAGACTGGAGTGGAGCAAGCGTGCCGCCTGGGCGGCTCGGCGCGCGGTGGGGGATTGGCGCCCGAGCAGGCGGGCGGCGAGGGCCGTGTCGCGGAGCAGCCGCAGGCAGGCCGCCACGGTGGCTCCGTCGTTCACCACTGGCGCATCCGCCTCGTGTGAGCCCACCAATGGACGCGTGTCTAATCCGCCGGCGCGCTCCACCAGTACGGCGTGCAGGACGAAC
>DATBTL010000461.1:0-18185 GCA_036559345.1 Chloroflexota bacterium | reverse complement strand
CGCCGTCCCGCATCGACTTGACCACCGAAGGGACTGCCGACTGGGCCCACTGGGGCCTGGGCAGCGCCGTCGGCTTCGACCACAAGGCCAAGGTCGCCTCCCGGATCCCCACCTTCAGCCAAATCGGTGGGGGGACGCTGGGCCAGAGCTCCCTCCCCGCCATCTTCAGCTGGAGCGATGGGACGCCCAATACCGCGTCATCCAGCACCAGTACGGCGGTCAGCGTGAGCGGGAATGGGCGGGGCTTCGCCCTCACCCTCCCCGCCGACCCCATCGCCCGGACCGTCCATCTCTACGTGGCGGTCTCATCGGGGCAAGCCAATCTCACCGCCTCCCTGAGCGACGGCAGCGCCCCCGTCTATAGTGATTCCTCGATGGCCAGCTTCTTCGGTAACCGGATCCAGGAGTACACCCTCACCTATAACGCCGCGTCTCCCGGTCAATCCCTCCGGGTCGCCTTTACCCAGGTCAATAACTACGGCGCCGGTACGGTTTCGCTTGCCGCCGCTACCTTGAGCTAGCACGCTTCGCGCCAACGCGGGAGGACGGGTCCGCCGGATCGAGGATCGCGCACCCTTTACAAACCTGGCCGAATTGTGTATGGTGGTTCCAAGCGGCAGGGATTGAGCCTGTCGTGAACACTGGATGCGTCGAGAGGGAGAGTACACTCGCGCTGTCCCGTAACCTCAGAGAGCCGGGGTGGTGGAAACCGGCGTTACGGCAGTGAGTGGAAGAAGGCCCTTGAGCTGTCGCCCAAAATCGGGAAATACCGAGAGTAGGCGTGACCGGGTTCAGCACCCGTTACCACTCGCTGGAGTATCGGACTTCGTGTCCCGTACTCGCCAAGGCTGTCGCCGTGAGGCGGCGGCGCATTAGGGTGGTACCACGAGAACCTCTCGTCCCTCGTCCGAGGACTTGAGGTTTTTTTGTTGCCGTGGGAGGCCCGACATGCAGCAATTGCGCATTATCGATTCGACGCTGCGCGAAGGTGAACAGTTCGCCCAAGCGCACTTCACCTCGGCCCAGAAGCGCCGAATCGCTCGGGCCCTCGACGCTTTTGGCGTGGAGTACATTGAGGTCACTTCCCCCGCCGTCTCCAGCCGGGCGCTGGCCGATGCCCGCGCGATCGCCGGCCTGGGTTTGCGAGCCCGCGTCCTGGCCCACGTTCGCTGCCACCCAGACGATATCGATGCCGCAATCAGCGCCGGCGTCCATGGGATCAATCTCTTCTTCGGCACCTCGGCGTTCTTGCGCCAGGCTGGGCACGGTCGCTCGTTGGCGGAGATTCTCGACGCGGCCCGCGCCTCGGTGGCCCGTGTGCGGGCAGCCGGCCTGGAGGTCCGCTTTAGCTGCGAGGACTCATTCCGCAGTAGCCTCGATGATCTCCTCCCCATCCTCCGCGCCGTGGACGCGATGGGAGTCCAGCGTATCGGGGTCGCCGACACGGTAGGGATCGCCACGCCGCGCCAGGTCTACGCCCTGGTCAGTTTGCTACGGAATGAACTGCGGGCCGAGATCGAATTTCATGGACACAACGACAGTGGATGCGCGGTGGCCAATGCCCACGCGGCTATCGAGGCGGGCGCGGGCTACATCGATACGACCGTCCTGGGGATCGGCGAACGGAATGGGATCACCTCCCTTGAAGGACTGGTGGCTCGGGTTTCGGCCAGCGATCCCGCGTTACTCGCCGCCTACGACTTGCGGCAGTTGATCCCGCTGGCTGAGTTGGTCTCGAAAATCACGGGAGTGGCGATCCCCTTCAACCATAGCATAGCCGGCTCACATGCCTTCTCGCATCGCGCCGGAGTCCATCTTGGCGCCGTCCTGAAGGATCCGCGGAGCTACGAAGCCATCGACCCGGCGTTGTTTGGAGCCCGGCGAACGCTCGACCTTGCCAATCCCCTCACCGGGCGCCACGCGGTGCGACATCGGGCGACCGAACTGGGGATCGCCCTCACGGCGGCCCAGTTGGCCGGCGCCACTCGCGCCTTCAAGGAACGCGCCGCTCGGCGCCGGTCAAGCATGGCCGACCTCGACGAGGCGATTCGTGCCGCCGGCGCTCTGGCGCTCTAGATCGTTCGGGAAAGGGAGTTCAGGATCATGACCCATCGCGTTTGCGCCATCCCTGGGGACGGGATTGGTCTGGAGGTCGTGCGGGCAGCCCTCCGCGTCCTCCATTCCTTACCCTTGAGCTTCGAGATTATCGAGGCCGAGGCAGGGTTCGGCTGCTTCCAGCGCACCGGCCATGCCGTGCCGCCCGAAACCCTGGTGGCGATCGCCGGCAGCGAAGCCACCCTATTCGGGGCCACGGCCTCGCCCTCCTACCCGGTCGAGGGCTACCGGAGCGCCATCGTCTCCCTCCGCCGCCACTTTCATCTCTATGGCTGCGTGCGGCAGGCGCGGAGCGTCCCCTTCACCAATGCGCGCCAGGGAATCGACCTGCTGATCGTGCGCGAGAACACCGAATGTCTCTATATCGGGCGGGAGACGAATTACGGTGACTACGCGGAGGCCACCCGCTTGATTAGCGCCGGGGCCAGCCGCCGAGTAGCTCGACTGGCCGCCGACCTGGCCCGACAAACTGGGAAGCGACGAGTGACCATCGTCCACAAAGCGAACATTCTGCCTCTAACCTGTGGCCTCTTCCGCGATCAGGCGCGCGCGGTCCTGGCCGAACATCCTGATCTCCAAGTAGAGGAGATGCTGGTCGATACGGCGGCCATGCGCTTGGTCACCGATCCCGATCGCTTTGAGATCATCCTCACCACCAATCTCTTCGGTGATATTCTTTCCGACCTGGTAGCCGGCCTGACCGGCGGCTTGGGGCTGGCCGCGTCCGCGAACGTAGGGGAGCCGGGGCCGGCGATTTTCGAGCCCGTCCATGGCTCGGCCCCCGACATCGCCGGCCAGGGGATCGCGAACCCTCTGGCTACCTTGCGCGCGGCCGTTCTTCTCCTGCGCCATATTGGGGAGCCGGAGGCGGCGAATCGGCTGGACGCCGCCATCGAATCGGTGATCGTCGGCGCGATCCTGACCCCGGATCTGGGCGGGACCGCGACCACGGACCAGGTGGTAGACGCGGTGATCGACCGCCTGGCCATCCCGGCCACGCTCGGAGAAGCACGATGAGCGGGCCGGTGATTGGGCTGCTGCTGTCCCGAGCCCGCGTGGAGGAGAAGCTGCTGATCCAGGCGATGGATCAGCGCGGGATTGCCCACCGAGAGATCGACGATCGCGAACTGGTCTTTGATATGACCCGTGGGGTAGCCGGGTCCGACGACCCCTTCACGGGAGTGGACGTGGTGCTGGAACGGTGTCTCGCCTATTCGCACGCTTCCTACGCCCTGCGCGTCCTGAACGGCTGGGGCATCCCAACCATCAACTCCGCCTCGGTGGTTGATCTGTGCGGCGATAAGCTGCTCACCACCCAGGCTTTGGTCCGGGATGGCGTACCCACCCCACGCACTCTGCTGGCCCTCACACCTGAGTCGGCCCTGGCCGGGATCGAGAGTATCGGCTACCCCTGCATTCTCAAGCCCCTGGTCGGTTCATGGGGTCGGCTGCTGGCAAGAGTCAACGATCGGGACGCGGCGGAAGCCATCCTGGAACACAAAACGACCCTGGGTAGTTATCAACATGGGATCTTCTATATTCAGGAGTTGATCGACAAGCCGGGCCGCGACATTCGCGCCTTCGTGGTCGGTGACCGCACGATCGCCGCGATCTACCGATATAGCGCCCACTGGATCACCAACACCGCTCGAGGGGCCACCACCGAGAACTGCCCGGTCACCGATGAGCTAGACCAGATCTGCCTGCGGGCCGCCCGCGCGGTGGGTGGGGGCTTGTTGGCTATCGACGTGGTGGAATCGGCGACCGGCCTCCAGGTGATCGAGGTGAACGCCACCATGGAGTTTCGCAACAGTATCGCCCCAACCGGAGTGGATATCCCCGGTCTGATCGTGGAGTACGCGGCGGCGGTACCCGCGGGGGGCACACCGTATGGCTAAGCCTCGGGCATCGATCGTCGGCGCCGCCGGCTACACCGGCGGAGAGACCCTGCGCCTGCTCCTCGGTCATCCCGAGGTGATGGTGGGCCAGATTACCTCCCAAAGTCGGAGCGGTCAGCCCGCGCACTCCGCCCATCCCAATCTGCGCCGGCGCTGCGATCTCAGCTTCAGTCCCCGAGAGGATCTCGATGCCTGTGACATCCTGTTCCTCTGCCTCCCCCATGGCGAGGCCGCCGGAACCATCGACCGCTATCTGGAACTGGCGCCGCTGGTCATCGACCTCTCGGCGGACTTCCGGCTCCGCGACCCCGAGTCCTACAGGCGCTGGTACGGGCACCCCCATCCGCGGCCCGACTTGCTCGGCGGCTTTGTCTACGGCCTGCCCGAGTTGCACCGGGAGCAATTGCGCGGCGCCGGCCGGATCAGTGGGACTGGGTGCCTGGCCACCACGGCCATCCTCGGGCTGGCTCCCCTGGTCGCCAGCGGGCTGGTGGCCGCCGACCCCATCGTACTGGAGGCCAAGGTGGGTTCCTCCGCCGGCGGGGTGACGGCTGGGGCCGATTCGCACCACCCGGAACGGAGCGGCGCCCTCAGGTCGTTCGCCCCGTTCGGGCACCGCCACACGGGCGAGTTGTTGCAAGAACTGCCGTCCGTCGCGGGCCAGCCTCTGAAGATTCACCTCTCCGCCACCGCCGTGGAGGCGGTCCGCGGAGTATTGGTCACCGCCCACCTTTTCTTGCGCGAGGACATAGAGCCTCGGCAGCTCTGGCAAGTCTATCGCCAAGCATATGGGGCCGAGCCCTTCATACGCCTGGTAGCCGAGCGGCAGGGCCTCTACCGCTACCCGGAACCGAAGATTCTCTCCGGCAGCAACTTTTGCGATATTGGCTTCGCCCATGACCGCGAGGGCGGCCGTGTGGTAGTCATGGCGGCCCTGGACAACCTCATGAAGGGGGCGGCGGGGAACGCGGTGCAGTGCATGAACATCGCTTTGGGCTGGCCGGAGACAAGCGGGCTTGAGTTTGTTGGGCTGCATCCGTGAGGTGCTGTATCACGAGGAGATTGAACCGATGTTAGTAGTGAAGCTGGGTGGTGGCGCCGGTATGGACATGGCCGCCTGCGTGGCCGATATCGCGGCCCTCTGGCACGAGGGCACGCGCATGGTGATCCTCCATGGGGGGGCGGACGAGACCTCGGAGTTGGGCGAGCAGCTTGGCCACCCTCCCCGGTTCGTGGAGAGTGTGAGCGGGATGCGCAGCCGATACACCGATCGCCGGACCGTGGAATTACTCGCCATGGCCTGTGCCGGCCAGCGCAACGTGAGCCTGGTGGAGGCACTCCAGCAAGCAGGGGTCCAGGCGGTAGGACTGGCCGGGGTTGATGGGGCGGTGCTCCGAGGCCCCCGGAAGGCGGCGATCACCGTGGTGGAGGATGGCCGGCGGCGAGTTATTCGCGATGACCTGTCCGGGAAGGTCACCGACGTGAATACCCACCTCCTGCACCTGTTGTTGGCGGGCGGCTATCTCCCCGTACTCTGCCCCCCGGCTCTCAGCACCGAGGGGCAGGCGATCAACATCGACGGCGACCGAGCGGCGGCGGCGGTAGCCTGCGCCCTGGGAGCCGAGACCCTCGTCTTGCTCACCGACGTTCCGGGCCTCCTGCGGGACCGTGAGGATCCCGCCTCGCTGGTCGAGCGGCTCGATCCGCGAGAAGTCAACGAGGCGATGAGTCTGGCGAGCGGCGGGATGCGGAAAAAGCTCCTGGGCGCGCATGAAGCGATCGTCGGTGGAGTTGGCCGGGCAGTGCTCGCGTTGGGCCGCGGACCCGAACCGATCCGCCGGGCCCTTGCGGGCGGCGGCACCTGGATCGAAGCCGCCCCTGGCCATGCGGCGGCGTCCAGCCCTGGCGCGCGCCCACCCGCGACGCCGGCCACGCTCGCCACACGGGAGGAACAGCACGCATGACTACCGCGATACCATCAGCCAACCCGCGCGAACGCGGCACGGCCCTGGATGACCGGGCCCTTCTGCATCGTATGCTGGAGATCCGCAGCCTATCAGGCCAGGAACGGCCACTGGCGGAATTCCTTCGAGCGGAAATGCAGGCCCGAGGTTTTCGGGCTCGGATCGATGAGGCAGGGAACGCGGTCGGGGAACGCGGGACCGCCGATTCCGGTCCAACTATCGTTCTTCTTGGACACATGGACACCGCGCCGGGCGACGTTCCGGTTCGCCTGGATGGCGATCTGCTGCAAGGGCGAGGCGCGGTCGACGCCAAGGGCCCGCTGGCGACCTTTATCGCCGCCGCCTCCACCTATGACGGCCCTGGGCGCGTGGTGGTGATTGGCGCGGTGGAGGAAGAGTCCGCGACTGCCAAGGGGGCCCGGCTCGCCGCCGCTCTGTACCAGCCGGATGCCGCGATCATCGGGGAACCCAGCGCCTGGGACCGGTTAACCGTGGGGTACAAGGGCCGCCTCTTGGCGGAGTACCAGGCACGGCAGCCCAGCGAGCATACCGCCGGCCGGCACCCCAGCGTCTGTGATCGGGCGGTCAGCTTCTGGCATCGGGCCAGCGAGGCCATCGAGCACTTCAATGCCGGACGATCTCCGGCGATTTTTGATCGGCTGCAGGGTTCGTTGCGCACCATGCACTCCGCGAGCGACGGCCTGGAGGACGTGGCGACCCTGAACATGGGCTTCCGCCTCCCTACCGGTTTCAATATAGACGCCTGGCGAGGCGCCCTGATCGCTCTGGCCGGAGAGGATACCGTCCGCTTCCGCGCCTATGAACGGGCGGTGCGGGTGGATAAGAACACGCCGCTGGCCCGCGCCATGCTGGCGGCTATTCGTGCTTCAGGCGGCCAACCGCGGTTCGCGGTGAAGACGGGGACCAGCGACCTCAATGTAGTGGCCGAACACTGGTCCTGCCCCCTTCTGGCCTACGGACCCGGCGACGCGGGGCTGGATCACACCCCTAACGAGCATATCAACCTGACCGAGTATGACAAAGCGATCATTATCGTGCGAACCGCGCTGGCCGAGTTGGCCCGCGCGTTATAAGAACATGGGGAGAAAGAACCGATGACTATCGAATGTCCGGAATGCGCCGCCACGATTACCCTCAATGGTCCAGTGAAGGGCGAGATTCTGCGCTGCTCCGACTGCGGGGCCGATCTCGAGGTCACCAGCCTCGATCCGCTGGCCCTGGCTCTGGCGCCCATGGAAGAGGAGGACTGGGGAGAGTAACGGCGGTAACCCACTTTCACATTCCCGACCGCTTTCAGCTATACTTCTCCCAACCACTGGGGCCATGGTCGAAGCCGTGCCACCGTGTCACCGTTGCTCGTATATTCTGGTGGCGAGGCTGAAGTCTGGGTGATGGAACCGTCGCCCAGCAATCTTCTTTATCGCGGCGCTTAGTTATTGCCGGAGTTGAATACGTTATGGAAAGAGCTTGGAAAGTCCCAGGATCGCGGCGCCTCAAAGCAATTGCCCTGGTTGGAGTCCTCGCCCTCACCGGCGTATTGCCGGCGTCCATGACTCAGGCGAGGCAGGCCCGCGCCGCCAACGATACCGTGTACATCGGCTGGCCGCTCGCGCCTCAGACGTTCGATCCCCCTAGCGCGCCGGACAACCCGAGCATCTGGGTTCTGGTCAATATCTACGATCAGCTCCTCCGTACCGCGAACGATGGGGTAACCCTGCAGCCGGACCTGGCAACCAGTTGGGACATCTCCAAGGACGGCACTATTTATACATTCCACCTCAGACATAATGTCACCTTCCATAATGGAGCGCCTTTGACGGCGGCCGATGTGAAGTTTACCCTTGACCGAGCGCGCGAGCCCTCCCAACTTTGGGCTTTTATCCTGGGCGCGATCAAGCACGTGGACGTGGTAGACACCACTACCCTCAGGGTGACCCTGCTCCACGCATGGGCACCATTTCTCTCCGACGTGGCCTTTTTTGGCTCCGGCGTGTATCCCGAAGCCTATTTCAAGAAGGTGGGCGCCAAGTACATGGCCCAACACCCGATCGGCACCGGCCCCTACATGCTGGAAGCATACAAGAATGGTTCCATGACCCGGCTGAAAAAGAACCCTAATTATTTCCTGGCCAATCAGTTCCCCATGCGGCATGTAGAGTTCGATGTGATCCCCTCGGACAGCACGCGACTGCTGGAAGTGCAGAGCGGCCAGCTTGATGTCGATAACGTGCTGGCCCCCAACCTCGTCACCGCGATCAACGCAAGCCAGAACGCGAAGGCTCAGGTGTTGCCTTCCACCAAGATTACCTACCTTCAGCCGAGTCATAAGGTAGCGCCCTTCGGCGACGTGAACGTACGGCAGGCGATCAACCACGCGATTGACCGCGCCGCGATCATCAAGGCGGTCTATAAGGGCTATGCGACGCCGGCCAACTCCTTCATGGCCAAGGGGGCGATTGATTGGGATCCCAATCTCCCATCGCCCACCTACAACCTGGCCCTGGCCCGCCAATACCTCGCCAAGTCATCCGTGCCCCACGGTTTCAACATGACCCTGGATCTGGGCGCGGGTAACCTGGAGCAGCAGCAAATCTCGGTCATCTTCCAGTCGGAGATGAAGCAAATTGGGATCAATGTCACGATCAAGCAGATGGATCCCACCACCCTGGCCACCGACAACCAAAACATGAAGTTCAGCATGATCAACCAGTATTGGACCAACGACATCCCTGATCCGGATGAATTGGTCGCCTATGCGGTCGACTACTCGAACTCCTCGGTTCGGTCCTACCTCACCCAATATGACAATCCAACCCTGATAAAGCTGGTCCACGAAGGCGAGTCCACTCGTGATCCGGCCGCCCGTAAGGCAATTTACTACCAAATCCAGGAAATCTTCGCCCAACAGGTGCCGTTCTTCTATCTCACCTACACACCGTTCATTAACGGGGTCAATAACCATGTGCATGGCTTTGGCCAAAACCCGCTTGGCTATTTCATTCTCCAGGGTGTAACCAAGGCGTGATCCGGAGCCTGGGCATGGGTGAGGAGTCGGGCAGCGCGCGGCCTCCGACTGAGGTCGGATGGCAGGGACGACGGCTGAGGCCGGGTGGAGGAGGTCAAGTCTAGATTGTGCGGTTATCCCCGCTTGAAGCCCCGGCCTGAAGGCTGGGGCTTCAAGCGGGGATAACCGGGCCTGCGAAGGCATGAACGAGGCGAGTTGGACGCGCGCAGGAAGGTAGGTCAGTGGGGCGGTTCGGGTTTGTCATTCCGCGCTTAATCCAGATGGTTCCGGTAGCCATCGGGATTACGATCATCACCTTCTTCCTTATTCATCTCATCCCCGGCGATCCGGTGGCGGCTCTGCTGGGCAATCACTATTCCGTGACCAGCGCGCATGCCCTGCGAATCGCGCTTGGCCTCGACAAACCGCTGTGGAACCAGTATCTGATTTTCCTGGGGAACCTCCTGCATGGAGACCTTGGCAACTCCATCTATTATGAGGAGTCGGTTCGCGACTTGATTTTTAGCCGGATCGAGCCCACTATCTGGCTCGTGGTGTACGCGGCCGTGCTGGCGGCGCTGATCTCGGTGCCGCTCGGTATGTTGGCCGCTCTCAAGCGGAATAGCCTGATCGACCAGGCAATCCGAGCTTTCTTTCTGGTTGCCCTGGCCATGCCCGCTTTCTGGGTGGGGATTATTCTGGTCCTCATCTTCAGCATTCATTTCACTATTTTCCCGGTCAGTGGTTTCGGCAATGACGTTCCCAGCCACATCAAGGATCTATTTCTTCCCTCCTTGACGATCGCCCTGAGCTTTGGCGCCATCCTGATCCGGTCGCTGCGGAACAGCACATTGTCCGTGCTGCGCGCGGATTATGTCGATACGGCGAGAGCCAAGGGGCTGCCGAACCGGGTCATTCTGGGCCGGCATGTCCTGCGGAATGCCCTCCTATCCACGGTGACCATTTTTGGCGTTAACATCGCTTTCCTGATGGGCGCCACGGTGATCGTGGAAAATGTCTTCGCCCTGGGCGGAATCGGGCAATTGCTGGTCTCGGCCATCCAGCAGCGCGACTACGCGGTAGTTCAAGGAATCACCCTCCTGATCGCGTTCTTCGTCATTGGCATCAATCTACTCACCGATGTAGCCTATGGATTGCTGGACCCTCGGGTGCAGCAATGATTCACCGCCGGCTTTTCGGGGAACGTGAGGCGAGCAAGCGTGGCCTATGAAGTGGTAGACTCGACCAGCGTACCCCTGTCCAGCATGGCGGGGCAGGCGACCCGGAAGCGGAAACGCCGGGTACGTAGTTGGCCATTGCTGATCGGCGGTATCATGCTCGTGCTGATCGCGGCTGCCTGCCTTGCCGCTCCCTTGCTGACCAGCTATGACCCTTCGTTCCAGGACATCAATAACGCTGGAGCGCCCCCATTCAGTGCCGGCCATTTGTTCGGCACCGACGCGCCTTTCGGCCGAGATACGCTTAGCCGCATCCTCTATGGCGGGCGGATCGATTTACTGATCGGGATCGGAGCCACAAGCGTCACCGTGATCGTCGGCACGACGGTGGGCTTGATCGCCGGCTACTTCGGGGGAAAGATCGACGGGATCCTGATGCGGATCGTGGACATCTTCTTCGCCTTCCCTTTCCTGGTTCTGGTCCTGGCGATTATCGCCATGCTTGGGCCGAGCCTTCTCAATATGTTCATCGCCATCTGGGCCGTGGGCTGGGTCTCCTATGCCCGCATTATCCGCGGGGAGACCCTGGTAGTGAAAAAGCAGGAGTTCATCCTGGCCGCCCGTACCCTGGGTTATAGTCATCGCCGGATCATGATCAGGCATATCCTGCCGTCCGTGATTTCGGTTGCCCTGATATTTTCGATGGCTGACGCGGTGGGTAACATCCTGCTCGGCGCGGCTCTTGGCTATCTGGGGCTGGGCGTCCCGCCACCGACCCCCGAATGGGGCTCCATGATTTCCGATGGCCAAACCTATATGGTCACCCAATGGTGGGTACCCACCCTCCCCGGCATCGCGATTGTTCTGGTAGGCATATCGTTCAGCCTGATCGGCGATGGTCTGGCCGATATTCTGAGGCCACAGGGATGAGCGCGCCCCTACTTGCCGCTGACCCAAGGGAACGCTCAGGACAGGCGCCCGAGCCGGGCTCGGTCATTCTCTCGGTCCGCGATCTCCGCACATCGTTCGACACCGAGCACGGACTGGTCCGGGCGGTGGACGGGGTCTCGTTCGATCTCCTGGCGGGGGAAACCTTTGGCATCGTGGGCGAAAGCGGCTCCGGAAAAAGCGTTACCTGCCGCTCGCTGATCGGCCTGCTCCCTACTCCTCCCGCCGTCACGCGCGGTGAGGTGCTCTATAATGGGCGCAATCTGATCGGCCTTTCCTCTCGGCAGATGCAGATGGTCCGCGGCGCCCATATCTCCATGATCTTTCAAGATCCGATGACGTTCCTCAATCCCTTGATGCGGGTGGGCGACCAAATCGCCGAGTCACTCCAGGCTCATACTTCCATGGGAAAGCGCGAGCGGGTAACGGCGGCCCTCCGCTTGATGCGTGAAGTAGGCATCCCGGTTCCCGAGCGGCGCATCAACGACTACCCACACCAATTCAGCGGGGGCATGCGCCAGCGGGTGCTGATCGCCATTGCCCTTGCCTGCCGGCCCCGGATCCTCCTGGCCGACGAGCCAACGACCGCCCTGGACGTGACGATCCAGGATCAGATTCTTAGCCTGCTCCTCAATCTGCAACGCGAGTTTGGCATGACCGTCGTCCTGGTCAGCCACGACCTCGGAGTGATCGCCGAAACCTGCGACCGCATGGCGGTCATGTATGGGGGGCAAATCGTGGAGCAGGGCGATACCGTTACCTTGCTCACCCAGCCGAAACATCCCTACACGCAAGGCCTCCTCCGTTCCCTTCCGGGCGCCACTACTGGCAAATACCTGACCCCTATTCCCGGCGCGCCACCCAGCCTGATCGACCCTCCTCATGGCTGCCGCTTCCTCGACCGTTGCCCGCTCGCCATGGAGCAATGCCGGACCTGGCACACGGAGCTACTCCCCGTGGGTCCGGATCATCTGTCCCGCTGCATTCGCCATGACCAGGTGGAGGTCGCCCATGATTGACCCACGGACCACCCAACCCCTGGTGGAGACGCGGAACCTGAGCAAGTACTTCCCGGTTGGCGGCGCCCTGGGCGCGCGCTTGCGAGGCGCCGAGCCGGAGTCCCTGAAGGCGGTGGATGGGGTCTCCCTGAGCATTCAGAAAGGCGAGACTCTTGGTTTGGTTGGAGAGAGCGGCTGCGGCAAGAGTACGTTGGGCCGGGTGCTGCTCCGTCTCTACGAACCAACGTCGGGCGAGATTTTTCACAACGGGGTAGATATTCTCCACCAAAATCCACGGGCCGCCCGTGAGCTGCGAACCAAAATGCAGATGGTGTTCCAGGATCCCTATTCCTCACTCAATCCCACCATGACCGTCCGGCAGGCCATCGGTGAAGTACTCAAGGTGCATGGGATTTGTCCGCCGAACGAGCGAATGGAACGGGTTAACCACCTGCTGCACCTGGTAGGGCTGAGCCCGGAAATGGCCGTGCGGAAACCGCACCAGTTCAGTGGTGGCCAGCGACAACGGATCGGGATCGCCCGCGCCCTGGCTGTGCAACCGGACTTCATTGTCGCCGACGAAGCGGTATCGGCGCTGGATGTCTCGGTGCAGGCGCAGGTGCTCAATTTGCTGATGCGCCTGCAAGAGCAGCTTGACCTGACCTATCTCTTCGTGGCCCACAACCTCGGAGTAGTGAAGCACATTAGCCGGCGAGTGGCGGTCATGTACCTGGGGCGCATCGTGGAGCTTGCCGCCACGGAGGACCTGTTTCAAGAGCCGCTGCATCCCTATACGCAGGCCCTGATGCGGGCCGTCCCCAAGCCGGTGCCGGTGAAGAAGACGCCTATGCCCGCCCTGGAGGGCGACCCGCCGAACCCGATCAACCGGCCCGCCGGCTGCCACTTCCACACCCGCTGTCCCTATGTGATGCCGATCTGCCGGAGCGAGTACCCTCCCTTGGTCCAAATAGGCCAGAACCGCCTGGTGGCCTGCCACCTCCATCCTGGCACCGCGCCGAGCGAGACACGAGCGTAGCATCCACGGCCATGGTCGCCCTATTGGTGTGTCGGCTACAATGAAGGGCGAATAACTGGCTACCGGAGGAGACTCTGACCATGCCGCGTAACCCCGCCCTCTTCCCAGCGTCACCCGCGCTCTGCCGCTTCCGCGCCGAGGACATCCAGCCCCACCTGGGCTGGTGGGACGGTACGGCGCTCCATGACCTCACCGCGACTGGTGATCCGCGCGCCGCCAGCCTGACGGCACTGCTGGCTACCCAGCTCCCTCTGGCCCAGGTGGCGAGCGATTTGAGCGGACGTGCGCCACGTATTGAAACGGAGAGCATCCCGTTCCTCGGCCCGATCGACTATCAGGAGGTGTGGGCGGCCGGAGTCACCTACGAACGGAGCCGCGAGGCGCGGGAGCAGGAGAGCGTGACCGCGGCTGACATGTATGCGCGAGTCTACGATGCCGAACGGCCGGAATTGTTCTTCAAAGCCGACGCGCGGCGAACCGTGGGGCCCGACGGTCTGATCCTGGCCCG
Organism: Chloroflexota bacterium; assembly: GCA_036559345.1. Lineage (GTDB taxonomy): Bacteria > Chloroflexota > UBA5177 > JANWHV01 > JANWHV01 > JANWHV01. The sequence continues at coordinate 4,515 of DATBTL010000461.1, read as the reverse complement.
ACCCGATGCCAGGTGGACCGTCCCCGAGCCGGAATTAGTTCTGGTGCTGGACCCTGAACTCCGAATTGCCGGCTACACGATTGGGAATGATGTAAGCTCGCGCGACATCGAAGGGGAAAACCCTCTTTATTTGCCCCAGGCCAAAGTTTATATGGGGGCCTGTGCCCTGGGCCCCTGGATCGTGCCGGCGGAATCGGTCGCGGACCCGTATAATCTGCGTATCGACTGCGCGATCATCCGCGCGGGGACCGAGGTTTGGCGTGACTCTACCTCAACCGCTAAATTGCATCGCCGCCTGGAGGATCTGGTAGCCTATCTAGGGAGGAGCAATACGTTCCCGGATGGGGCATTCCTCCTCACCGGTACCTGTCTGGTCCCGCCCGACACCTACACCCTCCTCACCGCGGATGTGGTGGAGATCGCGATCACGGGGTTGGGATTCTTGCGAAACACGGTAGGCTAAACCAGCGGAGTGGTCAAGAAAGCGGAGACTCTCGTGGATCAGATCAGGCCGCGCGCGCTTATTCGAGGGATGCAATGATCGTTGCCCTGGCCGGTGGCGTCGGAGGGGCAAAGTTGGCCCATGGCCTCTACGCGGAACTCCCGCCTGATGCCTTGACCGTGGTCGTCAATACCGCCGACGACGCTGAAATGCATGGCCTCCACATTGCACCCGACCTGGATACCGTGCTGTACACGCTGGCCGGGATCGCCAACCCCGAGACTGGCTGGGGCATTCAGGGAGACAGCTTCCGCCTTCTGGAGCAGTTGGGACGGTTGGGTCAGCCGGACTGGTTTCGCCTGGGCGACCTCGATCTGGCCACTCATATTACCAGGACCAGTCGGCTCCGCGCCGGGGCCACCATGACCGAGGTCACTCGGCAACTGGCGAGCGCACTTGGGATACGGGCTACTCTGCTGCCAATGTGCGATGAGCGCGTGGAAACCATGGTGCTTACTCCGGACGGTGAACTGGCCTTCCAGGACTACTTTGTACGCCGTCATTGCCAGGATACCGTGCTGGGACTCCGGTTTCAGGGAATAGAGCACGCCACGGTGCCCGCCGCGGTGCGCGAGGCGGTGGCGAACGCGGACGCGATCGTCTTCTGCCCCTCCAATCCGTTCGTCAGCCTTGGTCCGATCCTGGCGGTGCCGGGCATGCGTTCCCTTCTCCGGGACCGCGGGGTGCCGATCATCGCGGTCAGCCCGATCATTGCCGGGGAGGCGGTGCGCGGGCCCGCGGCCTCGATGCTCGGCGACCTTGGGCACGACCGGAGCGTGGTGGGGGTGGCTCGCCACTACCAGGATCTGCGCCCGATTTTGTTCATTGACCAGGCTGACCGGGAACTGGCCTCGACCGTGGCCGAAACAGGGGCCCGACCGATAGTGGCCCCAACCCTGATGCGGACCATCGAGGATCGTCGCGCCCTGGCCCGTCTCGTGCTAGCCGAGGCGGCACCGCGCCTTGCCGGCTCGGGTACGGCGCCATGAGTCTCTGGGCGATTATCCCCGCCAAGGATCCGTGGGCGGCTAAGAGCCGCTTGGCCGGCGTACTCTCGCCTAGCCGGCGCTGGTCGCTCAGCATGCAGCTTTTGGAACGCACCTTGCATGCGGCCAGCGAGGCCACGCGGGTCGATCGCTGCCTGGTGGTGAGCAGTGCCGCGGCTCATCTCGCGCTGGCCCGCGACTTCGGCGCCGTCGCGGTCCACGAACTGCGCTCACCGGGAATGACCGCCTCCCCTCGGTCCACTCCATTGGCCCAGCTGGACCTCGCCGCCAACCCCACCAGCGATCCCCTCAATGCCGCCCTGCGCCAGGCAGCCGAGGTTGCCATCCGTGGGGGAGCCACGGCGCTGCTGATTCTCCATGCCGATCTGCTCCTGATCAGCGCCGGAGCAATTGACGAGATGGTAGGGGCGCTCCCCGAGGGGCCGGGCCTGGTTCTGGCCCCGGATCGCCATTTCACCGGAACCAATGCCCTCCTGATGCGGCCACCCATGGCCATTCCCTTCCTCTTCGGATCGGGCAGCTTCGCCGCGCACCAAGCCATGGCGGAGACCCTTCACGTCCCCATTGTGGTGCATGAGAGCCCTTCCCTGGCTGGCGATCTGGATACGCCCGACGACCTGGATTATCTGAGCCGATTCGGCCTGGCGAACGACGAAAAGTCGGATTCGGCATCCTCCAAGATGCCGGATGACGAGCAAGGCTGGAAAGCATGCGCGCACACCAGCCATGCGCGCGCGGCCGAGGCGAAGTGAACCGCGGCCGATGATCCCTGGCGAACTCCGTCTCCTTCCCGTCCGGGGCGTACCGGAAGTGGTTCCTGGGATGGCGCTCGGGGCAGTGATGGCGCGGGCCCTGGCCGAAAGTGGAACCCCGCTACAACCTGGAGACATCCTGGTGGTCACCCATAAGGTCGTGGCCAAGGCTGAAGGAGCCGTGGTTGAATTGACCACCATTGCCCCATCCGTGCTGGCCGTGGAATTCGCGCGCCGCTGGAATAAGGATCCTCGCCATACCGAAGTCGTGCTGCGCCACAGTACGCGCATCGTCCGGATGGACCGCGGGGTAATTATTGCCGAGACCAAGCATGGGTTTGTCTGCGCCAACGCCGGGGTGGATGCCTCGAACATGATGGGAGGAGACGTGGTATGCGTCCTACCGGACGATCCAGACCAGTCGGCGGCCCGCATCGCGTCCGAGATGGAGACACTTTCGGGTTTCCCAGTTCCGGTGATCATCTGCGACACCTTTGGCCGACCCTGGCGCGAGGGACTGACCAACATTGCCATTGGGGTGGCCGGACTTGCCCCTATCCTCGACTATGTGGGGCAAAGGGACTCGCAAGGTCGGGAACTCCGAGTGACCGCCCTTGCGGTGGCGGATGAACTGGCCGGCGCGGCGGAATTGGTGATGGGGAAGTTGGACCGGACTCCCGCCGCGATCATCCGTGGCTACCGTTACTCGCCCGGCCCCGGCGGCGCGGGCGCTCTGCTCCGGAAGCCGGAAATGGATATGTTTCGCTAGAGTTCCCCGGACCGCCGACGGAGGTCGACTGGTAGGGACGGGGCGACCGCGGCCGCGGGGTGGATACGGTGGGGTATCTTCGCATGAGAAAGCTGGAAGGAACAATGATAGATGAGTGATATAGCGGTGATCGGGGCCACGGGCAACCAGGGCTATGGCCTGGCCCTCCGGTGGGCCGTGGCCGGGAAATCCATTACCATTGGCTCCCGCGACCCGGAACGGGCGGCGGCCGCTGCCGCCAAGCTGCGGGACGCGATCAGGGCCACCGGGAGCATCGAAGGGTTGGAGAACGGTGACGCCGCCGCCGCGGCGTCAGTGGTGGTGCTGAGCGTACCCCTGGCGGCACAGATCTCCACCATGAAAGCGATAAAAGACCGGATCAAACCGGGCACACTCCTGATCGACGTGACGGTGCCGCTCGCCACGGCGATCGGCGGGCGAGCCTCGCGAATGCTCAGCGTACCGTCCGGATCGGCGGCGGAACAACTGGCGGAATACGCGCCATCAGGAGTGCAGGTGATGTCCGCCTTCCACTTTCTCTCCGCCGAGTTACTGGCTGAGATCGGTCCAGAGGGACCGCTCCCGCTGGACTGCGATGTCCTGGCGTGCGGAGGCGACGCGGCCGCCCAGGCCACGGTACGCGACCTGGCGGAAGCAATTGCCGGGGTCCGCTACATACATGCCGGCCCCCTGGTTGCCTCACGCCTGGTCGAGGCGGCCGCCACCATGCTGATCGCGATCAACATTCGCCATAAAGTACACAGCGCGGGCATGCGCGTAACGGGAATCGTGTAAATCCAATGAGTCAACCCGAGCAGTACTCACGCCTGTTGAGCGCCTATGCCGGAGCGATCGACGAGGCAATTTCCGGTATAGTCGGCAGCCTTGAGGGGCTCGACCAGGAGCAGTTGAATTGGCGGCCCGCGGCGCCGGGTGCCAATAGTCTCTGGGTGCTCGCCGTCCACAGCATCGCCAACGCCGAGCAGACGGTTCTGGCCATCCTGGGCGGAGCGCCCGACACACGGGACCGCGAGGCGGAATTCGCGGCCCATGGTGCCTCTCCGGAGGCGGCGCGGGCCCAATGGAACGGCGCGCGCCAGGAGTTGCGCGCGGCCATCGCCAGACTATCGCCCGAGGACCTAGAACGCGAGCATACCCACCCTCGACGCGGCGTGATGACCGGCCACCAATTGTTGCTCCTGGTCATCAGCCATGCATCCGAGCATCGTGGACACGCAAGCCTGACCCGCGACCTTCTCCTGGCGCGTTCTTAGCTCATAAGGCAGGCCCCGTTTGGAACCCCGTCCTCCAGGGCGCATCCCTCGCTCCCTGTGATTCAGGGTGTCACGGCGCCTGATATGGCCCGCGTTGCAGGAACTTGCCTCGGGCGGGCGCCCCAACGTATTTCCCGTTCTCCGCGATCACCTCACCGCGAGAAATAGTGAGCACCGGATAGCCGGTCACCTCCAGACCCTCATAGGGGCA
>DATBTL010000460.1:0-4444 GCA_036559345.1 Chloroflexota bacterium | reverse complement strand
CATCCTTACAACGGCTGTGAGGTTGCTCCCTTTCCAGACAGAGGCGAGAAGAGTATGCTATTGAGTGGGTGCCGTGCCCCATGTTTCCGGTTCCGGTGGTTTGCCGTAGCATGCGGCTCCCTGACTCCGCGATGAGCTTCGCCTCGGAAGATTCCCCGTGGTTTTCGACACTGGCGTGCCGATGCCGTGGGACCAGCTTCCGTGATTGATGGTGACGGAGGGAAGACCGGTGGCTGGGCACGAGCGGCGCTTCAGAAAAGTACGGACGGCGGCTCTCCGGGGGTCGGGGGCGCTTTTCCTGGCGACGCTCTTATCCGGTTGCGACTCCTACCCCTTCAGCCCAATCAAACCGGCCGGCACGGTAGCCAGGCAAGACGACAACCTATACGAGATCGTCACGGTGATCGCCCTGGTGGTCGGGGTGCTCGTGATGGGGCTGATTGTCTATTCCGCGGTCCGCTTTGGCCGCCGGAAGGGAGCTCCCGATGAGGAGCCCCGGCAAGTCCACGGCAATACCGCCCTCGAGCTTACCTGGACCTTTATCCCGATCGTGATCGTGGGCTTGCTGTTTGCCCTCGCGGTGCAGACCTTGCAGGCCACCATCGTGCCGCTCACCGCGCCCAAAGGCTCGATCACGATCAACGTGATCGGTCATCAATGGGTCTGGGAGTACCAATACCCGCAGTATGGCATCGATTACTTCCAGCAATACAGCGCGGCGGTCCCGGTGGACGGGATGCACATTCCGATCAACCGCCAGGTCATCCTGAACATCACCGGGGCCGACGTACAGCACGGCTGGTGGGTGCCGGCGCTGGCCGGGAAGAACGAGGCGACCCCCGGCCACTGGAACCATCAGGAGTTCAATGCTACCAAGCTGGGAACCTACTACGCGGTATGCAGCTACTATTGCGGCACCAATCACTTCAATATGCTCGCCAACGTGGTGGTGCAGACACAGGCCGATTTCGACCAATGGCTGGTCAAGAACCGGCCCACGGCCGTCCCCACGGCCGCGCCCCCCGTCCCCGGCACCCCGACCGCCGTCCCGAGCGGCCCGGCGGTCTCGTTCAAGGCCGACATCCAGCCGATCTTTACCGCGCACTGCGCCGCCTGTCATATCAGCACCCAATTGGGTGGGCTAAGCCTGGCGAGCTACGCCGGTCTGCAAAAGGGCGGCACCCTGGTGCCGGGGCCGGTGTTCAAGGCGGGGAATCACAGCCAGAGCCTGCTTTGGAAGATGGTACAACCGGGGGGAGGATATCCTGGCGGCAGTCGGATGCCCCTGGGGGGTCCGTACCTGAGCGCGGCCCAGATTCAGTCTATTGCCTCCTGGATCGACCAGGGGGCCAAGAATAATTAGCCGGGGAGGGAAGAGACCGATGGCAGCCACCACCGGGCCGGTGTCCGATGCTCTCGCCCACCCTACTCGGCGGGTGAATCCCATCCTTGAATGGCTCACCACCACCGATCACAAGAAGATTGGCATTCTCTATCTGGTCACCACCTTCATCTTCTTTATCGTGGGCGGCCTCCTGGCTGAGTTGATCCGGGTGCAACTGGCGGTGCCGCACGATCATTGCACCGCCAGCTGTGGGATCGTGTCGCCCGACATCTACGACCGCCTGTTCACGATCCACGGCTCGATCATGACCTTTCTCTGGCTCATTCCGGTCTTCGTGGGCTTCGGCAACTATATCGTGCCGTTGCAGATTGGTGCTCGCGACATGGCGTTTCCCCGCCTGAACGCGCTCAGCTACTGGCTATTCCTATCCGGCGGCATTCTCCTGATGTTTGCCCTATTGTTTGGCGCCGATAGCGGCTGGACCTCCTACCCGCCCCTCTCCTCCAAGCTGTATAGCCCTGGAGTGGGCGAGGATTACTGGATTCTCGGCTTGCATGTGGTGGGCCTGGCCTCGATCATCGGCTCGGCCAATCTGATGGTGACCATCTTCACCATGCGTTGCAAGGGGATGACCCTGTTTCGCATGCCGCTGTTTGTCTGGGGCGTCTTGGTGACCGCCTTCATGACCCTGGTCACCACGCCGGTGTTCGCCGCCGCCCTGGCGATGCTTTTGCTGGACCGACAGTTCGGCACCCATTTCTTCGTCAAGGACACCGGTGATCCGATTCTCTGGCAATACCTATTCTGGTTTTACTCCCATCCCGCCGTCTACATCATGATTCTCCCCGGTTTCGGGATCATCTCCGAGGTGATTCCCGTTTTCTCCCGCAAACCGATTTTTGGTTACAAGGTCGTGGCCTATTCCACCATCTGCATCGCGGTTTTGGGGATGATGGTCTTCGGCCACCATATGTTCGCCACGATTATTCCCATTTACGAGCGCGGCATTTTCATGACCATGAGCATGTGTATCGCCGTGCCGACCGGAGTCAAGATCTTCAACTGGACCGCGACCATGTGGGGAGGGAAGGTCTGGTACACCACCGCGATGTTGTTCTCCATCGGGATGTTATGCCAGTTCTTGATCGGTGGGATCACGGGCGTGTATCTCGCCGTTCTTCCGGTGGACTTTCAGTTAACCGACACCTATTTCGTGGTGGCGCATATCCACTACGTGTTCTTCGGCGGCAGCGTCTTCACCATCTTCTCCGGCCTCTACTACTGGATGCCGAAGATGAGCGGCCGATTGATGAACGAGTCGCTTGGCAGACTCAATTTCTGGTTCATGTTCGTGGGCTTCAACGTCACCTTCATGCCCCAGCATATTCTGGGCTTGATGGGGATGGTCCGCCGCACCTATGCCTATCCTACCAGCACCGCATGGGGCCCGCTGAATTTCCTTTCCACGGTGGGGGCCGTGATCATGGCGGTCGGTATTCTGTTCTTTATCATCAACTTCTTCTACAGTTTGCGCCGGGGCGAAATCGCGGGGAACGACCCCTGGAGGGCCAATACCCTGGAATGGGCGACCTCCTCGCCGCCGCCCGCCTACAATTTCCGGACCGTGCCGGAAGTGCGTGGGCTCCGACCGGTACGCGAGGCTCGGTTGGCCGCCAAACGGGCCAGCGACGAAGCGACTGGAGGGGCGTAACCGATGGACCGACGGCTGATCGTGCTCAATCTGCGCCTGTTGGCGGCCTTTTTGATGATCGCCATCCTGATGCTGATGATGGCCTTTATCTGGGCCGCCGTCTACTTGAGTTAAGGACGGAACGATGAGCGAACCGACCGGGCCAGTTCCTGTCGAGGACGAGGAGCCGCATATCCACCTGCCGCCGCCAAGCTACTGGCCAATCATTCTGGCGATTGGCGCCGCGATGGCGCTCGCCGGTATCGTCATCTACCCGGCGGTCTGGATTGTGGGGATCATCGTGGTGCTGGTCGCGCTCGCCGGTTGGCTGCGGGAGTTGGGGCACGACATGGCGATGGCGCCAAGCGAGCCGGAGTAGGGCGCGCCACCACTATTTCTAACCCGCGGAGACGCCTTCTGCGCGCCTACGATCAACTGTGATACACTGACTACAACGCATACATAGTGTGGCGGAGGGTTGATGTATGTCGCAAGTGATCACTATCAGATTGCAGGATACTCAGGCGGAGCGCCTGCAGCGTCTCGCTCGTCGCCTGGGTTATTCGCGGGGAGAGACGGGCGCTCGTCTGATCGAGGAGGCTCTGCGCATGTCCGAGTTCGCCTTCATCGAGTTCCGCGATTCGTCGGTGGGACGGCAAGCGTATATGCAGGGATCCGGGTTGGCGGTGTGGGAGGTGGTAATGCTAGCCCGCGAACGCGGCGCTGACCCAGCAAAGACCGCCGCGCACCTTGGCTGGCCGCTCCCGCGCGTGCAAGCGGCTTTGAACTACGCGGAAGCCTTCACCGACGAGATCGAGGCTGCCTTGCTAGATAACGCCTCGTATAATGCCACGATGCTGCGCCAACTGCTGCCTCAGACCCGTGTCATAGAACTTGCCGTACACGGAGAGAGCAGCACGGACGCCGGTGTTACGACTGCTGCTCGATGAACATTTCTCGGAGGATGATGCTCGGCAGCTTCGTGCTCATCATCCGACTATAGACGTTCTGAGTATCCAGTCGTGGGAGGGCGGATCGCATCTGGGAGCGCCAGATTCGCTGATCCTGACCGATGCGCGCCAACAAGGATTAACCCTGGTCACTCGCGATCTGCGTACCATAGTGCCCCTTCTGAAGGACTTGGCGCACGGGAACACGTCGCACGGTGGAGTCATCTTCGTTGACCATCGGGCCATTCCCGAGGGGAATACGGGAGCGCTCATCAAGGCCCTTCTGACCTTGTGCCTGGAAGCCGGAACCGCCGACTGGATCGATCAGGTAGTGTACCTCCGTGCGAGTGGTTGATGAAGGCTCGACCGCCGGTGCGCCTGTCAACTCGGAATACCATGGTCGCGCACCCCAATGCTCCCCAACAACGCGGATCGCAGTGCCGGAAGCGCCGCTTCCAG
>DATBTL010000459.1:0-3495 GCA_036559345.1 Chloroflexota bacterium | reverse complement strand
CGGCCTGGTAGGTGATGGTGTACTCCTGGATCCGGTTGCCGAAGAAGCTGGCCATTGAGGAATCACTATAGACGGGGGCGCTGCCGTCACTGAGCGAGGCGGTGAGATTGGCCTGCCCGGCGGAGACCGCGACGTAGAGATGGACGGTGCGGGCGGTGGGGTCGGCGGGGAGGGTAAGGGCGAAGCCGTGGCCATTCCCGCTCACGCTGACCGCCGTACTGGTGCCGGACGACGTGGCATCGGGCGTCCCATCGCTCCAACTGAAGATGGCGGGAAGGGAGCTCTGGCCCAGCGTCCCCCCACCGATTTGGATGAAGGTCGGGATCTGGGAGGCGACGTTGGCTTTATGGTCGAAGCCGGCGGCACTGCCCAGGCCCCAATGAGCCCAGTCACTCGTGCCCTCGGTGGTCAGGTTGACGCGGGATGGCGGCAGGGCGGCGCTGCCCACCAGGCTTCCGGTGGCGGGGATCGTAGTAGGCGTACTGGTCGCGGTCGGCGGCAGCACGGCTGCCGTTACGTCCTGGACCCAGTTCCACCAGTTGATGCTGCCCCAGCCCGTCACCTGATCCCAGCCGGTCCCCGCGCTGAAGGCACCATTGCTGCCGGACACGACATCTTGATAGGCGCTCCGGCAATTCGCCGGATACGGAGGTTGGTTGTTGGCGCAGCCATACAGGACTGGGCCGAGGAATGGAAGCACCGAGTTCCCGTTCGCCACTTCATAACTGTCCGCGGCGGCGATCATCCCCGCCCATAGCGGGGTGGCCAAGCTGGTGCCGCCAACTTGATTGTCGGCTCCATTCACGTAGACAAGGGCTCCGGTATACGGATCCGCGTCGGCCGAGATGTCGGGCTCGGCCCGTCCGCCGCAGCTGGGGGCGACATTTGGCCCCACGGTGAATACCTGCCACGAGGGTCGGCTGTTGGCCGACAGGAGCGAGCAGCCGCCGCCTGAACCGGGCCAGACAGCTTCGCTGTTATAGGTCGAGTCAAAGTGCGTGTTCAGAGACGTACCGCCGACCGAGATCACGTTGGGAGAGTCGGCGGGATAGGCGGGCAGGGCGGCGCCGCCGGAATCCGAGCCGTGGTCCCCCGAGGCGAACATAAAAGTGATCCCGGCGGCCTTGGCGAGTTCAAAGCTGGCTTGGGTGGTGGTCAGGAAAGGATCGTTACTAGACGAAGGCTCGCCGCCAACCCAGCTGTTGCTCACGACATGTAGATTCGGATCACTGGGGCTGGCGGCAGCGGCGATCGCGTTTTCCAGCCCCACGTTGGTGGGATTATAGCAGTCGCATGTAGGATCGTAAGAATTGGGATCTTCGTCCGCCAGGTAATAGACGAGGTGGCTGTTGGGCGCGATCCCGTGTGCGTACTCCACGTCCATCGCTGTCTCCAGGAGCGCCTTATTACTATAGAAGGCTGGAGTAAGCCCGGGCGTTGGCTTTACCCAATCGATCCCGTTGGCCCCCGGTTGCCCCCCCACGATCGGGGGATCGCCGGTCTCGCTGGCGAATTGATTGAGGTCACTTTGGGGCACGGCCTGACCCCAGAGCGTGAAGCCGATCGTTTGACCCGTGCCGTCGTGGGTCACGTTGTATGCGGTGCGGAAGCCGGAAGGCCGGTATGGACCGCCGGATGCCGCGCGCTCGACGGCGGCTTTAATCGTCTGCTTGTTCATGGCGGTGCGGAAGCGGTCATAGTTGTTCAAGCCGCTGATTGCCGCCACGCCAAGGCTCGCGGGCACCATGGCATCGCGATCGTTCGAGAAGAACTTTTTACCGGCGGCGGTCCGATAGTTATTGAGGTGGATGCTGAGGGCGGTGCTAATCTCGGCAACCGTTCCCTGCAGAGTGACCAGGGTGCGATTCGTGGATACCGCCGCTACCCGGAGGCCATGTTGGTTCGCCCAGGCGCTGATCGCATCCACCTGTGACGGCTCAGGCAAAAAGAGGCCGGCAATTCGGGCCTGGGACATCATAGGGCCCGTGCTGGTTTGGGTGGCCAGAAACGAGCGTAAGGTATCATGATTTCTCAGCGGCAGCACCATGTTGATCTGTAAAGTCTGGCTGGGATCGGCGGCTCCTAGAATCGCGGCCTGGTGGGTAATCACCGCCGCGGGAGTTTGCCGGGTAAGGGTGATGATCGCGGGAGCCATGGAAGGGCTTGCGATCACGGACCCTGCCGCTCCTACTCGCGAGGGGGAGGTGCTTGTTACCAGCGCCGCCATGCAGAGAATCGCGATCGCGGAGCGCTGAATTGATCTACCCACGGCGAGTACTCCCTCTCTGGTTGACCTTCGGACCTGCTTTGGTGATGGGCTCATGCCCCTGGAGGCGATCCGCCGCGCGGTTAGGAAAGGATCTTAGAGTGGGCGGCCGCCGACGATACACTACCTTGTTGGCTAGGTACGGTACTACCATACCATCCGGCGCGCCGTCGCCGATAGGGCCTAATCGGCTATGTCTTCGTGCCAACCTCGCTGAGTCAAAGGGACATGGGGCAGGATTGGGAATAATTAACCAAGAACCTGTGTGTGTTCACTAGCCAGGACTGAGTTCAGCGCCCGTGTCCTCGCGCCCGCGAATCTCGCGTCGTCAAGGGCTGGGTGGGATCGATCAAGGGTGATCGGCTCGGCCAATTCGATCCACGACTTGCAGCCGCCGTACGCGGCGAGCATCGGGATCTCGATCGGCGTCTCTAGCCGGTACACACGGAGAAGGAGGATATGGAGCGGCTTTTTGGGCCTCCACTGCAAGCGTTCCAGAGCGTAGGCCCGCGAGAAGACGTAAAAGTCCTCCAGGGCGTTCACCTGTCCCTCTTCCCTCGCCTCCAACACATCAGTAATCTCAGCCCACGTATCGACGCGCAACCAGCCGGCGCCCGCTGCCTCGGCGACCACACGCTCGAGGCGCTCCGCGTAGTGAGGTTGCAGGTGCTCCACGTTTTGGTGGTCGAAGGTTGGGAAAAACGCGAAGGCTCGATGCTCCAGCCGGAACTCCCGTGCGTCCTCGCGGATGCCGCCCTTCCGGACAGTAATCACGGCCTCACCGACCCGCAAGGCGTCGATCGCGACCGCCCATTCCTTCAGCGCATGGTTGGTGGTCAGTTCCCCTGGGTTCATCTCTCCACACTCCTCTTTCGGTATCAGTGTACCAGCCGCTGGACGTTAGCCTTGTGTGAGACCCAGTTGTGTTGGGATTTATGGGAGCGGCACTTCCCTCCCTGACCCAGGGATAACCCCCGCCCTCTGGCGCCCGGTATGCTAGAGTGCATGCGCGCCGTCTCCTCGCGGAAGGAGCACGGGCGCCCTGGAGTGCGGATGTTTCTGTTGCATGTTCTGGCGTTTCTTTGCGGGCTGGGCCTGGTGGTGGCTACCTTTTGGTCCGCCATGCGCACCTTCGTGGTCCCTCGCGATGTAAATGACTGGCTCTCGCGCTCGGTGTTCATTATGATGCGACGCCTGTTTAACCTGGTGGTGGTTCGGTTAGCCTCCTA
>DATBTL010000458.1:0-9376 GCA_036559345.1 Chloroflexota bacterium | reverse complement strand
GGCAGGCCGCATCCGACCAGGGTGACGGCGCATCCCAGCTTGGCCATCGCGGTGGCCATTTCGACCGCTACGTAGTCCGCCCCCACCACGACCAGGCTCGCGGGAAGCTGATCCAGGTAGGGTGCATGGTCTTTTTCGGTGGAATCGGGTGAGGCGGGCAAGTGGTCGAGAAACACGGCATCGCTGGCCGCCAGCACCCGTTTGCCGTCCGGCCGCAAGCCACCGGCCGGGCACGGCGTCGCTCCGGTGGCCAGGACAATTCCGTGCCGAACCTGGTACCGCTCGGCCCCATGCGAGGCGGCTACGGCGATCCGATTTCGGTCGGCCAATACGGCCTCGCCCCGGATCACCGTCACCCCATGCCGTTCCAGCAAGGCGGAGACGCCGCGGGACAGCCGATCGACAATCTCGCGCTGCCAGGCCCCCACCGCCGCCAGGTCCACCCGCACCTCGGGGATACACAGACCCATGGCCGCTCCATTCCGGGCCCTGTAGACGAGATCGGCCACCGAGAGGAGGGCCTTCGAGGGCATGCAGCCCCGATGGAGGCAGAGCCCGCCGGGACGCTCGTCTCGCTCGACCAGCACGGTGGCCAGACCAAGCTCGGCGGCCCGAATCGCGGCCACGTAGCCGCCCGGTCCGCCGCCCACCACCACGACATCCGTCTCGTGATGGACCTCGCCCACCACCATCAGCGCATCTCCAGCAGCAGGCGTCCCGGCTGCTCCAGGCGACCGATCAGGGTGTTGAGAAAGCGCATCGCCAGTTCGCCATCGATCAAACGGTGGTCGGCGGTAAACGAAAGTGGGAGAATGGGGCGGGGCTCGACCCGACCATCCACCACCCAGGGCCGGTCCACGATCCGCCCCAGGCCCAGGATGGCGGCCTCGCCCGGATTGATGATCGGAGTGGCGAAGAACCCGCCCACGCTCCCGAAATTGCTCACCGTGAAGGTGCTGCCCCGCAAGTCGTGCATTCCCAGGGTGCGAGCGCGCGCCCCTTCGGTGAGCCGAGTAATCTCGGCCGCGATCTCCAGGATGGTCAAACGGTCGGCGTCGCGGATCACCGGCACCAGCAGACCATCGTCGGTGGCGGCGGCTATCCCGATGTTGTAGCGCCGCTTGAGCACGATTTCGTGGGCAGCATCGTCAATCGAGGCGTTCACGTAGGGGAAATCCTTCAGCGCGAAGACGACTGCCTTGATAATGAACGGAAGGTAGGAGAGCTTGATCCCCTTCGCCTCGGCGGCGGGCGCGGCGGACTTTCGGAGAGCCACCAACCCACTGACCTCGACTTCGATCATCGAGCTTACCTGAGGCATGGAGGTGGTCGAGAGGACCATATTCTCCGCGATTCGCCGGCGCAGTCCACGGAGCGGCACCCGCTCCTCCGGGGCTTGGTCCGCGCTTCCCGGTATCTCCATTGCCACCGGGGGCGCCGCGGCCAGCGCGACAGCCGGAGCCGGGGCGGAACCGGTCAGAAATGCCTGAAGGTCGGCGGCCATGATCCGTCCCGCCGGCCCGCTGCCCTGGACCGCCGCCAGGTCGATGTGGTGCTCGCGGGCCAGCCGCCGTACCACCGGAGTAGCCAGGGCCTTCCGCGTGGGCGCCGTGCCAACTGGAACCCACGCATCGGCAGCGGGTGCGTTGGGCCCGGCGCCATTTGAGGCCACGGTAGGCGCGGCGGACGTGGCTTCCGCGCTGCTTCTCGCCGGTGCGGATGCGGCCCGCGAGCCGTTAGCCACCGGCGTGGGCGGCCCGCCGTTCGTCGCGGTGACCGGAGCGGCTGCCGGCGCGCCCGCCGTGGCTTCGTCCAGGTCGAAGAGGACCGTGCCCACCTGGGCTATCGTGCCCTCGGCCACTCGAATGGCCCGGATCGTCCCCGCCGCTGGAGAGGGCAATTCCACCAGCACCTTGTCCGTCTGCACCTCGGCGAGCGGCTGGTCGAGCTTGACCGAATCGCCAACCTGCACCAGCCAGCGCACCACTTCCGCCTCGGTCGTTCCCTCGCCCAGATCAGGGAGCCGAAACTCCATTTTCCCGCCCCCTTTTAATACCGCGCCGTCTCACGCGCCGCCGCCGCCACCCGTTCCGGGGAGGGCACGTACGAATCCTCCAGCCCCGCCGGTGGGATTGGCACATCGTAGCCGGTGACGCGGGCCACCGGCGCCTCCAGGGATAGAAGGGCCAGATCGTTGATCGTAGCCACAATCTCCGCCCCAAGGCCGGCGGTCCGCGGCGCCTCATGCACCACCACGGCGCGGCCTGTTTTCCGCACCGAGGCGGCAATGGCCTCCGCGTCGAACGGCGACAGGGTTCTCAGGTCGATCACCTCGCACTCGATCCCTTCCTGGGCCAGGGTCGTGGCCGCCGCGAGCGCGACCTGTACCATGGCACTCCAGGCGATGATCGTCACGTCCTTGCCCTCGCGGACGATCGCCGCCTGACCGATCGGCACCGTATACCGCCCATCGGGCACCTCCGCCCGCCCGGCTCGGTAACTTCTGAGCGGTTCGAGAAAGATCACCGGATCGGGATCGTCAAGCGCGGCCAGAAGCAGGCCCTTGGCATCGTAGGGGGTAGATGGCGCCACCACCTTGAGACCGGGCGTATGGACAAAATGCGCCTCCAGGGCGTCACTATGCAGTTCGGGCGCCCGCACTCCCACGCCAAAGGGAGCCCGCACCACCAGCGGACAACTGAGGGTACCGGCGGATCGCCAGCGCATGCGGGACGCCTGCAGGAGTAACTGGGCGAAGCTCTGAAAGGAGAAACCGAGAAACTGAATCTCGGCGATCGGGCGCATCCCGTAGACGGCCAGGCCGATCGCGGTGCCGATGATTCCCGCCTCGGCCAGCGGGGTGTCCACCACGCGATCGGGACCATAGCGGTCGATCAGACCGTCGGTGGCGCGGAACACGCCCCCATTCCGCCCCACGTCCTCGCCCATGACCAGCACCCGCTCATCCTCGGCCAGGGCCAGGGCCATCCCCTCGTGGACCGCCTCGATCAAGGTTCGCTCAGCCATGGCGGTCACCCTCCTGTCCGGCGCCGCCGGCCATCATGTCCCGCCGTTGCGCAACCAATGGTGCAGTGGGTTCCTTGTACAGGTGGTCGAACATCGTCTCGGCGGGCGGCATGGGAACGTTAATGGCCTCAGCTACCGCCGCGGCCACCCGCGCCTGGGTTTCCCCTTCCAGTTCCTGTTGCCGCGCGTCATTCCACAAACCGACCGATTCAAGATAGGCGCGGAGGCGGCCCAGCGGATCACGGGTATCTCGCCAGGATGCCAACTCCTCGGGGGGACGGTAGCGGGTGGGGTCGTCGCTGGTGGTGTGAGCGCCAAGCCTGTAGGTCAACGCCTCGATGAGCGTGGGTCCGCCGCCCGAGCGGGCCCGCTCAAGCGCCTGGCACGCCACCCGATAGACCGCCAACACGTCATTTCCATCCACCTGGATCCCTGGGATGCCATAGGCGATTGCTTTTTGAGAGAGGGTCTCGCTGTGGGTCTGTTGGGAACGGGGGACCGAGATCGCCCAGCCATTATTCTGACACATCAAGACCACGGGGGCCTGAAATACCCCCGCGAAGTTCGCCGCTTCGTGGAACGCTCCCTCGGAGGTCGCGCCATCGCCGAACAGCACAAGGGTCGCGGTCGCCGCCTTCCGCAACTTCATTCCCCAGGCGACTCCCACCGCATGGGGAATCTGCTCCGCGATGCCAATCTGCAAGGGAAAAACGGTCACGCCCTTGGGCCTGACCCCGGCCTGCGGATGGCCCCGGAAGAAGAGGGCAATCGACGATTCGGGCATCCCCCGCAGAATCGCCGCCAGCCCATCTCGATAGGTGCCGAGAAGCCAGTCACCCTCGGCCATGGCCAGGCCGCAGCCCACCGCCACCGCCTCCTGGCCCAACATGGGAGCGTAGGTGGTGAGGCGGCCCTGCCGCTGCAGGCTGATCAGCCTGGCGTCATACGCGCGCCCAAAGGTCATCCAACGGTACATCTCCAACAGCAGGCTTTCCGGCTCCTCCACGCGCATCCCCGGCCCCACGGCGCCGCTTTCGCCGAGGACCTGAGTGGGCGCGTCCTTGCGCTCCATCTGTATCGCCATTTTGATCTCCTTGACGCCGTTTGTGGCTGGCCAGCCGCTCAACTTGGAGTGTCGTAGGTATGGAATCCGCGCCCAGCCGACTGCCCAGTATTCCCGGCCCGGACCAACCGGCGCAGGAATGGCGCCGGATGATACCGACCATCGCCAAACTCGGAGTGCAGGCCCTCCAGAATATCCAGAATCTCACCCAGACCGATCCGATCCGCCAGGGCAAGCGGCCCCTCTGGATCATCCGCTCCCAGCTTCATGGCCTGATCGATAGTCTCCGCCGTCGCCGTGCCGGCGCCGATCGCCGTCGCCGCCTCGTTAATGATCAGCGCGATCATCCTGGGAAAGATCGGCCAGCTTCCCACCGGGAGAGCCCTGACCTGAAAACCCAGGGACTCCAAGAACATCGTCGCCCGGCGTACGGCCTCGGGCGAGGCGCGCGCGGCGGGAACCACTTCCACCAGCATCCCTTCACGCGGGACACCGAAGGCGCTGAAGCCCACGACGCGGGTCGGCCGAGAGGCCCACGAGGCGACCACGTCCACCGGCAGGGCCTCGCAGCGGACCAGGAGCGGGCAGGCCGCCGGCAGTTGGGTCTCCAGCACCTCAAGGGCCGCGCGCCGCTCGGACGTTGGCAGGCGCCAGAGATCCATTCCGGCGGCGGCGGGGAGGCTCGTGCTCACCAGGGCGGGCCGGGCCGCCGGCTGCCCAACCGCTCGGCCCGCGTAGCCCGTGCGCGCGAGAAGCTCGCACAGCCAGGCGGTCAATCGGTCTCCCGACTCGGCGATCAACGGCACCTTACCGTGGGGCACGACCACTCTCCCGCAAACGGTCGTTTGTCATATGCTAGCTCCTCCGAAGGCAGCGAAACGACGCTGAAGGATCGCTAAGGGAAGGATCACCTGGGTGATCGTTCCCTCGCCGATCAGACCATGTTGAGTTCGTGCCTCTACCTTGCAGGTTACCCGGTTCCCTTCCACCGTGCCGAGGCGGGCGATCACCGTGATCCGGCTCCCCACGGGCGCCGGCGCCAGGTGGGTGACCTCAACCCGATACCCAATCCCTTCCTCCTCCGGCTCGCGGGCCAGGAGAATCACCGCTCTCGCCGCCAGTTCCATGTGGTTCACCATGGAGGCGGTCCCATAGACCTGGTGAATGACCTCGTCGCCGAACGCGGCCAACATATTCTCGGTCACTGTTACCTCAATGCTGGCCTCGGGCCGCAAACGCTCCACGATCATGGGAGGCGCCGATCCAGTACCCGCTGGGCTTTCCCCTCCGAGCGGGGAAGGCTGCCGGATGGGTGGATGGTGACCGCCGCCGTGAGCCCCAGGGCCGCCGCGAGGACTTGGGCCACCTGATCCGCCACATCGTCCGGCGCGGGAGGGATGGCGGACCCGTCCAGGCCGGCCGCTAGCTCGATTCGTATTTCCAGGGAATCCAGCGCATCACGCCGCTCCACCACGATCAGATAGTGGGGCGCTACCTCGGGAATCCCCAACAGGGCCCGTTCAATCTCCGAGGGGAATACATTGACGCCGCGGATGATCAACATGTCGTCGGTCCGGCCGCTCACTCGCGCCATCCGTCGATGGGACCGTCCGCACGGGCAGGGCTCGGGGAGCAGCGCGCTGAGATCACCGGTCCGGTAGCGAATTACTGGCATGGCCTCCTTGGTCAGGGTGGTGAGCACCAATTCCCCTACCTGGCCATCGGATAGCGGTTGGCCGGTGGCTGGATCGACAATCTCCGGCAGGAAATGGTCCTCCCAAATATGCAGACCATCCCTCCCCTCGGCGCACTCCATGGCGACCCCTGGCCCCAGAATCTCGCTCAGTCCATAGATATCCAGGGCTTGCAGGCCCAGGTCGCCCTCGATGCGGGCGCGCATTGCTTCCGTCCAGGGCTCGGCCCCAAACACCCCGATCGCCATCGGAAGGGCTCGCGGATCAAGGCCAGCCGCTTCGGCGACGCCGGCAATGTTCAGGGCGTAGGACGGAGTGCAGCACAGCACGCGCGCGCCGAAATCTTGGAGCAGCAGAATCTGGCGCGGGGTGTTTCCCCCCGAGGCAGGAACCACCGTGGTACCCAGGCGCTCGGCCCCATAGTGCAGCCCAAGGCCGCCGGTAAAGAGACCATAGCCATAGGCCACATGGACCACGTCTCCCGGCCTTACCCCCGCGCAGACCAGGGAGCGGGCGCAGCAGGCCGCCCAGAGGTCGATATCCGCCCGTGTATAGGCGACCACGGTCGGCTTCCCCCGCGTCCCCGAGCTGGCGTGCAGGCGAAGCACCTTTTCTCGCGGGATCGCTAGGAGCCCCCAGGGATACTGATCGCGAAGGTCGCGCTTAGAAGTGAAAGGTATCCGGCTCAAGTCATCAAGAGACCGTATCGTACCTGCTTCGATTCCGGCGTCGGCGAAACGCCGGCCGTAGAAAGGCACCCGTTCGGCGGCCCGGGCGACCGTGGCACGGAGACGTTCGAGTTGCCACTCAGCCAGCCGCGCCCGTGGAAGAGATTCCCATGCCGGCTCGAACATCATCGGCACCCTCCGCGCACCCTGGCGCCCCATCGCGCCGGTATCACTCTCCATGGGTTGACCGTTGGCCCCCGGACCTTTATGGTACAGTTATACAACCGATCGGAAGTATAACCAAAATGAGCAGACCGCGCACCGGCCAACGAGAGCGGATTGCCCGCGCCACCGGCCACTTATTCCGCCATAAAGGGTACCACGGGACGTCGATGGCCGATATTGGCGAGGCGGTGGGCCTGAGGAAGGCGTCGTTGTATAACCATCTATCGACCAAGCACGACATGCTGCGGGAGTTGGTGGAGCGGGGAGCGGCGCTGTTCACGGACGGAATGGCGCCCATCGTGGCCTCCAGCGCCCCAGCCGTGGATCGCCTCGGGCGAGCCATGCGCATGCACTTGCGCGTGGTCGCGGATCATCCGGATGTCGCGATTGTCTTCCTGCAGGAGTGGCGACAACTGGAGGAGGAGGCGCGGCTCCGCGTGTGCCAGTCGCGCGATCGGTATGAGGCAGCGTGGCGGAGCATCATTGCCGATGGAGTCCGTGAAGGTCGGTTCCGTCCCGACCTTGACATCCGATTCGCCGCGCTGACCCTGCTCTCCGCCGCCAACTGGGCTTATCAATGGTATGACCCACAAGGGCCGCTCACCTCCGATCAGGTGGCGGACCGCTTCGTTGCCCTGGCCTTGAACGGCATGGCATACGACGAGGGTAAGCAAGCATCAGTCCGCCCCGCGGCCTCCAGTGGCCAGGATCCGGGTTCAGACAACTTTGAGGTAGCCGCGGTAAGGAGAGACATCCCATGATCGAGCACAGCGAGGAAGCGTTCCGGGGCCGGGTGGAACGGGGTGACCTGATCGAGGCCGGAGAGTGGATGCCGGATAGCTACCGGCTGGGAGTGCTCAAATTTCTGGAAATGCACGCCAATAGCGAGATCATGGGCGCCCTGCCCGAGCGCGAATGGATTCCCCGCGCCCCGACCCTCCGCCGCAAGATGTCGCTCACCGCCAAGGTGCAGGACGAGGTTGGGCACGCCCAACTGATCTATTCGGTGGCCCAGGATCTGGGGAAGAGCCGCGAGGCGATGCTTGAGGATCTGATCGCCGGCAAGACAAAATTCCACAATGTCTTCCACTACCCCACCAAGAGCTGGGGGGACGTGGCCCTGATCGGGTGGTTGATCGACGGCGCCGCCCTGGTCACCCAGCATGCCCTCCTCAAATCCAATTATGCGCCGTACGTCCGCATCCTCAAGCGCATCTGCGCCGAGGAGTCACTGCACCTCAAACATGGCGAGGACATCACCCTCGAATTGGCCGCCGGAACCCCGGCCCAGCGCGCGCTGTTCCAGGACGCCTTGAATCGCTGGTGGGAGCCCATCATGCACTTCTTCGGTCCCTCCTATGCACCGGCCAACGACTCGCTGCTGATGTGGCGCTTCAAAACGCGATCCAACGAGGAACTCCGTCAAGAGTTCCTGGCTCGCTATGTGCCGCGGATCTGGTCCCTTGGCTTCACCCTTCCCGACCCCAAGTTGCGAGAGGATACGGAGACAGGAACCTGGCTCTATACGGAGCCAGATTGGAACGTCCTCAAACAGGTGGTGACCGGGAATGGACCAGCCACCGCGCGCAGGTTGGCCTTAAGGCGCGCGTCCTACGCGGAACACGCCTGGGTGCGGGCCGCGCTCCAGGGCGGGGTCCGCGCGGACGTGGCGTGAGCCTTCCCATGGTAGGGCTCTACGAGGTGTTCCAGCGGAAGAGCGTGACCGACCCTTTGATCCACGCCGGCTCGGTGGAAGCGACGGACCCGCGGATGGCCCTGCTTCTGGCCAAGGAGACCTTTTTCCGCCGCGAGCATCCAGCCGGTATCTGGGTGGCCCGCCGGGATAACCTCCATCCGCTGGACGAAACCGACGTGCTGGAGCCCGGCAGCGACAAAAGTTACCGGGCGATCGAGGCATATACGGGGATCGCCAAGAAGCGTCAGGAAGTGGAGGAGCGGCTACGATGACGAGCACTCCCATTCTGGACCCAGCAGTCCGCGAGGCCCTGGTTGCCTATCTCCTGCCCTGGGCGGATGACGAGCTCATCCTGGGACACCGTGACTCCGAATGGACTGGCTTCGCGCCCATGCTCGAGGAAGACCTCGCCTTCTCCTCGATCGCCCAGGACGAGATTGGCCATGCCGCCCTGATCTACCAGATCGTGGCCGAACTCACCGGCGAAAACCCTGACCACCTGGCCCTGCGCCGTCCCGCCGACGCCTATCGGCATTCCGCCCTGGTCGAACGGCCGAACGGTGACTGGGCCTATACGATTGCCCGACACTACCTCTACGATCTCCAGGATGCCGGGCGCCTGGAAGCCCTGAGCGGCTCCAGTTACCCGCCCTTGGCCGGAATCGCCCGAAAAATGGCCCGCGAGGAGCACTACCATCGCCTGCATGGAGAGATGTGGTGGGAGCGATTGGCGACTGGGACCGATGAGAGCCGTGAACGGCTCGTCCAATCGGCGCGCGCCATCGTTCCCCAGATCGGCGCCCTGTTCGGCGCCACCGACGGACAAGAGCTGTTGCTGGCGGAGGGGATCCTGCCAGCCTCCCCGGCCAGTCTTCACACTTCCTGGCGCGAACAGGCGCGGCCCTTGCTGGTCGCCCTCGACCCCGCGCTGGTCCGCCTGTTGGATGTCGCGCCCGAACCACGCGGGTCACGCCCGGTAAGCGATGATTTCCAGGCTCTACAC
>DATBTL010000457.1:0-8643 GCA_036559345.1 Chloroflexota bacterium | reverse complement strand
GCAACCGAGCAGAGTTTGCGGAACCTCGGCCTGGAGACCATCGATGTCTTGCAGTTTCATCGGTGGTCGAACGACTGGGTCGGCCAGGGAGACTGGCTTGAGGCCATCCAGCAGCTCAAGCAGCAGGGCAAGATCCGCTTCCCGCTCGATCAACTCCCGGCGGTGGCGCTGCGCTACACCCTGAGTAATCCCGCGGTCTCCACGATCATTCCGGGGATGCGCTCCGTCCGCCATGTGGCGGCGAACCGCGCCGTGGGCGACGGCAAGGGGCTGCCGCCGGAGCAGGTTCAGCGCCTCAAGGCCCACCGCTGGGTGCGCAATTTTTATGGCGATTGAGACTGATGATGACGCCGCGATCGTGGGCAATCGCCCTGGCCGAGACCATCATGAAGCGCAACCCAGGCACGCCGGGGGATCCGCGGAATACCGATGGCGGTTTCTGGCACTCGAAGAACCGGCCGGGTGAGATGTGGATCGACGGCGTCTTCATGGGCCTGATGTTTCTCACCCGCTATGGGACCGCGATCGGCGACCGCGACTACTGTTTCAACGAGAGCGCCATGTTCACCTACGCCCTCCAGCGCGGCATCGAGCTTGGCTTGCTCGATGCCGCGGACTACGCTTCCGCCGTCTCCAGGGGCTACCAAGGGATCGTCGGCTACGCCACGATCAACGACGAGGGTTTAGTCGACATCTCCAGCGCCTGCGACAGGGTCTGCGTGCAGGAGAGCTACGACGTCTACATTAACTACAAGCAGACGATCAATGCCAAGGAAGCGGTAGCCGGCTTCCTGTGGGCCACCGCCATCGTGGAAAAGCCGGCCCTGGAGCGCGTGGGATCGCGATGGCCACCAGGTGAATCGTTCGGACGGCGCCCTGCCCCGCCCCACCATGATATCCTTGGTGTGCGTGGCGACAATATAGGGCGCGAGGCGGCGGGCGGCCTCCACCGGATCTTCATAGAGCCGCAGGGCGTTGCCGGTGTCGAAAATGACCTTCAGGTAGTCGGAATCGACGCCGTCGATGATCCGCGGGATCTCCTCCGAGGTGAAGTCGATATGCTTCTCCAGGGCCAGCACCACATCGCTGTCCCTGGCGATCACCGCCGCTTCCTTGAGCATACGGATGCTGTTGTGTATCCTCGGCTCGACGGGGTCGTCCACGTACGCCCTGCTCGCCGCCACGACGCGCATGATCGACGCGCCAATCAAGGGGGCGCGCGGGATATGTCGCTTGAGTGAGGCGAGCGCCTCCTCATCGCGTCCGCCGCGCAGGCCGTCGGGATGGCCCCAGCCCAAGACGCGCGCGAGTCCGGCCTGGTCCAGGAGGGCCTTCAGCTCGCGGCAATAGCCATCGTCGAATACGGGAAAGAACAGGGTCTCCAAGGCAACCTCGTCGACCTTTTGCCTGATAGCGAAGTCGAGGAAGTGCCTCCTCAAGGTTTCAGCGCCACTGGCCATGGCGAGGCGGCCTTTTACGGCGAATACTGGCGCGAAGGCGGGCCAGACGCCGAGACTACTAGGAGTCAACCATGAGCATCGCAGAGCAGACTCACATCCCGGGCCTCGACGCAACGATCGGCGACTTTCTCCAGAAACTGGCCGCGCGGTGCGGACCCATGACGCGCGGATGGAAAGTTGCCAACTCTTCAACCAGATCCTGGCCGACATCATGATCCTGTACAGTCTCTATAAGAAGCACCATTGGGCGATGCATGGCGCGACCTTCTACCAGTTGCATCTGCTGCTCGACCAGCATGCCGGCGCGCAACTGGAACTGATCGAGCGGCCCTACTCCTGTTCGCCGGCCTGGTCAGTTTCCGGTACTCGTCCCGCGCCGCGCCCCGGGCGCCGTCGCCATCGTGACGCCGCCGCCCGGCTGGATTCCATCAAAGGGAGGAAGGGCATATGGATGAACGAGAATCGTGAGGGCTCGCCCTCCTGATCCACCAATCGTAACGGCCACGCTCGTGGCGCGGCGCTTCGCTCTCAACATCGATGGAGGGATACCATGAACCCTACCGATCCCTTTCCGACCGGCTCGCCCCTCGACCCCTGGCCGGCTCTGCCCCTGGACGCCTGGCGCGACACCTACGCCACCCTCCATATGTGGACCCAGATCGTGGGCAAGGTGCGCATGGCGCTCAGCCCGCCGGTCAACCATTGGTGGCATGTAACCCTCTACGTGACGGCGCGTGGCCTGAGCACCTCGCCCATCCCCTACGGCACGCGCACCTTCGAGGTGAGCTTCGACTTCATCGACCACAACCTGCTCATCCAGACCAGCGACGGCACAAGCAAGGCCCTGGGCTTGTTCCCCCATTCGGTCGCCGAGTTCTACCACGAGTTCCTGGGGGCGCTCCGCGCGCTCGGGATCGAGGTCGAGATCAACCCGCTGCCACAGGAGGTACCCGATCCCATTCGCTGCGACGAGGACACTGTCCACGCCTCCTACGATCCAGAGTATGCGTACCGCGTCTGGCGCGTCCTGGTGCAGGCTGACCGGGTGTTCAAGCAGTTCCGTTCCGGCTTCATCGGCAAATGCAGCCCGGTGCACTTCTTCTGGGGCAGCTTCGATCTGGCGGTGACTCGCTTCTCCGGGCGGCGGGCCCAGGAGCGTCCGGGCGCGGATCATATGACGCGGGAGGGGTACTCGCATGAGCTGATCAGCTGCGGCTTCTGGCCGGGCAGCGGCCCAGTACAGGAGGCGGCGTTCTACGCCTACGCCGCGCCGGCGCCGGAGGGACTGGACCGGGCGGCGATCCTCCCGGCATCGGCACGGTATAGCTCGGAGCTGGGCGAGTTTCTTCTGCCCTACGAGGAAGTGCGCACCGCGCCAGACCCGGACGATGTGCTCCTCGCGTTCCTGCGGAGCACCTACGAGGCGGCGGCGGACCTGGCGGGATGGGACCGCGCAGCGTTGGAGCGCTAATCATCCCGCGCCTATCGCTGGCGATGGACGGCATCTGTGGGAGGCCCCTATGTCAACCCCTATTCCCGACGTCATCACCCGTTATTTCGAGGCCGACGCTCGTCGCGATATCGGCGCCATCGTTGTGCTGTTCACCGATGAGGCTGTTGTGGTCGATGAAGGTCAGACCTACCACGGCACCGCCGAGATTCGGAGCTGGCAGGAAGGCGCGGCGTCTAAGTATCAGTACACCACTGAGGCGTTTGGCACCCAGCGCCCCGCCGAGAATAGCTACCTCGTCACCGGCCGCCCCACCGGCAACTTCCCTGGTGGGACCGCCGAACTGAAATGGCGCCTTACCATCCAGGGTGACCTCGTCAGTCGTCTGGAGATCGCGCCCTGAGTGGCGCGCCGGCACTAACCGGTCGATGGGAGCGATCCGGAGAAAGGGGGATCCATCATGCAGGAGTCACTGCTCACCCCATGGGCGACCTTCTACACGATCGTCGGTTCCGCGGCCGCGACCTTAACGGGGTTGATGTTCGTGGTGATCACCTTGGTCACGGGGGCGCGGGCGCGCAGGCCGGATGTGGGGATCGCGACCTTCAGCACCCCAAGCGTCGTGCATTTTTGCGGTGCGCTGGCCGTCGCCGCGATCCTCGGCGCGCCGTGGCACGTGCTCTGGCATGCCGGTCTGCTGGTCGGCCTCTCCGGTCTCGTGGGACTGGCATATAGCGGGGTGATAGTACGGCGCATCCGCCGTCAAGATGACTATCGACCGGTGCTGGAAGACTGGTTATGGCATGTGGTATTCCCGCTCGTCTCGTACGTCGCACTCGTCGTCTCGGCGATGGTCCTGCCCGGTAATCCGGCCGAAACGTTGTTCATCATCGGCGCGGCGACCATGCTGCTGCTGTTCATCGGTATCCACAATGCGTGGGATAATGTGACCTACATTGTCACCGATCTCGTCCAGCCGCCGGTCGAGGATCCGGACGAGGGCAGCCGCGGCAACGTTCCCAAGGAGGAGCACGCGTCTCCCCTCCAGGAGGAACATGACACTCCGCTCACCACGGCTTCCAGTACGGGGGCGCCACATGAGTGATACTGTTGGCAAATTGCCGCAAGCCCGCATGATTCGGGGCACTGGGAGCGCGAGCGAGACGCTCGCGCTCCCAGGAAGATTACCCTTGCTGGCGGCGTTCGTGCCTTTGAAACCTAAGGGGAAGAAGAGAACGTGGTGCACGTAGATGTCGTGGTGGTTGGCGGCGGCGTGTCGGGCCTGACCGCGGCACACGGGCTGATCGAGCACGGATTTACCGTCGCGCTCCTGGAAGCGCGCGATCGCCTCGGGGGCCGCATCGCGACCACGCGGCAAGCAGATTCGATCGTTCCCCTGGAATTGGGGGCGGAGTTCGTCCATGGCATGCCACCCGAGATCTTTTCACTTCCCGCATCCGATTTCACCCTGTATGAGATTCACGGAGAGACCTGGACATCCCAACATGGACACCCGCGGCAAGATCATGATCTTGGCGGGCTGAGGGAACGGGGACTCGCGGAGATCGCCGCCTGGCGGGGTGAGGATCGTTCTCTGGCGTCCTTCCTCGATGAGCGGTTCCCCGAAGGGCGGCAGGCCGCTGCCCGGCGCCTCATCCAGGACTACGTCGAAGGCTTCGACGCCGCCGATGTCCACAGCGTCAGTCTTCAGTGGCTCGACCAGACCGAACAGGCCGCGCGGAGCATTGAAGGGGGCCGGCAGTTTCGCCTCTCGTCCGGGTACGGCCGGCTGATTGCCTGGCTCCGCGACGGCCTGCCAGCGGACCGCGCGCTGGTGCGTCTGAACACGATTGTCCATGAGGTTCAGTGGTCCCCCGGGCAGGTTCTGATCGGGTCGCATGCCCCTTCCGGAGCCCTGCTTGAGCCGGTAACCGCCCAGACGGCAGTGATCACCCTTCCCCTCGGAGTATTGACGGCCGCCCCACACGAGGTGGGCGCGGTGCGCTTCGTTCCCGAGCCGCGGGAGAAGCAGCCAACATACAAAGATCTCGGCATGGGGCAGGTGCTCAAGGTGCTCTTGCGCTTCCACGAGGCTTTTTGGGATCGGAGGCGGCCACCCTTTCCGTATCTACCCCGGATGTCATTTCTGTTCACGCCCGAGGAGACCTTTCCCACCTGGTGGACGAGCTATCCGCTCGTGGCGCCGCTGCTGACCGCCTGGGTAGCCGGACCGCGGGCCGTCCCGCTCGCAAACCAGGCGGATGCGCGCATTGTCGAGCAAGCAGTCGAGTCCCTGGCGCGTAGCCTCGGCGTTCCCACGCAAGCACTGGAGGCCGAATTGGAGAGTGGGCATCTGCACAATTGGAATACCGATCCCTTTGCCCGCGGGGCCTACAGCCATGTGCGCGTCGGTGGTCTGGAGGCGCCGCGGCGCTTAGGGGCACCGTTGGCCGCCACGCTCTTTTTCGCCGGTGAAGCCACCGTTTCCGACGGGCATACCGGCACCGTTCATGGCGCGATGGCAAGCGGCAACCGCGTGGTAGGCGAGATCCTACGGAGCAGGTAGGAGAGCACGGATCGGCGGCATCGTCGGTACACTACCGATCAGCTACCCAGCGTAGCCAGCGAGCGATCGTGAGAAGAGAAGAACCGATGAGTACCGTGCTACCCGATCCCGCGACCCCCTTTGGCGAGCGGGTCGCCCGCCGTTTGCGTGACGAACCGATCATTTGGTTGACCACCATCGGGGCCGATGGCACGCCGCAGCCCAACCCCGTCTGGTTCCTTTGGGATGGCGAGAGCTTTCTCATCTACAGCCTCAACACCGCCAAGCGGCTGAATCATGTCCAGCGCTCCGCCAAGGTATCCCTCCACTTCGATGGCGATGGCACCGGAGGTGACATCATCATCTTCACTGGTACGGTAGAGGTCCGACCCGAGGAACTCCAGGCGGACAAGCACGGCCCGTACGTAGAGAAGTACAAGGAGTTCATTGCCAGGTCGTTCCAGACGCCGGAGCGTTTCGCGGCGCTCTATTCGACGCCGCTGCGGATTCGCCCTACCAGGGTTCGCGGGCACTGAGCGTGTCCGAAGCCTGGCGCCGCCGAGATGAAACGCTCCGGCAGGACATCAGGACGGCGGAGGGCAATGCACCCCGGCGTTAGGGTCGTCGCCAGGCTGACAATCCAGATCAATGTCGACCTGGAAGGGATCCAGCGCGTCGCTAGACGCCTGAACCGTATCATGCCGGGGACCTTCGATAGTATCATGCATGGTCTGAAGTGTAGACTGCACGTCGGATCGACAACAGGTAAAGTCGAATGGCGTCCGTACCGTTCCGTTATAGGCATTGAACGCGGCAACGTGTTGCTGCTCATGGGGTGACAGGCACGTAGAGATGGCAGCCCGCACCGTTTTTTGCTGGCAATCGGAGAGGCCGGAAGGTACGGGCGGCAGCGAAACATCGGTGGTCATGGTAAAGGTCGAGGTCAAGGTCCCGGTGACATGTACGCAGTCCGCCGCCGCGCAGCTACAATCCGTCCCAGCGGTCGTGGTCATGGCGGGCGCGCTGAAGGCGTTACGGTAGTGTGCGTTGGTGCGGCCCTGCAATTGCAGGCTGTCGCCACCAAATACCACTTCATCATGCGGCTCACCCTCCCCCGCGACGGCGGCAACCGGCGCCACGGGTCCGGCGCCCGCCTCGGCGTCTCCCGCGTCCGCTGTGTCGGCCGTCCGCCCGCCATCGCCCTGGTCCGTGGCGGCGGCACTCTGGTCGCCTCCGGTCGCGTCGGGTTGGGCGGCTGTGGTATCCGTATGGTCGGCTATTTGGGTGGAACTCGAATCGTTCGTGATATCCGCGGCGGTCGCCGTGGTTGAGTCCTGATCGTTCGGTACGGAACTTGGCCCCTCGGCGGTCGCCGCGCTCTGGCTCGATCCTCCCGTGGAATCCGGGGCGCCGGCGCCGCCGTCGTCCGTTCCGTCATCTTCGCCGGCATCGCGCTGTACGCTCGCCAACTCACTACCGGATGTCGGCGGCGCCTGATCTTCCTCCAGCGGCCTCACCGAGGCGTGGGTCGCTTTTTCCTGGGGTGAGCAATTGCAGGCTTTTCCGCCGCAGCGCTGCACAGGCGGCAGAAAGGGACCAGGGTTTGATTGCCTACTGCTCTTATACTCTCGCAATAGTTGATTGACGGCCTGATTGCCGACGGTACGCTGCAGCATCAACAGCATCTGGACAGGCATGCCCGCGAGAGCACGCTGCATCCCCTCTCCAGTTTGCTGTGCATCAGGCCGCGCGCTGGACCGCGAAATCTGCTCGGGAGCAGCCGGCGTCAACATGCACCAACACCCTTCCTGGAGACGGTGGAAGTATCGTGCCCCTACTATAAAGCTAAGTTGGACATCGCGCAACCGGCTTCGAGTGTGTCGCGGGATCATTGCATTGTCGGAAAAGGGGAGACGAAAGCGGACCCGGCTACCAACAACCCGTGAGAGCACAGCGGTAGCTCAGGAACTCGACAGCGATCCAGCGATGGATGGTGAGACCGGCGGTGCTCACTCGCGCGCGGGTTGTTCGGCCAGATGCGCCGCGTACGCGGCCATGGCCCCCTGGTTATGGACCTTGATCAACTGTTCCAGGGTCGTGAAATCGGCCCGCCGCATGGCGTCGAGAATGGCATGATGTTCGTGTTGCGATTGGATAATGCGCTGTTCGAGTACGGTGGTGAAATAGTAGCGCCTGATCCGATCCCACTGGTCCAGGGCGCGTTCCGACATGTCGTACAGCATGGGCATGTCGGTCATACCGGCGATCGCGAGATGAAACGTGCTGTTGAGATCGCCCCAGCGTTCGTGGGCACCGCCGCGCAGCACCTCATCCATCTCCGCCACGATGGCCGCCAGCTTCGCCTCCTGCTCCTCGGTCATGCGTTCGGCCGCCGCGCGGGTCGAGACGATCTCCAGGCCCTCCAGAACCGTGAAGGTTTCGACGATGGAGTCGCGTGAGATCGGCGCCACGCTCGCGCCGGCATGGGCGATATTGTCTACCAGTCCCTCGGCCTGCAAGAGCTGCAGCGCCTCCCGGACGGGGATGTGGCTGACCGAGAGTTGGCGCGCGATCACGTCGGTCACCAGGCGCTGACCCGGCGGCAACTCGCAGCGCAAGATAGCATCGCGCAGCGTGCGATAGACGAACATCTGTTTCGTCCGTGGCTGTAGGTCGCGCGCCACTGCTAGAGCCACCGCGGTCTACCTCGGGGGTTCGCCCTACCGGCATGCGGTAGGGGTGAGCTTCAAATGGTGTATCGGGCCGGTGCATGGGGGCGGGATCCGCGCCGATCAACGCTCCTGTTCCGTACCTCTATCATATAGCATTGCGACAGGAGCTAGGAGCACGGGACTCCATGCCTCATCACTATCCACAAATCGCTCCCTGACGCTGTATCGGGTCGGTTTTTGTAGGGGCCCCCCTTGTGGGTGCCCTGATCTGGGTCGCCAAGGGCACCCACAAGGGGTGCCCCTACCTGGCTGCTTCCTCTGGAAATAATGTAGGTAACGAGACCCGCGCTCCTAACCAGCGCCCTCCAATCACCGGCCACAGGCCACGTATTCCTCGATCCTTGCCCTCGACCAGGCCCCATTGCCCAGGACGATCCGATAGTCGAGGACCAGCGTCTCGTCCGCCGACAATAGGTATGGCTCGTCAAACATGAACGAGCAGCTTACCCCGGCATA
>DATBTL010000456.1:0-10592 GCA_036559345.1 Chloroflexota bacterium | reverse complement strand
CAACCCGAACGTGATCGGTAGCTTCGAGGAGGCGATCCGGCGCATCAACGCATTGCCCCAACCCCCCGCCTTCGTGATCCACACCGGCGACCACGTACACTTAAGCACACCGGCCCAGTTCGACACGGCCAAGCAACTGATGGGGACAATCAAGGCGGATCGGGTCTTCAACGTGCCGGGCGAGCATGATGTGTTCGTGGATCAGGGCAAGCAATACCTGCGGCTCTTCGGCCAAGGCACCAAGGGACGAGGCTGGAACAGCTTCGACCTCAACGGGGTACACTTCCTGGCCTTGGTCAACGACGCCGGAGCGGTCGGCAAGGGCCTTGGGGTGATCGGCACCGACCAGCTCGACTTCATCAAGAAAGATCTGGCGCCGCTCGCTTCCGATACACCGCTGGTGCTGTTCAGCCATGTGCCGCTGCTGCCGGTCTACCCGCCCTGGGGCTGGGCGACCGAGGACAGTCCCCAACTGCTGGCCCTAGTCAAGCGTTTTGCCGCGGTGACCGCGCTGAACGCGCATATCCACCAGATCATCACCAAGCGGGTAGGCAACGTCATAATGCATACGGCACGGGCGACCGCCTATCCGGATCATGCGCCCGGACAGGTTGCCCCGACCCCGCTCGTGCTCCCCGCCGCGCAACTGCCCTCACACATTGGGATCCGACTGGGAGATGTGGCTCAGGGGATGGGACCGCTCACCCTCACGGATCAGTCATTCGCCTGATCGCGGCCAGGCGCGGGATGATTCAGGGTGCCCCGCCTATGAGCAGGCCCGCCTGCTCGGTCAGGGGAGCAGGATCTCGTCACCTACGCGGATCGTAGTCGGCGGGCCCAGGTAGCTCGCGTAGTAGCCACGACAACCCTCGCGCAAGAAGGTGAGGGCCGCCTTGACGCTGTCTTCGGGTCGCGGATCATCCGCGTCGCCGAGCGCGTAACGACTGAACGGGAGGCAGGGTTCGGCGACCACCGTCTCCCGCAACCGGAGCACGAGCGTACCATCGCGGCTAATGAGCAATCCATGGCTCAATTCGCCGAGCTCGATCATCCGGCTGCTGCTCACGAGAAGGTTCTCGCCCGCGATTCCATCGACCAGATGCGCGCCGAAGCGCGCGCGCATGGTCGCGTAGTGGGCGGTGAAGCCAACGGAGATTCCGTTCTCGCCCCGGTACTTGGTGTCGGGGTGGTCGCGGTGATGCACGTCAGCCACGCGTGCACCCTCGGCGGTCCAGCCGGTCGCCCCGCCGTCATCGACGGTGAGAGCGGCGACCGGCCGCAGCGGGCCGGGATCGTACCGCCGCCCGTGTTCTCCCACCTTCAGGCTCGATATTTGGACTTGCAGCCCGACGATTGTGCCCAGATCTTGCATGATAGGTTGAGCATAGCAGGT
Source organism: Chloroflexota bacterium (assembly GCA_036559345.1). GTDB lineage: Bacteria > Chloroflexota > UBA5177 > JANWHV01 > JANWHV01 > JANWHV01. The sequence continues at coordinate 9,199 of DATBTL010000456.1, read as the reverse complement.
CGCGACGGACCGGCGGAACCGCTAGCCGTGCGGCAACGTGGTTGCCAGGATCGTTGAGGCGGGTGCGCTGCCTATGCGCGTTACCATGCCTTGTCGGTCACCACCGAGAAACGCGGCAACCACCGGGCAGGGGGCTGGGCCAGGAATGGCCCAGCCCCCTAGCGGTCAGGCGGCGCGATCTAGTGAGACGAGGGGTCGTCGGTTAGGATGGTCCCCGTATAGCACAGGACATCGGGATTCAGCGAGCAGGCATCCGAGGAAGCGTGCAGCTCCACGCGGTAAACTGCCGGCACGTTGAAGCGCGGAGATGAGGCGGACGTGCCGTCCTGTTCCACCGGAAGATACTGGTCGGCGCCGAGGACGCCGTTGCCGTCGTCGACCAAGCCCAGGGTTGGAGGCGGGCAGGGATTGGTCCGGCCGCAGAAGACAAACGGGCCCTGGAGAATGCCGGAAACCTGAATCGGGCGCTCGGTCCAGGACGAAGGATCCTGGAGCAACCCAGTCCGAACCTGATCCACGGTGTAAATCCGATCGGCCGCCTGACTGGCGTCGCGGTCCGACGTGGCGTTGCCGGCCAACTGAAGTCCGGCGCCCAGGGCAAGCGCGGCCGCCACCAGGATCCAGGCAAACTCCGGCAGGTGGAGAATAAGACGACGGCGCAGGCGCCGGCGGAAAGCACCGGCACGCGTACGGAGGTCTCTACCGGGCGGCATAGCGGAAATCCGAGCGTCATCCATGGATCGTCCTCCCCTTGTGCAAGCGACTGCGTTCGGTAATGGATGGGTAGTGCGGATAGTGTACACCCGTGACCGGCGCTTTGCCGATAGCCCTCTTGGAGCCTTCACGGGTAGCGTGGAGGAATGCTCGGTATCCCACGCGCGGGCTACCAGGATAGGCGCCAGGCGCGGGCGGATAGAAGCCCGCTCGCGCCCGGCGCGGCCCTACGCGCGCTGTCCCTTCTGCAGCTTTTGCGCCTTCTCTATCTTCAAAGCTTGATCGAGCGCGGCCTTGACCCGCTCGGGGCGCATTGGCAGATCGCGGATGCGCACGCCAATGGCGTCGAACACGGCGTTGCTGATCGCCGCCGCCACGGGGCAACAGGCGGGCTCGCCGGCGCCGCTGGCCGGAAGCTCCGGCCGGTTAATCAAGACCGTCTCGATCACCGGGGCATCATTGAAGGTGAGGATCGGGTACTTGCTCCAATCGGTACTGGTCACGTTCGACTGGTCGAAGGTAACCTCTTCCAGCAAGGCCCTGCTGGTGGTCTGGGTAACGCCGGCCTCCATCGTGAGCTTCAGGGCGCGCGGATTGATTGCCAAACCGTTGTCCTGGCCGACCACCCAGCGGGTCACGCGGACCTTGCCAGTAGTGCGATCGACCTCCACCTCGGCCACCAGGGCGTTATAGGTACTGTTGCGTAGCGAGATAGCGACCCCATGCCCGGTGGCCATCTTCGCCTTCGAGGTGAGCGCCCCCTGACGGGGCGACGGGCGCGGCTGCCAGTTGGCTTGCTTCGCGACCGCCTTAAGCAGATCGATCATCCGCGTATCCTTGAGGTGGTTCAGGCGGAACCGTACCGGATCGGCCTGCACCTGCGTCGCTAGCTCGTCCATGAAAGCCTCCATGGCGAAGGTGATCTGGTACTGGGCGGGCGAGCGCAGCCATGCCGAGATGATCCCGAGGCCATTGCCGCCAATCTTGGAGATATCGGCCTCGGAGTGGCTGATTTGCTCGTAGTTGGGGAAGTTATAGAGTAGCGGGCCGTCCCAGCCACCGGCGGCCGGCAGGCCAACGGTCTTGCCGGCAAGTACGGTGCCGATGAAGGTGGTATCGAACATCGAGGGGATCCAACCCTCATGGTGCCATGCCATGAGGTTGCCCTTGGCGTCGAGGCCGCCGACCAGGTCTTGCACGGTGGCGGGTCCTTTCGGATCCCAGCCGTGCTCGTCCCAGCGCATCCATTGCAGACGCACCGGCTTCCCGGCGAGCTTGGACATGATCACGGCGTCCAGCGCGGCCACATCGGCGCCGTTGCGGCCGTAGCAGCCCGCGGCTTCATACCAGACGACGCGCACCTTATCCAGCGAGATGCCGAGGTACTGGGCCACGTTGGTCCGCAACAGCGCCGGATCCTGAGTACCGGACCAGACCGTGGTGCCGTCACTCTTCACGTCGGCAATGGCGCAGGACGGCCCAAGCGAGGCATGGCTCTCGATTGGCGTGGTATAGCTCGCCTGCAGCACCGTCTTGGCCGCGGCCAGGGCGGTGCCGACATTGCCCGCGCTCGCGTTCACCGAGTATCGGCTGCCCATCGAGCGGAGGGTCGTATAGAGATCCTGCTGCGCCGGAAGGCCCTTCCACTCGGTCCACTTTACGCTCAGGTTCTGCGCGGCCTGAACGGCGTCCCATTCGTTCTCGGAGACCACGCCCAGGAAGTCTTGCTCCCTCACCACCCGCACGCCCGCGGGGGCCGCTCCATGGCTGATCAGCTTGGAGCCGATGCCCGTCGGCCGAACCACCCGGCCGTGCAACATCCCCGGCACCTTCACATCCTGCACGAAGGTGAACTTGCCGGTGACCTTGTCGGGGATGTCGAAGCGAGGGGCGGACTGGCCGACGACCGTGTACTGCGAGGGCTTCTTGGGCGTGCCCTTGCCGCCGGTGATCTGCGTCCCGGCGAAGGGGCCGGCATCCTTGGCCGGCACGGTAGTGTTGAAGCCCTTGCCGGCGACCAGATCGGCGTAGGTGACGGACTTCTTGCCGTTGCTCACCACGCCATCCTTGACCATGAGCGTGCTCATGGGCGCGCCGAGGTGAGAGGCGGCCCGCTCCATCAGCGCGTAGCGGGCGTCGGCGGCCACTTGCCGGAGCGGCGGTCCGCCGGTGGCGATGGCGTTACTACCCCAGGTAGGACCCTGATTCGGCGTCCGGTCCGTGGACCCGATCACCAAATTGACATGGGAGAGTGCCACGTCCAGCTCCTCGGCCACGATCTGGGCCAGGCCGGTGGTGGCGCCCATGCCCAGCTCGACCTTGCCCATGAAAATGGTCACCGAGCCATCGGGCGCGACCGCGAGCCAGGCATCAATCTGCGTGGGATCGACGGTCGTGAAGGGACTCTTGCCGGCGGCTTTGACCGCGCCGGCACCAAGTTTCAGGGGCAAACTGAACGCGATCACCAGTGCCCCGCTGGCCTTCAAGAAAGTAAGGCGCGCCATACCTTTGTCTTCGTTGGGAGTGCTCATCGTCGGCTCCTTCACGCCATTGCCCCTGCCGCGCTCTTGATCGCCCGGATAATCGCCGAGTACGTGCCACAGCGGCACAGGTGTCCGTTCATCGCCTCGCGGATCTGCGCGTCGGTCGGGTGCGGAGTCTTCATCAGCAGATCGGCCGCCTGAATGATCATGCCACTCTGGCAATAGCCGCACTGCGGCACCTGCTCATTGATCCATGCCTGCTGCAGCGGGTGGAGTGCCTCGGCGCCGGCCTCGGCCGGGGCCGCCGCGCCGGGCGCCTTCTTACTCGTGTGCAGGGCGGGCAGCCCTTCGAGGGTGACTACCTGCTGGCCAACCACGCCGACCACCGGGGTTACGCAGGAGCGGATCTGTTGATTATTCAGCAGCACGGCACAGGCGCCGCACTGGGAGAGGCCGCAACCGAAATGCGGCCCCTGCAAGCCAAGCTCGTTGCGCAAGACATACAGAAGTGGTGTATCCGGGCTGGAATGCACCGTGTGCTTGGTGCCATTGACCGTGATTACGAGAGCCATTGCAATCGATGCCTCCTGCATGTGGATAGGCCCGCGACAGCGGCGGGCGGTTGTGGAATGACGGGAGAGGCGCTCTCCGCGCGCCGACGGGATACCACGGTGACCCAATCCCCCTTTCGTGAAAGGCCGCGCCGCGTCCCCGGCCACGCCACGGGTGGGAGGGCTGTCTCGGGGACAGTCCGCGCATCGACGCGAGACATCGGAGACCGCACAATACGGTTACCCGTAATGTAGTCTACTCTATTGCCGTCGATCAATTATTCAGCTTATGAATAGTAATTTTTCCGGTCGAAACGAGGTAGAAAGTCCCTTCAAGTCAGATCTCGCGTATTGTTACGAAATGGCACGGTACACTAGTCAATAGGGAGCAACCGATGGCCCCGGTCCTTATGGGATCTCGCGGCGCCTTCGGCAGTGGGAGGCGCGATCCGTGGAAAACCGTGAGGGAAGCCCCGACGGGAGGGCATCCCTGAAGGAGTATGGTCAATTGGAGGAATCGGTTGTGAAAACACAGAGCTATCGCTTGGCGAGTGTAGTGGCGGCAGGCCTGACGTTACTGGCCGGGGTGGGCAGTGTCTCCGCGGCGCGCCATGCGAAAGCGCCGACCTGGGTCACCACCAAAGGCAAGGTGGTGAACCTGACGGTCATCGCCGCCTACAATAACGCGCTCTCCGGCTTCAGCTTCAATGGCTACGGTAAGGGGCAGTTGACAATTACGGTGCCGAAGGGTGACACAGTGAACGTTACGTTCAGCAACGCCGCGTCTCTCTCGCACAGTGTGCAGTTCACGGTCTTCAACAAGACCCTGCCGACAGGCGGCGTGAGGGACGCCTTCAAGGGCTCTCATTCGGCCAACCCGGCCAATGGAGTGACGAAAGGCGTGACGCAGAAGTTCTCGTTCGTGGCCAGCAAGGCTGGTAAATACATGATGATCTGTGCCGTGCCCGGCCATGCCGTGGCCGGCATGTGGGACAACTTCGTGGTGTCCGCCACGGCCAAGACGGCCAGCGCCACGGTCGGCAAGGCCGGCATGTAGCAATACGGTAGCGGTAAGGCGGGATCAAGTGGAGAGCATGAGGTTGACAGTGCTTGCTTTCTGAATGCATTATGAATGGCACACGGACTGCAAAATTCCCAATTATTCGCGCTTTGGTACGCAGTTTTGATGAAGTAAGGGAGGGCTTTACGGTGCGACCAGGACGGTTCGTGTGGTTCCTCGGCCTTATGTTCCTGGCGTTTGGCTGTTGCGAATATCGGAGTATGGGCACGGTCTCGGCTACCACGGGCAATACCGCCGCCGCGGTAGTTCCGGCGCACTTTAAAGTCCCGCGCCAGATTGCCAAACTCTACCCAGGCCAATACATGCTGAGGAGCATAGCTAGCGGAGCCCGCCTCAGCCGGGTCCAGATGGTATTCGAGATCAATGCGCTAGGCTACCTCCAGGGCGTGGGATCGTTTTATGGCTATAATGCCCAGGGTTTTCAGACGAGCTGGGTAGCCACCTTCTACAATTTCCATCTGACCGCCCCTGGTAGGATGGCCGTCGAAATCTTTGATGTCACCGGTACTCGGGTGTTCGGCCATCTGTACATACGGCGCACCAAGCAAGGCAACCTCCAGGGGCAGATAGCCCTGCCGAAGACTCCCTATGCCATCGAGTTCCAGCGACGGGTCGGGCTGTAATCGCGGCCTTGCCGGTTGGCGCGTCAAAGCCGGAGGCATCGTGTGATGCGCTCCGCGGTCCAGCGGCGCTTAGGGTGTATAGTCCCGAGTGCCGGAACCGGTGGATAGCTGAAAGGAGGTCGATACAGGACAACTGATGATCCCTGGTAGGTAGGTGAAACCTGGCTCGTGACCTGGCACTCTCGACCCGCAGTATAGGCGAGCATGAACATGAAAGGCTGGAACCAGGATGTTTATCGGACGGCGTATAGCAGTGACGGTGCTGGCGGCGGTGATGGTCGCCAGTGCCCTCACTGGGCCGGCGACTAGTAGCAAGGCTCAAGGCTCCGCGGACGCGGCTATCGATTCGGAACTCCAGCAGCCGGTTACCGCGAATTGGGCCGATGTCGGCGGTAACCTGACCAATCAACGCTATTCTTCCCTCGATCAGATCGCCACGTGGAACGTCGCCAATCTTAAACCCGCCTTCAAAACCGCGCTGGTGAGCGGCCCAGCGGCGGCAAAGTACTGGGGAAAGTACAATCAGGAGGCTACGCCGCTGGTGCAAGATGGGGTGATGTATGTCGCCACGGGCAATGACGACGTTTTTGCCCTGAATGCTGTCACCGGAGCCAAGATCTGGACCTATCACTCCGCTATCGATCAGAAAAATGCTACGGTCTGTTGTCAATGGGACAACCGCGGGGTGGCGCTTGGTCAGGGATTGGTCTTTGACTCGCTGCTCGATGGGGGGATGGCGGCCCTCTCCCAGAAGACGGGCAAGGTAGTCTGGAAAAACCATTTCGTCAGATGGCAGGACGGCTACGGGGTTACCGCCGCGCCGCTCTACTATAACGGCGTGATCTACATCGGTACGACAGGCGGTGAATACGGCGCCCGCGGCCGGCTCTACGCGCTCAATGCCACCACGGGCCAGGAATTGTGGCGCTTCTACACCACCGCCGCTCCCGGTACGACAGGCGGTAATACATGGGCGAACGGATCCTATAAAACAGGGGGCGCTCCGATCTGGAACACGCCCGCCGTCGATCCGCAACTGGGGCTGCTCTATTTCAGCACGGGGAACGCGGGATCGGACTTTTATGGCGGCGGCCGCAAGGGCGCGAACCTGTTCAGCGCCTCCATCGTCGCGCTGCACATGAACGGGAAACTCGCCTGGTACTTCCAGGAAGTCCATCATGATATCTGGGACTTTGACGCGCCAAGCCCGGTCGTGCTGTTTGACACGGTGGTCAAGGGCCAGACGCGCCAGGCAATCGGTCAGGTTGGTAAGACCGGCTTCGTCTATGAGCTCGATCGGGCCACCGGTAAACCCCTCATCGGCATAGTTGAGAAGCCGGTGCCTCAGTACGCGCCGCAGGCCACCTATCCGACACAGCCCTATCCGACGGGCGATGCCGTCGCGGCTCAGTGCGCGCAGAAGGTCAAAGGCTTCCGGAGTGCCTGCATCTTCGATCCAGTAACTAACATTGATCAGGTATTCCAGCCCATCTATAATGGCGGCGTCGACGAGTCGCCGATGGCCTTTAGCCCACAAACCGGGTACCTGTACACAGGCGCCGATAACCAACCGGGCGATATTACCTACTCCAAAGCGCCCTTTAAGAAGGGGCAGTTCTATGCCGGCTTTGGGGCGACGAACACCCTGGTTGGCGCGGTCAATAGCGGCACCTTTACCGCGATCAATGCGCGTACCAACAAGATAGCCTGGCAAGTACCGTTGCGTGATGAGAATGGCAGCGGCAGCGGGGCGATGGCCACCGCTGGTGGGTTGGTCTTCAATGGGCAGATCGACGGCGCGTTCAAGGCGTATGACGCGAAGACCGGCAAAGTGCTCTGGCAATGGCAGACTGGCCTTCCGATCAACGCGCCTTCCATGACCTACGACGTCAACGGCGTCCAGTATGTCGCGGTTGACGCGGGCGGCCATGGCTACTTAAGCGGCGCGCAAGGGAATGCGGACGCCCTGTGGGTCTTCAGCCTGAAGGGGCCGGCCGACGGCGTAGCGATTCCCCAGCCCGCCGGGCCGCCGCCAATCGATAACGTGACCAAGCTCGCGGGCGCTCCGGTGCATACCGGTAAAGTAGCGATCTTCGACTATGGCTACAAACCCTTCGGGGCGAAGGCCTCGTTTGGCTCGCTCACCATCACCGTACCCGCCGGTTCCAAGGTAACCTGGATCAACACCGGTAGCCAGCCGCACACCTCGACATCGGTCACGGGCGGTTGGGATACAGGGATTATTACCCCAGGTGGATCGGCCACCACCGTGATGAAGAAAGTAGGCACCTTCACCTTTACCTGCACGCCACATCCATGGATGATCGGACGGGTTATCGTCACGCCGATTTAGGCGGCATCCGGATCTCTCGATCGGGGAAGCCGTGAACATAAGGTAGACCGTTGGAACGCCTGGATGGCGCGCGACGCGCCATCCAGGCGTTCGGAGTTCGTGGCATGTTCAAGACTCCAACCGTGAACCCAACTGTCCGAGCCCATTCCTGCCGTCGGTGGTTGCGACCAGGCATCGGCGGCGGCATGGCGCTGACGCTTACCTTGATTCTGGCGGCCTCGATCATGAACGCGCGACGATCCTCGGCCACGACGCCGCTATCAGTGTTGCCGGCCAATGGGCGTTGGGTTCCCACGTCACTCCGGGCCGACACCACGGCCTTGCTGACCCTCCCAGGGCAACCCGCGATCCTGCTCGCAGCCACGACAAGCGGCGTATGGCGCTCAACCAACGCGGGCGCCAACTGGCAGCCGGATGGTTCCGGCATGCAGGGACGCGCGGTCTTCGTGTTGGCCGGCGGCGCCAATCACGCCGCTGTCTGGGCCGGCGGCTTCGATGGCACGGTCTACATGCGCGACGCGTCGGGCGGCCGGGTGAACTGGCGAAGGATCAGTCCGGTCCTCCTTACCGACCCGTCGCTCGGACCCGTGCCTGTCTATAGTCTTGCGGTCTTGCCGCTTGAGAACCACTCGATTCTGGCCGGCGGCATGGGCGCGATTTCCCGCGGGGAACCGACCGGCGCCGGTGGCGCCTGGCGGTGGCGGCGCATATGGCAATGGCAGGGAGGAGCGAACCCCGGCTCGGGCAACCCTCCAGGCTGTTTTGGCCAGTGCTCCGGTTCGGGGAGCAGCGCCGGCGCCACCTCCGGGGGCGGCGCCGTAACCTCCCTTCTGGTCGCCCCCTGGGATCGGCATTTGATCCTTGCCAGTCTCTTCCAGACCAGCCCCCCGGTCCTGGTTAGTCATGATGGCCAAAGCTGGGCATCCTACGCCGCCAACCTGCCGCCTTCACTGCCCGTGCAGGATCTTGCCGCCGGTAATTCACGGGCGCGGCAGGTCTTCCTCACCACCATGGGCGGGGGGGTCTGGCAGCGTGAAGCGGGCGGCCCCTGGCAAGACATCAGCACCGGCCTCCCCCAACGCCATGCCATGCCGTTGGTGGCAGTCGGGGCGCCACCCGCGGGCGTGCTGTACGCGGGAACCATGGCTTCGGGCGTCTATGAGAAGGTGGGGAACCGCCCCTGGCGTCCGTTGGGGCGCGGGCTGACCGGCTCGGCCGCCACCGTGGTTGGCCTGGCGGAAACGTCCGGCGCCCGACCGGGGTTGCTCGCCGCTACCACGAGCGGCGTCTTCAGATATATGCCTGAAGGGTAAGCACTGAAGAAGGTTCGGAGCAGCGGGAATCTTATTGAACGCTCAGGTGCGCGGCTGACGAGTTCCAGTAATAGTCCTTTG
>DATBTL010000455.1:0-4460 GCA_036559345.1 Chloroflexota bacterium | reverse complement strand
GTGGTGGTGTAGGTGAAAACCCCGGCCGGCGCGGAAAGTACACAGGCATGGTGGGGGAAGCACGGCACGTTGGCGGTCGCGGTGAGATACGTGGAAATGATCTGCTCTGGGACCTGATGGTTGTCATCGTACACCGACATGTGTACCGTGCCGCCAGGAGTGAAGTTCTGACCGTTCACCGTCAGCACTCCATTCATGTAGACGGTGATGGTTGGCGGGGGTACGAGTCGGCAGATTGAGCCGGGGCAGGTGTGTATCAGGGCCCCAGAGGCGATCGCGCCGGCGGCATGCGTGGGTGACGCGCCGCCCGTCGCTACGGCCGCGCTAGTTGTGACAGCCAGACCGAGGATGAGGCGGACCAGGTGGCGGCGAGCCATGTTTCCGAGCGAGCGTCGCATTGCTCTGTTCCCTCCGTACCGGTTTGTATACCTAGCAATTGACCTCAATGTGGAAGAAGCCTGGCGTGGGGGCGCCGGCGCCGTTATAGGTGGCCACATTGATCACGAATGGGCTGGGATCGCCGGCTACCGAGATCTCACCCGGAGGAGGAAATCCTGGGCCGGGTAGGCCGATGGTCGCCAGGTACGAACAGGCGGACACTGGGACCGGGAAGACCACCCGGTACAGATTGAACGCCACCCGGTTGCAGGAAAGCACGCCTTTCGCGCGTACTAACCCGCCGCCCGCGGCACAGACGGCCCAGCCAATATCGGTGATCGGGCCCGTGGGGACCGTAACCGGCAGGGCCGCGTCGGCCACGGCTCGCTGTACGAGACCGCCGCCTGATACGTGAGCGCCCATTGCTCCAATGAGCAACATGGCGGTCAAACCGGCAACCACCGGCATGCGTTGGGCCGACGACCGCAACCGTCGCAATTGCTTCGTCATCTGATTGTTCCTTTCAGTGCGCAATGGGCGGGCGGGGCTGCCGGCGCGCAGCCCCGCTTGCTACGCATGAGACGGTACGACCACCTCGCCAGTGCAACCACGGACTGGTTGATTCGGCCGAGTCTGTCTGGACGACGTAGTGCCGCTCGAGGGTGCGTGCTACCCCTGCTGGACCATCGGACAAGGGAGGCAGGGAGGCCCCTTCCTCGGCGGCAGAGGCTGCGGATTGATGAGCGGTAGAACGGTCATGCTGCTGAAGCCGATGCTCGGTCCCAGGGCACCATTGCTTGTAAAGTGGTGAACCGTGATTGGGTCACCATTCGAAGCAAAAGCCTGGGGCGCCGCCGTACCGGCTGCCGTCGCCGCGGCTAGGGCCACACCAAGGATGAGGCGCTGTAGGCTGTGTCGAGAGAGTTGCATTGGTCTGTTCCTTTCTTTTCTATCGCGTGGTTTGTTCGGCTTCTGTCTTGTGGTGCGATGCGGAGTCAACCGTACCTGGGGTCAAGCAGCTAGATGATGGACTGGCTCGACCAATTGCTCCAGCGGCCCGAGCCATAGTCGTAGGCGATGTAGTAGTAGGTCTGGGTGGTGGGAGGGAGGGGATTGAACTCGAATCCCGTGCCGAAGGCCCCTCCGCCGTTGCAGAGAACTATCACGCCAACCAAGTGGCAGAACGGGGAGGCGGTGACGGACCTGGAGTTGAGCAGGTGCCACGAGGTGTCGAACTCCTCGACCAGGACCGAGCCGCCCGGGGTGAAGCCGGAACCCTGTACGTCGAGGGTGGCCCCCTCGGGGGATCCGTAGTACGAGACACTGGTCTTGATGGTCGGGTTGATTACCCGGAAAGCGGCGTTTACCTGGAAAGCCGCATGTGCTGCCGGCATCGCGTTGGCGGCGATGGCGAGGCCCCCCAGGGCCAGGGCCGTGGTGACCATGGCCAACTTGAAGGTACGAAGGAGATGTTTCATCGATCTGTTCCTCTTTCTTGATCAGTTTCGAGTTTTGGTAGCCCGACTGCGTTCGGGAGATCGTACACATTGCTTGTTGACTGCCCATTAGTGGCGGGCCAACGAGAAGGCGGATGCGAATACTATGGCTACGAGACGTAGGCAGTCGCCCAACCCTCCTTGGGAGCTCCCAAGTCTGTCACCACATACACCTTCCCAACATAGGAGGTGACAAGGAGAGTTGCCCTGATGGTGCCGGCGTCGATCCCGTACGACTGCGCCGTGACATACTGGACACTCAACACGTTCGAGCCGGGATCCAGCACCTCAACCCGCACGGTGGCGCCTGGATAGTAGCCGCTGCCGGTGACCTGTACGCCTCGCGCCTCGCCCTGAGCGATGATGTAGGGATCAGGGTAGACATACGTCTTTGCCCAGGCGCTTGGGTGACCGGCCTGGTCGGCGACCACCCAGACATTTCCCGAGTAGCTGGTGGACATCAAGACGTCGAAGACGCCGTAGGAACCTATGCCCTGCCACGCCGTGAGATATTGGACGCTCAGGACGTGCAGTAAACCGGAGTCCAACACCTCGACCCGCACGGGGACACCGGCGGTGAACTGCCAGCCATAGACCTGCACCCCGCCACCTTGGCCGTAGGCGTCGATGTACGCCGCCGGGGTGGCTGCATGGGCCGCGGGGGTCGCGGTCGCGGCGAACGTGAGGCTGCCAAGCGCCAGCAAGACGCTCAGGATCGCGAACTTGGTGTTGCGAAGCAGACGTTTCATCGATCTGTTCCTTTCTGTTCTGTTGCGTGATTCGTTCGGCATCTGTCCGGCAGGTGGGGCCTGGCGGCCGCCGGGCCCCACCTGCCGCTGATCGATATCGTTCTCGCGCCTACCGGAGCAGGGCACAAGGCATGACACCAGACCCTCAAGGGATGGAGACCGACACCGTGTTGCTCGCGGCGGGAGCCCCCCCGTAGGTAGTCACGTACACCGTCCCACTGTGCGCGGGCACACTGAGGCCCCCCGCGAAGATCCGCCCGGGATCGAGGCTGTTCGGTCCCGTGCTCGCCGGCTCATATTGGGTGCTCAGCACGTGCGTGCAGGTGCGAGGAGGGAAAACGCCGCAGATGCGCAACTGATACGCCACGATCTCCACGGTGGCACCCGGATAGTAGCCGCTGCCAAGCGCCTCTATCCCGACGAGGCCATTATAGGTTGGGAAGGTGGAAGCGGTGATGTAAGGGTCATGCAGGACAGTGGCCTGCGCCCAGATGGTCGGAGATCCAGCCTGGTCGACGGCCACCTGGACGCTCCCAGTGAAGCCGGGAGTAGTCAGCAACGTCCCGAAATCACCAACCGAGTTGGGCGTGGGATATTGGGTGCTGAGCACCTGTGTCAGGCTGCTGTTCAACACCTCCACCCGCACCTGGACACCAGGGGTGAAGGCGTAGCCATCGACATAGACCCCTCCCCCCTGGTTGATGACCTCAAGTAACCCCGATGGGGCGGCGTGCGCCACCAGCCGAGGGCCGGCGGCGAAGGTGAGGCCACCGAGCGCCAGCATGGCGCTCACTATGACGAGTTTGCTGTCGCGAATGAGACGTTTCATCAATCTGCTCCTATTCTGGTGACGTGCCGTGTAACTCTGGCTGTCGTTTTTGGTGTCGTGGCCTTCGCTTCAAGCCGCGTGAGTAGGGCTTCGTGTTGGATTGCTCTTCCACTAGAGGATCACAATCGGCAACTCCCTTCCGTGCTTGGTGGCGCTACGCTGAGTACCCGGTTCCGATCCGCGTTCGCCCGGCGCCTCCTGCTGTGGCAATCGGCCTCGCCATGCACCCGCATGCGGTCCCATTGTGCGTGACTTCCGGCGCCATGTCCCCAGACAAACCAAACAACCGTCCTATACAACACGCGCGGCGCCGGTTTGTATGCCCGCGCGATGGCCGCGCACGGCCAAGCGGTTGCCGAAACCCGTGGGTGAGCCCGGTGATTTACACGGGCAGCCGCGGACCATGCCGCGAGCTACGGCACGAAGCCTCGGCCCAGAGGCACGGTGCTGGCCGGACGTTAGGAACGAGGCTAGGATTCCACGGCCGCCAGTAGCGTGCGCGCCCGCTCATCGTAGGCCCGGAAGGCGGGCAGCGCCACCGCGACCAGCGCCACTCCTATTACGCAGAGGAGGCCGCCGGAGACCACGGAGGCACGGACCCCGAACAATGAGGCCACGCTGCCCGATTCCACGTTCCCCAGCGAAGGACCGCTGGAGTAGCTGAGTAACTCAATGCCGGCCAGCCGCCCGCGGAGCGCGTCGGGGATGGTCTGGTTCCAGACGGTGCCGCGGAAGATGCCGCTGATCTCGTCGCCCGCGCCCGCGACCGCCAGGAACAGCAAGGCCAGGGGCAGCCAGTCGGCCAAGCCGAAGCCAGCGATCGCCGCTCCCCACACCATCGCGGCCACGATGATCGCCCGCCCGTGTCGATGGACGTGCCCGCACCACCCGCTGGTGGCGCCCGCGACCAGCGATCCGGCGGCCGGCGCCGCGTAGAGCAGACCAAGCACGCCCGCGCCGCCAAAATGGGGGGCCAGAGCGGGAAACAGCGCCGTGGGCATACCGAAA
>DATBTL010000454.1:0-3391 GCA_036559345.1 Chloroflexota bacterium | reverse complement strand
GAGGCTCCCCGGCGCGAAAGCCGGGGCTTCAATCTGGGACAACCCGGTCTGCCAGAGAGCCTGCCCACTCCTATTGGCCACCGCCGCGATAGGCCGCGGGACATCATACACGTTCACGCTCATCAGTATAGGGCCCCAGAGCCGAAGGGATCCCGCGGTTCGCCCCTCCTGAAGCACGGAAGCACCGAGGGAATGGAAAACACAGAGCGCGGCGCCGATTCAGTAGGAGCAACCCGCCCGATCGATGAGGTAGAGGGGATGGCGATTTTCATCTTCAGCGCACATGGCTAGCTGGCCTTTCTCGTAGCCGATTGTTTACACTGTCGCAGGCGGTGACAGTCACCGCTTCCAGCAATCGCACGGGAGCAATTGGTGGACAACACGGTAGCGTACCGGTGCTGGTCACGGGTAAGCTAGGCCATTCGGACCCGTGGGCGGGTCCGCTAATGGTGTACATCCGTGACGTCCATGTCGCTCCCTGGCCCAAGGAGAAGGTATGCAGAGGTTTCCACTTCCCGCCCGGCGTCTCGTGATCGCGGGCACCCTTTCCACCGCCCTGATCGGCGGCGGCTTCGCTCAACAGGCGCTGGCCGCCGGCCACGCCTCCATCGGACTGTCCAGCCGATCCCTGTCTCCCAGCGCGGGCCCCACCACGTACACCGTCCAGCCGGGCGACACCCTCTCGCGGATCGCCGGGACGTATGGCACCACGGTGAGCGCGCTGGTCGCCGCCAATAAGTTGAGCAACGGCGATACGATCATGCCAGGTCAGATCCTGGTCATTTCCGGCCCTGGCGCCGCCTCCGCGTCCAGCGCCGCCGCCAGCGTTTCTTCCAGCCGGAGCACCTATACCGTGCAGGCGGGCGATACCCTCTCGGCAATCGCCGGTCAGGTCGGGGTTTCGCTGGATGCCCTTGCCGCCGTGAATAATCTGGCCACGCCGTATCTGATCACCGCCGGGGAATCTCTCATGATCCCCACCGCGTCGTCCGCCCCCACTGTGTCGTCGGCGACCATGTATAGTGTGCGGGCAGGCGATACGCTCTCCGCGATCGCCGGCAACTACGGGATCTCGGCCAATGCCCTGGCGGTGGCGAACAACCTCAGCAGCCCCTTCTTACTGACCGTGGGACAGCGGTTGGTGATCCCGGCCGCCGCCTCCGGATCCGCCGGCGCGAGCACGGTCACCGCCGCCACCGTCCCCAGTACTGTCGCCGCGACCTACGTGGTCCAGCCGGGCGATACGCTTGCCCGGATCGCCGGCCGGCTGGGCTTCTCGCTTGATGCCCTGGTCTCCGTCAACAACCTGACCGACCCAAGCCTGCTGCGGGCGGGACAATCGTTGGCGTTGCCCACCGGCACTGTGCCCGTGGACCAATCGACCGTGGGCTCGATCCTGACCGCGGAGGCCCAGGCTGAGGGGATCGATGTGGGATTGCTCAAAGCAGTTGCCTGGCAGGAAAGCGGATGGCAGATGGTTACCTCCGCCGATGGGGGGATCGGGATCATGCAAATCATGCCCGATTCGGTGGACTGGGTGAGCAACAGTTTGCTCGGCTCGCCGATCAATCCTTATAATCCCACCGATAACGTCAAGGCCGGCGCGATCATGCTGCACTACTACCTGAACGTCTACGGCGACGCCACGCACGCGATCGCCGCCTACCACCAGGGGATGACCAGCGTGAACACGGTGGGAATCACCCCCGAGGGCCAGCAGTATGTGGACAATGTCCTGGCCTTGCAGCAGACGTTCGGCGGCTAATGAAGCGCAAGTCGGCCGCCGGTTGTAGGGGCACTCCTCGTGGGTGCCCTTGGCGGCCGACCCGAGGGCACCCACGAGGGGTGCCCCTACGAACAACCGCCTCAGTCGGGCAGTACGGCGATCGCTTCGATTTCCACCACGTAGCTCCCCACCAGGCCGGCTTGCACGGTGCTGCGCGCCGGAGGGTTGCTGGGGAAGAACTCGCGATAGACCTCGTTAAACGCGGCAAAGTCATTGATGTCGGTCAGGAAACAGGTGGTCTTGAGGACATGGGCCAGATCGGTGCCCGCCGCCTCCAACACCGTCCGTAGGTTGATCAGTACCTGGCGGGTCTGCCCGCGCACCCCACCCTCGGCGGCCTGCCCGGTCGCGGCGTCCCGCCCCACCTGGCCGGCGGTAAAGACCAAACGCTCCCAGCGCACCACGGGAGAATAGGGACCGGCCGCGGCCGGCAGGTTTGGGCTGGTTACGATCTCATGAGCCATAGGTAGTAGACATCCTTTCATCCGCGTGGCGCATCCCGCCACCCACCTGATCCTATCAGATGCGTGGTCAGTCTTAATCCACCAGCGGCAATACCAGCAGGGGTGGCTCGATCACATGATCCTTGCTGATCTCATCCACCGCCGTGCCCACGGCGAAGAACTCGATCACATGGCTGCCCCAGGCGTGAGTATGCTCGTGGATGTTGGCCCCCACGATCCCCTTGGCGTCCAGTTGCTCCGCCTCGTGCTGCATCCGCTCCATCGCCAGTTCGCGACTGTCGTACAGCGCCTGGGTGTATTGCACCAGCTCCTGGTTTTGGGTCATCCCCTTCATGAAGTTGCCGAAGCCCTGGCGGGCCACATGGTACACGCAGTTGCCCATCACCATCCCCAGGGGCCTATAGCCGGAGCGGAGCAGGATATAGAAATCCTGGCCGGAAAGGTCGCTGGTGAATGGCTTCCCGTGCTTGTTCTTGAAGCGATGGCGGTCATTCCGATGCAACACGGCGGTCCCGATGGCCACGAACTCGGCGATGTGGTTGCCCCACTCCTTGTGGTTCACCTCCAGCCGTACTCCCACCACCCCGTCCGCCCCCAGGGCGGTTGCCTCCTCCTCCATCCGGTCCATGGCCAGTTCGCGGGCATGGTACATGGCCTGGGTCAGCACGGTCATCTCTTCGTTCTTGTTCCAGTTCGATTGCTGATAGCCGACGTGATAGATGCTCGATCCCACCACCAAACCAATGGGGTCGAATCCCGCCTCCTTGACCAGGAGAAACTCGCTGGTCGAGAGATCACTGGTAAAGAGCCGCGCCTCCTCGTCCTTGCCCCGCATCTCCACCAGCCGTTCGCGGGCATGCTGGGGTAAGGCCGCGAATTCCGCATCCTGGTCCACGCTCACCGTGTTTCTCCTTCACTCAAACTTTGCCGACGTGGTGGTCACCACTCTCGGCACGAGACGCCCATCCAGCAACGAGAGTACATGCGTGGTCCCGCGGACCTGCTTCGGCGCGTCGGGACGCGGGCGCACCGCCGTCCCAATCACGCTCAAAGTCAGGTTATGGTGTTCGCGTTCGTAGGCGGGATTCTCTCCCGGCCCGTAGAGGCGAATTTCCTCCAGACGCCGCGACATATGCACGCC
>DATBTL010000453.1:0-6688 GCA_036559345.1 Chloroflexota bacterium | reverse complement strand
GGTTGCTGGGTCCGCGCGACCGCGAGAACATCGTCGCCGTTCGCGATGCTCACCTCATACTGTTCGTCCTCAAGCAGCAACCGAATCAGTTTGAGCAGCGTCCGGTCGTCGTCTACCAAGAGTACGGTTCCCTTAGGCATTGTCCCCTCCCTTTAGACCGCACTGGAGTGAGAACATAGGGGTGTGCCCCGTGTGGCCTGCCCAGCCATCCCTCCAGAATCGATATGCGCCATTTTCACTCACTCCACAAGAGTGACATATATTGAGCGCTCACACGCCAGCTAAACGATTGACCCAGGGGGGGAAGAAGAACTAGGGCAACCGTCCCATGCACGCCCCGCGATCTTGTTGGGCCCAGGGATGTACACTACAGGAATACTCCCAGTTTGTCAGCCCCCGCGGGGAGAAAAGGAAGCGCGATGGCGGACCATGCCATAATTGTCGTGGGCGCGTCAATGGGCGGAGTCGAGGCGCTGACCACCCTTGCCGCTGGGCTGCCGCCCGATCTCCCCGCCGCCGTGTTCGTCGTTCTCCACACCACCGCGCGTCCGAGCTTCCTACCCGACATCCTGCGCCGGGCCGGCAATCTCCCGGTCGCCGAGGTCTCGGATGGCGGTGTCATCCAGGCGGGGAGGATCTACGTGGCGCCCGCCGGCCATCATCTGCTGGTGGCGCGGGCCCACATGCATGTGGTGGAGGGGTCCAGGGAGAACGGATTCCGGCCCGCCATTGATCCCTTGTTCCGCAGCGCGGCCCGTGCCTATGGACGTCGTGCCATCGGCGTGGTCCTGAGTGGTATGCTTGATGATGGGACGGCCGGGCTCCTGACCATCAAGGCGCGCGGCGGCCTGGCGGTGGTCCAGGATCCGGCCGAGGCGCTAGCGCCGAGCATGCCGAAGAGCGCCCTGGCCTACGTCGCGGTCGATTACACGGTATCGCTGGCCGAGATGGGGCCGCTCCTTGCCCGGTTGGCGGCGAAGGCGACCCGACGAACGATGGAGGACGGAGACATGGAGACGGCGCCAGAGTTCGGTGCTGAGAGACCGTTCGACGAAATTAACGACCATGTAGGCATCCCCACCCGATTTTCCTGCCCAGAGTGTAACGGCGTCCTCTCGGAACTGCGCGAAGGAACCCTGCTGCGATTCCGCTGTCAGATCGGCCACACCTACTCACCCCAGAGCGTACTGGCCGCGCAGACGGCCGCCACCCAACGGGCGCTTTCCAGCGCCGTCACCGCCGTGAACGAGCGTGGCATCCTCCTCCGCCGGCTGGCCCTGGAGGCGGACGAACGGCAGGATCATCTGGCGTCCCGCCGCTTCGAGGCGCGGGCGCGGGACGCGGAGGAACGGCTGTCTCAGATGAACCACCTACTCTACGCCGCCCACGCTTCCCTGGAGGATTCCGAGGAAGGCGCCATGGACGAGCCGGCGTAACAGCGATCCCTGGTGGACGGGCCTCCGACCGCGATCGGATGGCGGGGACGAACGACCGCGGTCGGAGGCCCTCCACGGCCATCTATGTTTCAGGAACCGCTCCCTTCCCCTTCCTCCATCAGCGGCAGGCGCACCGTAAAGGTGGCTCCCTCGCCCACCGAGGAGGCTACCGCGATATCACCGCCATGCGCGTCCACGATCTCACGGGCAATGTAGAGTCCGAGCCCCATCCCGGTGGAGGACGCCGGCTCGGTAGAGGTCGCCTGGAAGAAGCGGTTGAACAGATGAGGCAGCGCCTCGGGGGCGATCCCTGGCCCTTGGTCGGAGATCTGAATCTCGGCCACGCCGTCATCACGGCGTACGCGCACCGCGATCGGCGCGCCCGGCGCGTGGATGATGGCGTTGTTCAGGAGATTGAGCAGCACCTGGCGGAGGCGCACGGCGTCGCCCCGCGCCATCAGTGGACCGTCCGCTCCTTCCAGCCCTAGTGGGTACTCGCCCTCCGTACCCCGTGCCATCTCGACCGCCTCGCGGGTGATGGCGGCCAGGTCGGTAGGCACGAAGGCGAGCCGGAGCTTCCCATTGGTGAGCCGGCCCACATCGACTAGATCGTTCACCAAACGCTGCAGTTTGAGCCCGGCATCGTGGGCCATGCCGGCGGACTCGGCCAGTTGATCGGGATCGCTCGCGCGCCGGGCTCGGCGGTCTAGCAGATCCAGGCTGCCCAGGAGCGCGGTGAGCGGGGTGCGGAGTTCATGGGCAGCCAGGGCGAGGAACTGATCCTGAACCAGCCGCAGGGTGCGGTCGGTAATATCGTGGATCACCAGCACCGCGTCGCCCGATTGGGCCCGGCCCCCACTCGGCCGCCCGATTGCCTCGTACCAGCGTCGTGAATCGTCCGGGCCAGGCAAGGTGAACTCCATCCTGAAGCTCTCCCCCCGGCGGAGGCGGGCCGCCGGGTGCTCCTCGTCCGGGATCGGCCGTCCCTCCGGGTCTTGCGCTAAGAAATCGTGTCCAGTTTCACCGAAGATTTCCTTAAACACGGTATTGCTCAAGATCACGTTGCCCGCTGGGTCGAGGGCCGCCACGGCGTCGCCCATGCTCTCCAGCACGGACTCGAGCCGGGTGCGCTGCGCCTCCACCGAATCAGCCAGGGCCCGCGTTTCCAGGTTGCGGACTCTCAGCTCCTCGTTGGTGGTTTCCAGTTCCTCAACCGTGGATTGTTGCTCTTCATTGAGGGTTTCAAGCTCCTCGTTGGTCGCCTGCAATTCCTCGTTCAGGGTCTCAAGTTCCTCCGACGCGGCCTCAATCTCCTCGCCGCCGAGCACTTGCTCTTCGTTTGCCCGCCGCAGCAAGGTATTGGCGCTGGTCAGTTGCTCGTTGACGGTCATAAGTTCCCGGTTGCTGGCCGTGATGACGGCGATCGCCGCCGCCTGCCGAACGATTGTCGCCTCGGCAGCCTCCCTGGCCTGCCGCGCTTCCACGTCCACCGTCACCTCGGTGATCAGAATCACTACGCGGGGGTCATGTCCCTCTTCGGGCTCAGCCTGATCGCGGCGGCAGGTGATGCGCAAATACTGGGTTTCATCAGGCACTTCCAGAATGGTCGGAATCTCCTCCAGCGTCTGTTCCTTCCCGCCCAGGGCAGCGTCGATCGCCGCGCGTAAGGGCCCGGTCGGCACCCCTCGCGCCAGATGGACGAAGTCGTCCCCGATCGCGGCGCCGTGAATGCCCAGCATACGGCGGGCGGCGCTATTAATGCGCCGGATGTCGTAGCGACGATCCACCACCACGATCCCAATCGGCAATCGCAGCACGAGTTCCTCGGCGTCGTCTGGTCGATTCTGTTCGCGGAGCCTTTCCCGCCGGGCCCGCGCCAGCTCCAGAGTCGCGCTAGACGAAGGCGGAGATTCCCGCCGCGCTTGCTTCGGGGTGGGCCGATCGTGAGGCAGGGGGAGCAAGGTTCGGTTCCCCTGCCGGCGATAGACGCGCAAGGCGCTCTCGACGGGGACGAAGTATTCGGGGAGCGGGCCTGTGGTCTCCGCTTTCCCGAGGACCAGATAGGCCCTATCGCGCAAGGCGAAGGCGAACAATTCGAGCGCCCGCTGCTGGAGCTCGGCGGTAAAGTAGATCAGGACATTGCGGCACAGGCAGAGATCGATCCGGGGAAACGGCGATCCCTGACCGAGGTCATGCTCACCGAAGATAACCAGACCGCGGACCAGCTTGCTGATCTCGCACATGCCGTCGCGCTCCACGCAGAAGCGATCTACCAGTTCGGGCGGCACGTCGGCCAGGGCGGCCGCTGGGTAAATGCCTCGCCGTCCGAAGTCGATCGCCTCGCTGTCCAGGTCGGTGGCGAAGATACGCACCGAAAATTGGTCCAGCTCATCCCCCAGCGCCTCGGCCACCAGCAGCGCCAGCGAATAGGCTTCCTCACCGGTGGCGCAGCCCGCGCTCCAGAGGCGAAACTCATTCCCCTGGGACCGTGCCTGGGTCACCAGATCTGGGATCAGGGTAGCGCGCAGGTAGGCGAAGAGTTCGGGGTCGCGGAAGAACTCGGTCACCTTGATCAAAAAGGAGTTGACCAGTCGTTCGAACTCATCGGGCCGGCATTCCAGCAGGCCCTGGTAGTCGCTCAGGGTGTGGACCCCGGTAGCCACCAACCGCCGGGCCAGTCTACGCTGAATCGTGGCAGCCTTGTAGCGATTGAAATCGATGCCGGTTCGGTCATGCACCTCGACCAGGAACGCGCGCAATTGGCGATCGTCCCATGGCCCGGTCGGCGTATAGGCGCCGGTGAGCAGATCATAGAGCAGCGGCCCCATCACGTCCGCGTCGGCCACCAGATCCACGGAGGAGGGGGCGAGGGCCCGCGGCATCGAGGGATAGCTCGCGGTCCGCGGGTTCTGAATCAGCACCGTGCCGCCGGCTTCCTTGACCCGACGAGCTCCGATCGCCCCGTCCGAGCCGAGGCCAGAAAGCACCACCCCGATCAGACCCTCGCCGAAGACCGCCGCCGCCGTCTGGAACAACATATCAATGGACGGCTTGGGTCGATCCTTGCCCACCTGATCGATCTCCAGGTGGTGGTCGGAAAGCGTGACGTGCCGGTTGGCCGGGACTACATAGATGACTCCGGCTTGCAGCGGTTCATGATCCAAGACGGTGCGCACGGGGAGGGAACCATACCGCGCCAAAATGGCTTCAAGGTGGCTGGGACGGGTAGGATCCAGATGCTGGGCCACCACGATGGGCGCGGGGAAGTCCGACGGCAACGAGGCAACCAGGGCGGAGAGCGCCTCGATTCCCCCAGCGGAGGATCCCACGGCCACGAGCTGCGTCACGGTCGAACCTTGGGTCTCCACCGGCACCTCCTCCATCAGGGGCGTAAGGCCCGCGTTCCCATATACAAAGGGTATCCGATAACGGAGAAGCCGTGCCTGGCACGGCTTCTCCGTTGTCGGATACGCTTCTGAATGGATCTGCTACCGCTCGGTGGCCATCGTCTAGGGGCGCGGGTCTCCAGGCCCGCTGGCGCGGCTATCCACCCGTTAGCCGTAGCAGGGCAAGTAGGATGACGATCCGTGGCCAAACCAAGCGGGCCTGGAGACCCGCGCCCCTAAAGGCGGCATCAACCACACAGGGCGTACCGAAGAATTGTGGCAGACCGCCCCCTCCCGCGTTTGGGTACCCTTCTGAATCGATCCGCTACCGCTCAGTGCACCCCTGGATAGCTGGGCTGGCGCAACCACGAGAGATCGGACAGGGGCCAGTAGCTGAATATGGCTCGGCCCACGATATTCGCCCGAGGGAGCAGGCCCCATACATGGGAATCGCTGGAATTGTCGCGGTTGTCGCCCAAGACATAGAGGTACCCCTTGGGCACGATCTTGTCATCCATGTAGTCTGGGGCGTTCGCGATATAGGGCTCAACCAGCGCCTGCCCGTTCACGTACACATGGCCATCACGGACCTGTACATGGTCGCCGGGGAGGCCAATCACGCGCTTGATATAGTCATCCTTGGGCGCGTACGGATAATGGAACACAATAATGTCCCCCCGCTCGGGGCTTCGGAAGAGATAGGTAAGCTTGTCCAGCATCACGTATTCGCTGGTGTGCAGGGTGGGCTCCATACTCTGACCCAGGACAATCCGCGGCTCAACCGCCGCGTGAATGCCAAAATAGACGACCGCGGTAAAGAGGATGGTGGCTACGAGGTCGAAAACGGTTCGGCGCAGGCCCTTGGACATCGGATTCACTCCGTTAACTCAGGGAGGATCGGGTTAGTGTCGCGGCGCCGCGTGGGTCGCGGCCGGCGCGGTGGGAACAGGAGAATGCTGATAATGCGCGGCTGATACGGCGACGCTTCCCAGCAGGGACGCGGCCAGGGCCGCCGCCGCGAACAGGGCCCGTGGGTGGCGGGATGGCCGCCGGCGCTCGGCCCGAAACGCGGCGGCGATCAGGTCGGGGCTGCCCAACCTTCGCATCGCCTCGCGCTCGCTGTCCTGACGCGGCATACCCGCCAGTTGCAGGTCCAGGGCGGCGTCCTCGAGGTGACCCCGAAGTTCCTCGGTGAGATCGCACTCAGCGGTCGAGGGAAGGTCGGCGGCCGAGCGAATCTGGGCCAGGTACTCCACGAAGTCCATCGATCTACCCCCGAATCATGGTCAAGAGTCGATCAGTGAACACCTGCCATTCCGCCACCGAGGCCGAGAGAAATCGTTCGCCGGCCGGGGTAATGGCGTAGCTGCGGCGGCGGCGCGATTCCCCGGCGGGCTCCCACTCGCCGCGGAGCAGTCCCTCACGTTCCAGCTTGTGGAGTGCGGGATAGAGAGTCCCTTCCTTGCACTCAAAGTACCCGCCGCTCCGCCGCTCAATCTCGCGCGCGAGCTGGTAGCCATGGAGGGCGCCATCCCGCAACACGGTGAGGATCAAGGTTGCCATGGAACCGCGTTTGAGATCCGCCTGCGGCATGGAATTCGCTTCCCTTACCTAGCATATCGATGCATTGTCATCCTATATGAGATCGAAACTAGGGTCAAGGAGCGGATACGCCTGGGAGCGCGAGCATCTTGCTCGCCTCGTTGGCGACCGCTACGGGGGCGAGCAAGGATGCTCGCGCTCCCAGGCGTATCCCCTCCTTGACCCTAGTTTCGATCTCATATAGGATGACAATGCATCGATATGCTAGGTAAGGGGGCGAATTCCATGCTGCAGGCGGATCTCAAACGCGGTTCCATGGCGACC
>DATBTL010000452.1:0-6960 GCA_036559345.1 Chloroflexota bacterium | reverse complement strand
CACCCCTACCACGCGGCCCGCCTCCTCGGCGACCCACTGCTCACCTCGGCAGTTGGCGGCCTGCTCGGCTAGCTCCAGGCGGTAGCGTTCTACCGTCAAGGGTGTGCTATCGGCTTCTTGCCGGTTATAGATCGCCACGATGTCGCCATCGTCACCGGCGGCCCGAGGCCGAAAGGTCAGCGCCCCAGTGTCGCCGGACGAGCAGGTCGGTTGATCCTGGCGCTGCCCGTAGTCCGTCATGCCATCTCCTTGGTTGGGCAGGCTGGTAGGTTCGGGTGGAACCACCGACACCGACTCGACCCGCTTTCCATTCTATGTGCTCGCGCTCCGCCTGTGAAGGATAACTCCTCGAATCGGGTGGCCCGAGGCTCAGGCCAGCGCGCGCTCGATTGACCGGCGGGCGTAGCCGGGGCCGACGGTCATTCCCCGACCGCCGATCGGGGCCGCCAGGTGGATGCGCCCACCGATCGTCTGGGGCGGGCTGTCCTGCTCCTTGGGGACCAGATAGTAGCCGTTCCACCCCGCCTCGACGCGCCAGGAGGGTAAGCGGAGCATCCGCCGCGCGTAGCGGAGAATGGCCTCGGTAATGGCGGGATTGGTCCGCTCCTCCAGGTCCGCCGCCTGGCTGGGCGACCGGTACTCGTGCGAGTCGCCGATCACCACCGTGCCATCCGTTTCCTGTTTGATCAGCAGGTGAATGTCGAAGGCGGTCAGTTCCTCCTCCACCGGCTCGGCGCACATCGCCGCGTGCGAGGGACAGGACTTGAACGCCGGATAGCGGCGGAGCGAAAGGCCGGAGAGGACGGGGTGCGGGAGGCGGAAATCGACTTGCGGCACGGTGCGGAGCATCTGTAGCTTGCAGATCCGCATGGCATCATCGGTGAACAGTTCGGGGAAGAGGATGCGGCGCTCGGCCCCGCCGCATACGAAGACATGGGCGGCTTCAAAGGGGTTCCCCGCCGCGTCATGGGCGCGGCAGTGCCCACCGCTCACCTCCAGGTGGGTGATTGTGGTCCGCGGCAGGTAGGTTACGCGGCCCGTACGTTCGAGGAAAGGAATCAGTTGCTGGAGCATCAGCCGTGGGTCCAGCCCCAAGTCATGGGGGAAGAGCAGCGCCCCCCGACAATACTCCGGCTCCAGGAAGGGATAGCGGGCGACCGCCTCCGATCCCTCGATGAACATGCATTCCGCCTTGTCCGCCTGGGTGGCATATTCGGCCAGCACCGCCCGTTCCAGAGTGGTCGAGGCGAGATACAGACTGCCGGTTTCCCGTACCGTGATATCATGCTCGCGCTGGATAGCCCTGTAGATGTCGCGGGTGTCACGGGCATAGTCGTCCCACACGCTTCCCGGCTCCACGATCGAGCGGGCGATAATCCCAAAGTTCCGCATGGAGGCGTCGTTCGGCCAGGGATTCCGCTCCGCCAGCAGCACGGAGTACCCTTGTTGGGCCGCGTGATAGGCGTGAAACGCTCCTACTACCCCGGCTCCCACGACCAGCACGTCGGCGCTGCGCACGGCTTCACCTTCCTCTTAATCGTTCCTGCCATTTCGTTTCCTGAAAACACAGATGGCACGGATGCGAACGGCTGACACAGATTTCTCCACCTGGGATAGGTTGAGAAACGTCAGCAGCGCGATGGTGCCTCGTGGATTCTAGCACGAGGGGCGGTTGTCGGTTACGCTGTGTCTTACCGACCCTTTCTTCCCTTCGCGGATCCGCCCCATGGTCACTGACCTGACATCGGAGAAATCATCGTGCTCTTGTGGATCACGCTTGTCGCGGTCGTATTGCTCGGCGCGGCCCTTAGCTCGGGTTTTGTCGACCGCGCTCCGCTCTCCTTTCCCATGCTCTTCCTGCTGCTTGGGCTCGCGCTTGGCGGCGGTTCGCTGGGGATCGTGGCCATCGGCCCGCGCGCGCCCGCGCTCGACGCCCTGGCGACCGTCAGCCTCTCCCTGGTCCTATTCCTTGACGCCGTCACCCTGGATGTCGATGAGCTGCGCCGTGAGTGGCGCGTGCCGTTCCTCGCGCTGGGTCCGGTGACCGTGCTGACCCTCCTGGGGGTGGCCCTGGTGGCCCACCTGCTTCTGTCCCTCTCGTGGGTGGAGGCGCTGCTCCTGGGGGCCGCCCTCGCCTCGACCGATCCGATCGTGGTCCGTGATGTCGTACGCAATGAAGCCATTCCGCGGCCCGTGCGCCGAGCGCTCACCATTGAGGCCGCGATGAACGACATTGTCGTCCTGCCGGTCGTGCTCATCCTGATCGCGGTCCGCCAGGCATCAATGCACGGGGTTGCCGGATGGCTCGGCTTTCTCGCCGGCTTGCTGGTCCTGAGCCCCGTGGTGGGGATGGCGGTCGGCGGCATCGGCGCCTGGTTGATGGGCCGCGCCGACGCGCGCTTCGGCATCCGGCGCGAGTACCAGGCCATGTATGGGGTCGGGCTGGTGCTCGCCGCCTATTCGGTGGCGCAACTGGTTGGCGGCGACGGCTTTCTGGCCGCGTTCTTCGCCGGCATCGCCGTGAACGTCTTCGACGTGACGCTCTGCGATTGCTTTCTCGACTATGGCACGGTCACCGCCGAGATGGCGATGCTGCTGACCTTTATGCTCTTCGGCGCGGCGCTCTCCAAGTTGTTGGGAACGGTAGATACGCTCTCGGCCCTGGGGCTGGCGGTTATCACCCTGGGGCTCATCCGGCCCCTTACGATCGGGCTGGTCTTCTTCCGGGCAACCCTGAGCAACACGGCGCGCGCCTTCATCGGCTGGTTTGGCCCGCGCGGCTTGAGTTCGTTGTTGCTCATCCTGCTCGTGGTGCAGGCCGGATTGCCCGAAGGGGACCGCCTCCTGGCGATCACTGGCCTGGTGGTGCTGGTCTCCGTGATCGCCCATGGGATCACGGCGACTCCGCTCTCGCAATGGTACGGGCGCGGAGTAGCCAGGGCGAATCGTACCCTCCCCGAGGAGCGCGAGGGGAGCGCGGGTGGATTGTTCCGCGGGGAGGCGGCCGATGTGCCGCGGATCAGTCCCGATCAGTTGGCGGCACGTCTTGCCGGCCCGCGGCCACCGCTGGTCCTGGATGTGCGGAGTCGCGCCCAGTACGACGCTGACGAAGGTCAGATTCCTGGCAGCGTCCGCGTGCTGTCGGACCAGATCCAGGCATGGATCAGCAAGGCGGATCGCGCGCGGGCCGTGGTAGCGTACTGTACTTGACCACGCGAGGCTACCAGCGCCCGTGTGGCGCGGCAACTGCAAGCGAGCGGTATCGATGCCGCCGTGCTCGCGGGCGGCTACAATGCCTGGCGGGCGGCGCATCCGGTCGAGCCCAAGTCCGCCGGGGCGGCGCGGGCCGGGTAGCGTACTTTCTCGCCGTCTCTCGCTTGGCAGCCCGCCAAGATCCTCAAGCTGCAACTTTCTAGGACGCGCCATGCCTAATCCATATAGAGTCCCGTGGAGCGTACCGAGCATGTCAGCACACGATTTGCGGATGTACTACACATGCGCTACAATCGGTCTGTACGACGTCTGTGCTACGAATCGGAGAAGGATGATGCCTACCGCGACCAGTCTACGCATACCCGACGAAACAAGGATCGGCTTCGATGAATTGGCTCAGCTCAGTGGCCGAACCCGTAGTGAGCTAATGGTCGAGGCCCTGGACGAGTATCTTGCCGCCAAACGCCGTCGTATTGCCCTGATCCAGGAAGGAGAGCGTGACCTGGATGAAGGACGTTTCGAGAACCATGAGACCTTGGTCGCGCGCTTCAAGGAACGTGGAATGCTTGCGGCGAACTATGTGCCGTTCGCCGAGCATCCGCGCGACTGATGGCCCTCCGATGGTCTGACTCTTCAATCTCCGACCTTGAACCTATACAAGAGTACAATACGCGCGATAGCACCAAGCAGGCCCAACGAGTGGTTGGTGCGTTATTCCGCGCCGCCGAGGGATTGGTCACCCTACCTTTCGTAGGGCAAGCCAACATGGATGTAGAAGGCGAACGGGAACGACCACTCTCACGTTGGGGCTATGTCTTGATCTATCGCGTAATTGCCGACGGCCGCTCACACGGAGGCGAGGCGGACATCGAGATCGTGCGGGTGCTGGGCCCGGGGCAGCAGCGTAGCTAATACACTGGTCATCTCCACTGCCCGCGCCTACGCCATCTTAGCCGCCGCACGACCAGCATTGCGGACCCGCCCCGGTCATTGGCCGCCGCGGAGGTCTCGCACACCCTCGGGCAAAAAGCGGATTGCGTCAAAAGTCACCGTGCAGCCGGCCCCGGTCGGTGACTGCGCCAGAAATCCGAGGCTGGCCTTCTCGCCGTCCTCAAGGCGGAAGTGACGGGTAAGCTCCCAGACCTGCCCATCGCTGGAGGCGTGGAAGGCGAACGCCGACCCCATCCGGCTCACTCGCAGCCAGATCTGGTTGGTCGGTACCTCGAACGCGTTGGCGTCATCGGACGTTCCTCGCGTTACCACCGACACGATCATTGGGCGCCCCCGCGGCGAATACTCGAAGCAGAGCTTGGCCCAGTGATCCTCGTCGCGCCAGATCAGGAGCACCCCGGCGTCAAAGGTCGCGGCAAAGTCCACCACGACGCGCGCGCTGAGCTGGAAATCCCCGCTGACGGCGCCCAACAGCCGGGGCGCGTTGCGCATCGGCGCGGCTCCTTGCGGGTCGATAAAAAGATCCGTGCGGGCGCCCGCGGCCATGGTCAACGACGAGTCGGTCGCCTGCCACTGGGTTGGGGGCGTATGCCAGACAAGGGGCGCGGGGAGCGGCGGCAGACTGACGAACTGATCCATGGACTTTCCCTTCTCGTTGTCTTACCTGAACGCGCGGCATCAGTTCAGTATGCCGCGCTTGCCGGCTCCTCGATCGCGCATTTCCCCTCGATCGTCATCCCCACCGCCAGGGCCACGAAGCCACTTGAAGAGCGGAACTCGGCCCCCATGGGGCCGCGGGCCGTCTCATCTTGTCCCACGTCCACGGTGGTGATGCCCCCGGCTCGTATGGTGTAGGTCGGAGATCCGGCCAGGACGCCAGCGCTGCCATAGTAGGTAACCGCGACCTGGTCGGCGGTGGCGCCCGGATTGTAGAGATACACCTTCCGCGTGATCGGCGTCCCGTCCACCAGGGTAAGCCCAAGATCGGTGAACAGGGCATCGGTCAGGGGGATCGAGGCCGCCGGGACGATGATGCCCGGAGCGCTGCCCTGGTTCGGGGAGCCGCCGAAATACTGTGCAGACTCCGCTTCGAGCGGACCGGTGGCGCCGACGGCCACGCTGAATGGGCCGGTGGGCCGGCTGCCGATCGCCGCGTTGGCGCCAATCGTCCCCCTGGCACCCGCCGCTATCTTGATCATCACCCGCGTCCCCAGCGCCTTTCCCGAGCCGTCGGCGAAATCAGCGGTCACGGTCACCGTTCGGCCCGAGGGGTTGAGCAGGGCGATGTACGCCTGGTCACCAACCCCTTGCGACGACCGGCCAGGGCTCGTGGGTCCCGTCATCCCACCTGAGTCCGCGAAGGGAATCCGGAGGCTCCGCTGCCCGGCGGTGGGGATCAGGCCCAGGGTGACCGTGGATCCGGCTTTGGCGGAACCGATCCCGGCCCCGAAGTACTCCACCCGTTCGGCCACGATCGGGTGGTCGGCGCTCACCAGCACGCCGCTGGTGGTCACATGGACACCCAGGTTGAGGGCATGCATGTTCACCGTTATCCGACCCAGGGCGGGCACGGTGACCGTGGAGATCGGGGCGGCGGCCGCGGAAGCCGCCTGGGGGGCCGCCTTCAAGGTTACCGTGTCGGGCGTGGCGCCTGGATTGAACAGGGCCAGGTATTCCTGGAAGCTGGCTCCCGTAAAGCCCTCCGCGAAGTCCCAGTGCTGGGAAGGGGCGCCGGCGGGAAGGCTGGTGCTCCCATCCAGACGCTTTCCAGTGGCTCCCATTCGGGTAATCGTGCGGCTGGCGAGGATCTTCTGGGTGGCCGTCACCGAGGCCGAGACTACGCGATCCGGACCGACATCCGCGTTTACCGACTCACGCATCGCGCTCTGAGCGCCCACAATCCGCGAGACGGTCAGAGGACTGCTGCCATCGGCGAAGTAGTAGGTGATAGTGACAGACGCGGGCTGACTGCCGGGATTGAGCAGGTTCAAGGTCTCGGTGGAGGAGACTTTCCCGTTGGTTCTCGCCTGCCCGGTGTAGCCCTCCGCGAAGTAGGAGGTGACCCCGCCGGATGGATCGGGAGCCGCATCGGCACCCGTCGCGGCCTGGAGCACGGGCGGGCTACCTGTCCCGATGGGGCTGGCGGTCGCGGTGCGGCTGCCCGTGGCGCCGGGGAAACCGGTCGGGGTAACGGTTGGGCTTCCGGTCGGAGTGGTGGTTCCGGTGAGGGTGGGCGTGCCGGAGGTCGTCGGTGTCCCAGTGACCGTCGTGCTTCCGGTAGCCGTGTCGATCCTGGTAGCGCTGCTGGTGGGGGTTTGGGTGTCCGAGGGGGTGCTGGTGTCGCTGGGGGTGAAGGTCACGGTGACTGGAGTGAGATTGGCGGTCGCGGTTGAGGTCGCATTGGCGGAAACCGTTGGGGTATCGGTCGGAGTCGCGGTGACCGTCGGGGTCGGGGTATCGGACTGGAAACCGAACGGGGTGGGGGTCGCCGTGACCGGTCCTTGCGTAGGGGATCCGGGGAACCGCAAGGGGATAGCCGTCCGATGCGCCTGGGCCGGTGTCCCCACCTGTTCCCAGGCGAGCAGGATGACCAGGGCGCCAAGGATGACCGCCAATAGCCCCCTGATCGTGCCGCGCCGGCTGGGAACGCCCATGCAAACCCCTCGCTTGCGGATCGCGATCTACATTCTTACTACCGGCGTCATAGTAACTGCAACGTTGTTCCGCTGGCAAATGGGGCGCGCCTGTGGAGATCTGGCGACGCGCCACGTTGACACCGGCGCTGGGACGCCGGTA
>DATBTL010000451.1:0-3003 GCA_036559345.1 Chloroflexota bacterium | reverse complement strand
AGGCTGTGGTGCGAGGTGAAGACGCGGCGCGAGGAACGCGGGATCCTATCAAGCGCCGCCCACTTCGCCAAGGAGACAAGGCAACGCCGGCCATGGAGCTCGCCTTCATTGAGCGAGAGTTCGACGATACACCTCCGCTCTTTCACGGGTCCTACCACGCAGAGCTTAGATGCGGATCGGCACGCGATGCCCGGTGGAGGCGGATTCGATGGCGGCGAAGACCATGGCCAGGCTCTTGATGTTGTCGTGGCACTCGCCCATCGGCGTGGCCCCAGTCTCCAGGGCGACCAGGAACTCTCGCAAGGAGGCGGCGATGCCGGTATGCTCCCAATCCGGAACCTGCCCCTGGTGTTTCTCCACGGGCCTGAAAAACCCCCTCTCTCCCTACCACCACCTCGGCCAGGGGTGCCTCGACCCCATCCCAGGTGGCAGTGCCGCCGGAGCCGATAGCCCGCCACTCACCTTCCCAGGAGGTCTGCCGCCCCTCGGCGGACCAGCCGCCGCGGTAGGTGTAGCGCAGTCCCCCGCTCATCTCGAAGAGGGCCACGGCACACGAGGCGCCCGCGTACCAGCTCCAGGGCGGATTGAACTCCTCGCAATAGACCGACACCGGATCCGCCCGCGAGAGACACCGGGCGGCGTCGAAGGTGTGGATCGCCATGTCCAGCAGCAGTGGACTGGGCATGGTCTCGCGGAAGCCGCCGAAGTGCGGGCCAAGATAGAAATCGGTATTGAGGAGGCCCAGCGGACCCAGATGCGCGGCGATCAGATCGCGCAGGGTCGCCAGTTGGGGATTGTAGCGCCGGCTCTGGCTCACCATGTAGAGTTTGCCGGCCCGTTCGGCGGCGGCGACCATCGCCCGCGCCCGCTCCAGGCTATCGGCCATCGGTTTCTCGCCCAGCACCGGCAGCCCGGCCGCCAACGCCTCCAGGGTGATGTCGTGGTGGGCCTCCGGGATCGACACGTCCACCACGAAGTCGGCCTGGCACACCCGCAACGCCTCGCCCAGCGCGGGGCCCACATAGACATCCCGCAGGCCCAGGGCCGCGCTTGCCTCGGCCACTGCCTCGGGGCGGATATCAACCCAGCCCACAAGCTCTACCTGCTCGCAATCCAGCAGGTTTCTGGCCCAGGTACGGCCCATGCCGCCGGCCCCCACCAGCACCGCCCGTCGTCGTTCCATCACCCCGCCTCCTACAGTTCGATACTCACCGTGGCCACGGAGCCGTGGAGCCGCACATAGGTGAAGTGGCCGTCATCATGCCAGTAGCTTGGCGCGGGCTCCGCGGCATCTTCCCGCCTGGGCAGCGGCATGTCGTCCACTCGCACGCTGCTCGGCGCGTCCGATCGTACCTGGAG
Organism: Chloroflexota bacterium; assembly: GCA_036559345.1. Lineage (GTDB taxonomy): Bacteria > Chloroflexota > UBA5177 > JANWHV01 > JANWHV01 > JANWHV01. The sequence continues at coordinate 1,644 of DATBTL010000451.1, read as the reverse complement.
GGTGTAGACGCGGGTAGCCGGGATCACGCCGCCATCTCCGCTGCTCGCGCCAATGTGTATCGTAACCCGACCGCCTTCGTTCGCGCAGGTGATAGGGGTGATCGCATAGCGGCCCCGCCGGTAGCCGTTGGTCCGCCCGTCGTCCTCGTAGAACTCGAAACGGCTCGATTCGGCGGGATAGATAAGGAGGGTGATCTCGTCCCACGGTCGCTCGCCATCAAACTGGGCCGCCGGAGCCAGCGGCAGGATAGCGCCGCCGCGGACGAACAGCGGCAGCCGATCGAGCGGTGCCTCGACCATCACCCCCACTGGGCCGTCATGGCGCCGGTGGGTCCAGTAGTCGTACCAGGGGCCGGCCGGGAGGTAGACGGGCCAGGCAGTGGCGCCCTGGCGGGTTACTGGGGCCACCAGCAGGTCATCTCCCCAGAGATACTGACTGCCCAGTTCCCACACCGCCGGGTCATCGGGATAGTTGAGGACAAGCGGGCGCATCAGGGGCAAGCCCTGGGTATGGGCCTGCCAGGCAAGGGTGTAGGTATAGGGAAGCAGACGATACCGTAGCTCCGCGTAGAGGCGGCAGATCGCCTCGACCTCCTCGCCATGCGCCCAGGGCAGATGGTCGCGCCAGACGAAGCCGTGGGCTCGGAAGCCGGGACAGAAGGCGCCGAACTGGAACCACCGCGCGTACAGTTCGCCGCTCTCCGGCATAGGGTGGAAGAAGCCGCCAATGTCCGTGCCCCAATAGGGAATTCCGGACATCCCGGTGTTCAACCCCAGGGGAATCTGCGCTTCAAGGGTGGCGAAGGTATTGTTAATGTCGCCCGACCAGCAGGTAGCGCCATACTGTTGCATGCCCGCCGCGCCCGATCGGCAGAGCAGGAACGGCCTACGCTCCGGGTAGTCGCGATCCTCGCCTTCCGCGAACCCCTGTTGGCGCAACCGATCGTAGAGGTTGTGCAGGGTCCGTCCGTCTCCCTCGTGCAACGCCGCGCCCGCCGGCGGCCCTTCCCCTCCGTCCAGCCACCAGCCGCCCACCCCCAGATCGGCGAGAAGGCGATGCACGGCCCACCACCAAGCACGCGCGGCTGGGTTGGAGAAGTCGATAAAGCGCTGGCCCTGGTGATAGTCAGTGCTGGGCCGCTCCGCGGGCGTCCGCCGCTCGTAGCCTTCGGCCAGGAGGTAGCCGCGCTCCAGCGCCTCGGTAAAGAGCGGCGATTCCTCGTGCAGGACGGGGTATTCGTGGATAATCACCTGAAAGCCCCGCGCGTGCAATTCCGCCATAAGCTCGGCCGGTTGGGGCATCAACTGGGGCTGAAACTCCAGGTGGCCCACTCCGCGATTCCACCCCATCGCGTCGCCATAGGTGGAGAGAAATACCAGTCCATCGCAGGGGATGCGCCGCTCGCGGAGCCTGGCCGCCAGCCCACGCACTTCCGCCGTGTCCTCGAAGTGCCGGGTGGATTGCAGAAAGCCAAGAGACCAGCGGGGCGGCAACGGCGCCCGGCCCAGCAACGAGGCCACCTCGGCGAGGACGCCGCGGAGGTCCGAGCCCTGGAGGAAATACCAGTCGAGCGGCCCGTCCTCGGCCTCATAGACGATCCGATCGTGGTCCTCCGTACGGCCAACGATCAGTCGCGCGTCGCT
>DATBTL010000450.1:0-11312 GCA_036559345.1 Chloroflexota bacterium | reverse complement strand
CTTCTCCCGGCAATGCGGCCGCGAGGCTCGGCCTGGGCAGGGCGGCGGAGGTGACGTGACCGCCGCCCTGCCCCAGGAATGGGGCGCCGAAAAGCCATACCAGCACGGCGGTGAGCGCCGCGACGGGGACGACGAGCAGTGGGCGCATGATCTCTCTCTCTACCCGCTAATCCGCTACGCGGCGTGCCAATCCGAGACCCGCCGGCGGTTATGGACCGCGCCCCGCCCACCGGCGAGCTGCTCGTCCTGGTCGGTAACGAAGTTGGCGAGCAACGACTCCAATTTCTCGGCCAGATCGGCAAGCTCCTGGGCTCCGGCCGCCATCTGGTGGGCGCTGGTCGCTTGCTCCGCCATCGAGGCATTGACCTCCTCGGCCCCGGCCGCGCTCTCCTCACTGACCGCCGCGATGCTCTCAATAGCCCCGGCCACTTGCTCGGCCCCGGCCATCATTCCCCGCGCCGCCTCCGCAGTACGCGCGACCACGGCGGACACTCGGCCGGTGGCGGACGCGGCGGCGTCCACGCTGCCCATCATCTCGCCAATCGCGACCCTGATGGCGCGGGCCTGGACGTTCGTCTCCTCCACCACCTCGGTGATACTTTCCAGGGCCGCGCGGGCCTCCTGACCCAGGGCCACGCTCTGCTCGACCTCGGTACTGCCAGTCTTCATGGCATCTACCACTTCGGTGACCTGCCGCTGAATGGCGGTGATGCGGGCGGCGATCTCGCGGGTTTCCGCCGAGGCGCGCTCGGCCAGCTTCCGTACCTCCGCGGCCACTACGGTGAAGCCTTTGCCATGCTCTCCGGCCCGGGCCGCTTCGATGGCCGCGTTGAGGGCAAGGAGGTTGGTCTGGGCGGCGATGTCGTCGATCGCCGCTACGATAGCCCCGATCTCATTGCTGCGCTTGCCCAGGGTCTCTACTTGATCGACACCTTTCAAGACGGCGGCCCGTACCCCTTCGATACTGGTGATCGTTTGGGTCACGGCCGCGCCGCCGCTCCGGGCGGTCGCGGCCGCCCGATCGGCGGCGCCGGCCACCGCCTCGACACTCTGGGTCGTGTGGTGCAGCGCCGATCGCAAGGAGGTATTGGCTCCCTCGTTTTCCAGCACCGCCTCGCCCTGGGCGCGAGCGCCCTCGGCCATCTGTTCCACCGCCTGTCGCAGGGAGGTCATCTGGGCGATTACCTGGGTCGCGCTCTGGCTTTGATCGCTCGCCCCGCGCGCCACTTCCTCCACCGCGTTGGCGATCTGGCTGCTTGCTTGCTGGATGCTTCCCGTATTCGTCGACACCCGCGCCGCCCCCTCGGCCACCTGGCGGGCCACCTGGGCCACCTGGGTGATCAAGGCGCGCAAGTTCTGAAGCATGACCACGAACGCCTGGCCCAGTTTGTCGGCGTCCCCGGCCGGAGTGACCGGACGGGTGAGATCGCCGTCCGCCAGAGCGGCCGCCGCCTCGACCATTTCCGATTGATGGGCCACCATGGCCACGAAGGAAGTACTGAGGGCGCCCATTTCGTCGCGGGCGGAGGGGAGTCCGGTGACTGACACGGCGGTGTCGCCCTCGGCCAGCCGTCCGGCGACCGTGGTGAGCCGGCGCAACCCTTGGCGGATGGAGCGTGAGATGAAGAACGCGATGCAGCCCAGCACCAGGGCGCCGAGAATGGCCAGAATGATCAGCAATTGCTTCCCGCTGTTCGCCGCGCCGCCGATAGATACCTTGAGCGCGTTCAAGCGCGCGGTTTCTTTATCCTCCAGAGTCTGGAAAGCAATGGGCAGGTCATTGGATGGGATCAGGTTGTCCACGGTCACGACATGGATCGCGCGCGCCACGTTCCCCGCGAGCGCGTACTTCCGCATCGATTGGGTGAAGCCATCATAGCTCGTCAGATCGCCGGTGATCCTTGCCAGCAGGGACGCTTCGTCCGGGGTGGCGGCAAGCCGGCGGGCGGTATCCAGATGGGGGTTCATGGCGGCCCTGGCCTGCACGGCTTGTTGATAGGTGGTTTCCGCCAGGGCGTGCTGGCTGGGATCGCGGAGGGCGACCACCGCTCCATACATGTTGGATTGATCGTCGTCCAGGGTCCATTGTTCGTAGGCGCCCGAGACCGCCTGATACATCTCACGGGCGGTCACTTGCTGAGCGACCTTCCCGGTCATGGTGTTAAAGCTATTGATCGCCATCCCGATGCAGACAAGAAATATTGCCACGCTGCTCAATGCCAGGGTGATCAGTTTGCCATTAATGGACATATCCCTGAGGAGACGCATTCGTTGTTTCCTTCTTCCTCTCGACAGCGAGCGGGGGATACTCCCGCACTCGGACGCCTACTCCGGCGCCCAGGCATGGCCCGCCATGCCACTATCAGGTCTTTCGGCATGGGAGCCATGAACTTGAGCCCCGGATAGGCCACGGGAGGCGCGTTCCCAGGAAAGCCCGCACAATGTGGATCACATTTTCCAGGCGCCCATCGGCCCGAGGAGTACTGGATAGGGCAGGAACGATCATCCATTCGGGGCGTGCCGGTGGGGAGGATGGGCCATACCTGTAAGGGCCATGCGCCTATGAGCGAGCGGGGGTATCGTGACAGTATGAAAAGGCAGAGCAAGACTTCATCCCTGGCTGAAATGAGGCTGATGAATAGGTCATCCCATACCTCAACCCTTGGGTACGCGCTGGAAACCTTCCGGGAAAGCCGAGATCTCTCGCCCGCCGGCTTGGCGGCCTGGCTTTCCCTGAAACCAGAGAAGCTGCCGGCCCTGGCCGCCGAGCGGCGGCCCGAGCCGGACGAGTCCGACTTCAATATGCGCTGCGCCGCGATCGCCGAGCGGGCCGGTTGCGACGCGTTTGCCCTCCGTATCCTTCTCCGCTGGCTTCGCGCCTCCGGCTGAACGCTATAAAATACCTCACATTCGCGCTCCCGCGGCTTGACAGAGAAATAGCCGCGCGCTAGAGTGCATCTTGCGGCGTGTATCGGTGGAGCACCCTGGCTCTCCCGCGCCGACGGCCCAGACGGCGTGCCCCTACTCTTTGTCGCGCCGGCGGATTCAGCCCAGGATACTCAATGGGAGGCGCTCTGCTTATGCGCGAGTTCAGCGTGGCCGGCGCCTATGTGTCCGACCAGCGTGGACCGATCCGATGGATCACTGCTCACCTCCTCCGCTACAAGTGGGCGGTTGGCGTCTTCATACTCGTCTCGCTGTTGGTCAACGTCGCCTTCAATTTTACCTCGGTGCTGGTGGGCCAGGCGTTCAACGATGTGTTGCATAGCCGCTCTCCCCACCTGGATCTGGCCCGCGATGGCCTGTTGATCCTCGCGATCGTGCTGATCACGGGCACTATCGATATCAGCGCTCGATCCCTGTCCGAGCTGCTCGGGAAGCGGCTGGCGCGCGACGCGCGCGATGAACTCTATCTCAGCCTCTTGGGGAAGAGTCAAACCTTTCACAATCGGCAGCGGGTGGGCGACATCATGGCCAGGGTGGCCAATGATATGAACCGCCTCAGCGATCTGGTGGTACCTGGGCTGGACGTGGTCTTCGACTCCTCCTCGGCCCTGGTGTTCCCGATGATCTTCATCGCCTTTCTTCAGCCGCAACTGCTGTTGGTGCCCGTCTTGTTCGTGGGCGCCTACGTGTGGGGCGTACGCCGCTATTTACGCCAACTGCACCCGGTCACCACGGCGCAGCGGGCGGAGTTTGGGGCGCTCAATGCCGGACTGAGTGAATCGGTGCGGGGGATCGAACTGGTCAAGGCGACGGGGCAGGAGGAGGCGGAGCTGGAAAAGTTCGCCGTCCGCGCCCGCGCCTACCGCGACCTCTCGGTCCGCGAGGGCCAGATTCAGGCGGTGTATTTGCCGCCCCTCTTCCTGGCCGCCGCCTTTGCCCTGGCCATGGCGCATGGACTGTATCTGGTATCGCGTGGCGAGTTGTCGGTTGGCGGCCTGGTGACCTATTTCGGGCTGATTAGCGCCTTCCGCTGGCCGACCTTCGCCTCTACCTTTTCCTGGGACGTGGTCCGGCAAGGGATCTCGGGAGCGGAGCGCATCCTGGCCCTGCTCCGAGACGAGGCGAACCTGGACCAGAATGAGCAGGGGTATGCGAGGCCGATGCGGGGCGAACTGGAATTCGATCGCGTGTCGTTCAGCTATGAGAGTCACCCAGCCCTGCGCGAGGTAAGCTTCCGGGCCATGCCGGGGCAAACGGTCGCGATTGTCGGTCAGACCGGCGCCGGCAAGAGTACCCTGGCCCGGTTGGTGAACCGGATCTACGACGTGGAATCAGGAGTGATCACGGTCGACGGGATCGACGTGCGCGCCTGGAATCTCGACGCCCTCCGCTCGCGCATCGCCACTATTGAGCAGGATGTCTTCCTGTTTTCGCGCACCATCGCCGAAAATATTGAGTTCGGACTGGGTGGGCGGGAGCGCGATATGGATCCGGCGGCCCGGCGGGCGGCCATCGAGCAGGCCGGCAGGGACGCCCAGGCGCATGAGTTCATCATGCATATGAAGGATGGCTACGACACGGTGATTGGCGAGCGAGGAGTAACCCTTTCCGGCGGGCAGCGCCAGCGCCTGGCAATTGCCCGGGCCTTGCTCACCGATCCGACCATCCTCATCCTGGATGACTCTACCAGCGCCATTGACAGCGCCACCGAGGATGAGATTCAGAAGGCGATGCGGCGCCTTCTCAGCGGACGGACCACCTTGCTGATCACGCACCGGCTCTCGCAGATCCGCTCGGCGGACTGGGTGCTCGTCCTCCACCAAGGAAGGGTGGAGGATCAGGGAACGCACGAGCAGTTGTTGCGGCGGTGCGGCTTGTATCGGAGAATCTTCGCCCATTACGAGCCCGCCCTGGCGCCCGAGCCGGCGGGAGTGAGGTAAGCACCATGGCTGATCTGTTTGGCGGTCTGGACGCGGAGGCATACGACCGGAGCTACGGCGACCGGACGCTGGTCTCGCGTATCCTCCGCTACTTTCGGCCCGTGCGCGGCAAGATGCTGGCGGTGGCGGGATATGCGCTCCTGGGCGCCCTGATGAATCTGGCCTTGCCGATCGCGATTTCCGGCGCGGTGGGCGGCCTGGCCGGCTCCCGGACCACGGGAATGGCGGGGCTTCTGGTCGCCGCCATTCTGGTCTCCGGCGCCGCGGCCTGGGCCGTCAGCCTGGGCCGGCAATGGTTGACCGCCCGCGCGGTGGCCGACGTGGTTCTCCAACTCAGGCTCGACGTGGTGGAATCGGTGCTGGCCCGCGATCTCTCATTCTTCGACGAGTATCCGTCCGGGAAGATCGTTAGCCGAGTCACCTCGGATACACAAGACTTTTCGACCGTGGTCACCCTCAGCCTCGAATTGGTGAGCCAGATCATGTTGGTGCTCATTCTGGGCGGGATCCTCTTCGCGATCAATGTCCGCCTGGCCTTGCTGACCCTCCTGATTGGGCCGCCCATCGTGGGGGTGGCCATCGCCTTCCGCATCCTGGCCCGCAACATGTCTCGGAGGTCACAGCGGGCCCTTGCCCGCGTGAACGCGGCGATCCAGGAATCGATCACCGGAATGATGGTGGCGAAGGGCTTCCGACAGGAAGGCTCGATGTATGGAGAGTTTCGTCAGGTCAACGATCAGCGTTACCAGGTCAACTTCCGCGAGGGTCTGGTCTACAACAACATCTTCCCCGTTTTCGTGACCATTACCGGTCTCGGAACGGCGATCGTGATCTATTTCGGCGGTCTCCGCGCGCTCGACCACTCGATATCGGCCGGAGTCTGGGCCCTGTTCGTCCAGAGTATCGGCGTGTTTTGGATTCCCCTGATCAGCATAGCCTCGTTCTGGAGCCAGTTTCAGTTGGGTCTTTCGGCGAGCGAGCGGGTCTTCGCCCTGATCGACGCCGAGCCGCGGGTCCATCAGGCCGACTCGCTACCCGTGACGCGGCTTGCCGGCCGGATCGAGTTTCGTGACCTGGATTTCCAGTACAACGAGCAGGAGCAGGTGCTCCGCGGCTTCAATTTGACGATCGCCGCCGGCGAGACCGTGGCTCTGGTTGGACACACCGGGGCCGGGAAATCTACCCTGGGCAAACTGGTGGCCCGTTTCTATGAGTTCCAGGGCGGATCATTATTGATCGACGGTCGGGATATCCGCACCTTTGACCTGGCATCCTACCGGCGCCATTTGGGAGTGGTGCCGCAGGCGCCGTTCCTGTTTTCCGGCACGGTGGAGGAGAACATCCGCTATGCCCGGCCCGAGGCGAGCCCCGCCGAGGTGCGGGCCGCCGCCGCCGGGGTAGGCGGGGGCGACTGGCTGGCCGCCCTCCCGAGCGGGCTGGAGACCCCGGTGGGCGAACTGGGCCGCGGCCTCTCGCTCGGGCAGCGCCAGTTGGTGGCTCTGGCCCGGCTCCTCCTGCAAGGCCCTTCGGTGGTCATTCTGGACGAGGCGACCGCCAGCGTCGATCCGCTGACCGAGGCCCAGATTCAGGAAGGGCTGGACGAGGTGCTCCAGCACCGGACGGCCATCGTGATCGCTCACCGGCTCTCCACCATTCGCACGGTTGACCGGATCATCGTGTTGGATCACGGGTCGATCGTGGAGGAGGGAAGCCACGAGGCGCTGCTGCGGCGGGGCGGCCCGTATAGCCAACTCTACAATACCTATTTCCGCCACCAGTCGCCCGACTACCAACCGGGCGGCGGTTTCGTGCCGGTGGAGGCCGCTGGTTAGGCCCTCCCTCGCGTAGGCGCGTCATCATAGCTAGTCCCAGGAAAGCTCGGCGGCTGATTGGTATTCGGTCACCCGCGTCTCGAAGAAGTTCTTTTCCTTGCCAAGGTCCATGGTTTCGCTCATCCAGGGGAATGGGTTCGGAACCGAGTATTGCGTGGGGAGCCCGATCCGCTCCAGTCGGCGGTCGGCGATGTGCTGGACGTACTGGCGGCACAGGTCGGCGTTGAGCCCCAGAATCCCGTTAGGCAGGCAATCCCGCGCGTAGGCGGCCTCCAACTCCACGGCCTCGCGGACCCGCGCGACCATCCGCTGCTGGAAGGCATCCGACCACAGTTGCGGGTTCTCGGCTTTGATCCCATTGATAAGATCGATGCCGAAGTTGAGATGGATCGTCTCATCGCGCAGGATGTACTGAAACTGCTCTCCGATCCCGGTCATGCGATTCTGGCGATGAAATGACAGAATCATCACGAATCCGGTATAGAAGAAGATCCCCTCCATGATCACGTAATAGCCGATCAGATTCTCCAGAAACTGGCGAGCCCCCTCCGCCGTCTCGGTCGTGAAGGCGGGATCGAGCAGTCCGGCGGTCAGTTCCATCTCCAGGGCATCCTTCCGGATGATGGTTGGCACGGTGTGATACATGTCGAAGACCTCGCGCTGATCGAGACCCAGGCTCTCCACGATATAAAGGAAGGCATGGGTATGCACGGCCTCCTCGAATGCTTGCCGAAGGAGGTACTGCCGGCATTCAGGGTTGGTGACATGCTTGAAGATGGCGAGCACCACGTTATTTCCTACCAGGCTCTCCGCGGTGGAGAAGAAGCCGAGGTTGCGGACAATCACCAGACGTTCATCGGGGGTAAGCGCGGCGGAGCGCCAGGTTTCGATGTCTCGGCCCATCGGAACCTCGGCCGGCATCCAGTGATTGGCGCACCCATTCCGGTAGTGCTCCCAGGCCCAGTGGTAGCGCAGGGGCGCCAGTTGGTTGACATCCACCTGCAGACAATTGATGAGTTGCTTCATTGACATGCCTCGCAGTCTTCCTCTAGGGAGCATGTCGCCGCGGCGGTTTCCTCGGAATCGGGATTCGGGGTCCGTTCGACCTCGACGCTACTGGACGGACTGGCGCTCCGCATCCACCGAGGCTGGATTCCCCAGCGGTTAATGTCGAGGGTGGACTTTTCCACCTGGGTGGCTGCCCGAGTGCGCAGGTAGTACGTCGTCTTGAGCCCACTTTCCCAGGCCCGCAGGTAGGTCTCGTGGAGATCCCGGCCGGTGGGGCAGTCCAGGTAGAGGTTAAGCGACTGGCCCATGTCGATCCATTTCTGGCGCCGGGAGGCACAGGCGATCAGCCAGGAGGGTGCGATCTCGAAGGCGGTGCAATACCGGTCCTTGAGGTGGTTCGGAACGCGGTCGATGTCACGCACCGAGCCATCGTAGTACTTGAGTGCCTCGCGCATCTCCGCGTCCCACAGTCCCTCCGCCTTGAGGTCACGCACCAGCGCGACGTTCACCTGGGTAAACTCTCCGGACAGGTTGCTCTTCACGTAGAGATTGGTGTAGGCCGGTTCAATCGAGGGCGAGACACCGACGATGGTCGAGATCGTGGCCGTCGGCGCGATGGCCAGCACCTGACTGTTTCGCAAGCCATGCGCCGCGATAGCCTGGCGGACTTCGTCCCAGGGGAGGGTTGAGCCGCGATCCATGTTCACTGCCATCCCGCGCTCGGTTTCGAGGAGAGCGATCGTGTCAAGCGGGAGCAGTCCTCGTTCCCATTTGGACCCGGCGTAGCTGGGATAGCGCCCGCGTTCCCGCGCCAGATCCGCCGAGGCTTGCAAGGCGTGGAAGGCAATTGCCTCCATGCTCCGGTCGGAAAAGACCACCGCTTGGTCGCCGGCATAGCTGTACCCCAGGGCATACAAGGCATCCTGGAAGCCCATCACCCCGAGACCAATGGGCCGGTGCCGTTGGTTGGCCGTTTCCGCCTCTGGTGTGGGGTAGAAATTGAGGTCGATCACGTTGTCCAACATGCGCACGGCAGTCCGTACCGTGTCCGCGAGCAACGGCTGGTCGATCTCGCCGCCAGGGATAAGGTGAGCGGCCAGGTTGATCGATCCCAGGTTGCAGACCGCCGTCTCATCCCTGGAAGTGTTCAGTAAGATTTCGGTGCAGAGATTGGCGCCATGGATCACCCCCGCGTGATCCTGAGGAGAGCGGATGTTGGCCGGGTCCTTCCAGGTGAGCCAGGGATGGCCGGTCTCGAAAAGGGCGCTCAATATCCGTCGCCACAGGTCCACGGCAGGCATGCGCTTGTGGTGGGGAAGCCTACCGGCGGCGGCCTCCGTCTCGTAGTGGGCGTAGCGCCGGTCGAAGGCTGACCCATGGAGATCGTGCAGGTCCGGCACGTCGTCGGGGCTGAATAGAGTCCACTCGCCCGCCGCCAGTACGCGGCGCATGAACAAATCCGGCATCCAGAGGGCGGTGTGCAGATCGTGGGTACGCCGCCGATCGTCGCCAGTCGTTTTCCGCAAGTCGAGAAATTCCTCCACATCCAGATGCCAGGGTTCCAGGTAGGCGCACACGGCGCCCTTCCGCTTCCCGCCCTGGTTCACCGCCACCGCCGAATCGCTAGCTACCTTGAGGAAGGGGATAACACCCTGGCTGGCCCCGTTCGTCCCGCGAATAGGGGCGCCAAGGGCGCGAATAGTGGTCCAATCGTTGCCCAGGCCGCCGCTCCATTTGGATAACAGGGCATTGTCCCGGAGGCACTTATAGATATCGCCCAGATCGTCGGGCACCGTGGTCAGGAAGCACGACGACAGTTGGGGATGGCGGGTGCCGGCGTTAAACAAGGTGGGGGTAGCGGGAGTAAACAAGAACTGGGATATCAAGTCGTAGAAGGCAATGGCGTGAGCCTCACGGTCGCGCTCACCCAACGACAGCCCCATGGCCACGCGCAGCCAAAACAACTGCGGCAACTCGAATCGGCGGCCCTGATCTTGCAGGAGATAGCGGTCGTAGAGGGTCTGCAGGCCCATGATCGCGAACCGCAAGTCGCGCTCGGGCCGCGGGGCCGCCGCCATCTTGGTCAGGTCGAAGGTGGCGAGGGCGGGGTCAAGCAGGCCGGCGGCAATCCCCGTTTCCAGGTAGATCGGCAGGTACGCCCGATACGCGGCCCCGGCGTTACTCAAGGATACGGGCCGTCCCAGGGCCTCCCGATAGAGGGCGACAAGCAGGAGCCGGGCGGCCGCGACGGCATAGTCCGGCTCGATTTCTACCTGGGCGCGAGCGGCCAGATTGGCGGCGCGCAATATCTCATCCTCTGGGATGCCAGGATAGAGCGTACCAAGGGTGGCCTCCAGGAGCATGGAGGGATCGGCGTTCAGGCCGTCGCACGCTTCCTTGATGGTTTGCCGGAGAGCAGCCACATCCAGGGCGATGGTTTCTCCCATGCCGTTGGTGCGGGTAAACGCGCGGGCGCGCCGCGTGACGACATGCGATGGTCCGGTGACCGTGAGATTGCTCGAACGCGGGGTGGTCTGGGTGAGGGCCATGAGACATCCTTTCCACGCTTCCATCGTGTCCGCTCTCCACCCGAGAGGGAACATGACGGAGACATGGCGCCCGCGGCCCACCGCGTGACGGCATCCTCGATCACGCCCTCTTGCGCGAAGGGCAAGCCGTGATCACGTCATAGATGGGCATTCGGACTTGGCCGTGGGCCTTACCGCTGCGCGACAGTGCCGGAATTACACCGGACTTTCCCCATTATTTCAGCCGTGCCACGACGGCACGACCCCTATGACATACTACCTGTAGGTGACTACCCCGTGAGAATACTATATGTTGTTGCTATCGTCTAGCGCGTTATGCACACATGCTCGTTCAGCGTGGAGGACTGGCATGAGTTTCGTGCCCGCGAATGCGGGTGGGCGTCACCTTCGCAAACCCGAATCGGGCCCGGGGAATCGTAATCCCGCCGGGGCGTGGCGCCCGCGTGGTACACTGGTCCCTGGCGATGCCAGCCAAAGGTCTCTGGGAGCAGCCATGGTCGTCAACATCCGCGACACCATCCCGCCGGGTACCGTTTCCACCTTCTTGCCCAATGAAAGGGAGACCCAGATCTTAGGTGGGAACCAGGCCCACGTCGCGGTCGGCGAGAATCTCGCAAAGGGCTTCCGCACGTACGCCGGCCAGCTGGACGTGCTCTGGCTGGTCCGCGCGGAAACCGATCTCCACTACCCGCGGGCCGACGGGAGCACCGGCGTCTTCTATCCCGATGTCTTCGTCACTGCCGATGCGGCACTGCATGACAGCATCGCCTACAATGTCCGCTCGGTCGGCAAGTGCCCTATGCTGGTGGTCGAAGTCATCTCCAACAAGACGGCCAAGAAGGACATCGGGCCCAAGCGAGCCGCTTATGCCGAACTGGGAGTGGCCGAATACGTTACCTTCGATCCTCGCCCACGAAAGCGGCTGGAGTTGCACGGCTACCGCTTGGAGGGCAAGGGGCCATACCAGGAGATCGCGCCGGCGGTGGAGGGTGGGATCTGGCTGGCCACCGTGGGCTTGCGCATCATCGCCGAACCGC
>DATBTL010000449.1:0-3398 GCA_036559345.1 Chloroflexota bacterium | reverse complement strand
AACCCTGGCTGGCCTCCCGCCTATCCGCTCGGTACTGGACCTGGGCTGTGGGCTGAATCCCTTGACCATCCCCTGGATGGGATTGCCGCCGGATGCAACCTATTATTGCTGTGACATAGACGCCGGGCTGGTGGAGTTCCTGAACGGGTTCTTCCAGGTCGGCGGCATCCGCGGCACGGCGGAGGTCCGGGATCTGACCCGGAATCCCCCGCCAAATCCCGCCGACCTGGTACTGGCCCTCAAGCTGCTCCCCACCCTGGAGGCCCTTGAACGCGGCTCGGGCGCCGCCCTCCTGCGCGCGGTTCGCGCCCCGCGGCTGCTGGTCTCCTTCGCCGAGCGGAGCCTGGGTGGCCGCCGCGCGGGTCTGGCCCGGCGTCCGGGCGACGCCTTCCTCGCCTTGGCGCGCGAGGAGGGATGGGAAGTGCAAGAACATCTTTTTCCTGGCGAGGCGGTCTATCTGGCTACCCGGGACATGTCCCAACCCGCCGCCGTACCCTACTGAATGGTGAACGTGGCCTGGGCCACCCCACTGCTGATCGCCACGACGCGCGTCACCCCGGCCATCCCACCAGGCACGACCCAGCCATAGGCGAAATGCCCATCCGCCCCTGCCTTTTTGGGGCCGAGCACCTGCTGCGTACCGTCTGGATAGGTAATCACCAGGGTAAGGGCCGCATTGGCGCCAGTGGTGATCAGCGCCGTCTCCTGGCTACCCGAGGCAACCGAGGGGGAGAGGAGCTTCAGGGTCGTCTTGCCGCCGCCCGCGCCGCTGCCGCCACTGTTGCCGCCTGATCCGAACGAGGGGGGCGCCGCGACCGGCTTCGGGACGCTGGTGAGCACGGTGGGATTCCCCAGAAGTATGTACAGTTGCTTTTTCTGGTTCTCGTGCAGCGTCAGTTTAATTTGGCTGGCCTGCCCGAAGGGGACGGTGAGCATGGTCGCGGCTTGCCCATAGACCTTAGCGATCGATGCCATTGAAGTCGCTCAGGTCCGACCCCGTGATCACACGCGGCCCAGTGGCCAGCGCGTGGCGGCTGGGGCCGAGGAGGGTGGTAAGGGCCACCACGAGGGCAATGACCAGGAAGACAGGGACGAGAGGCTTGCGGTTGCGTAACATGACGGTTTCCTTTCAGCGTACTATCGGGTTTGGTTGGCGCGTCCGTCCGTGGGTCAGGCTCGATCTCCCGGAGTATCCGTGCCTTCCGGGGGGTCTGGGCCGCTCCGTGCCTCCGAATCAAGCAACCCCCGTAGATGGGCGAGCAGCGCGTCGGGGTTGGTGAATTGCTCGTGCCGGCCATCCCGCAAGTCCTCCAGCCTGGCCGCCCATTGCACTCGCTCATGGCGGGTACTGCGCCAAACTCGCAGGATAAAAGCCGTGTGTCTTGGCATCTCACCCTCCCACCTGCCTGATTCCGGTGCTTGCTCCGCATCGGCGCCCGATGCCTTGCTACCCATCCGCACTCTAGCAGGCGCCTCACGTAGTGCAGCCGCGGCTTCTGTCCAGCGTGTGTCTCTGGGATGCAAGCCCTTGTTGCAAAAGATCTCGATACTCCTCTTTTGCAATCGCCGCGGGCGGGTGGATCTATGCTAGGCTGACGGCAGCGTTGGTATTCATGTGAGGGAGAGCGGATGCCGACCAGATTGCCCCCCGGCATGGCCCATGTCACCTATACCCGGCAATACCGGCGTTGTCGCCGGCCAAATTGCGGGCAATGCACCGATGACAAGCCGGGACATGGACCCTACTGGTTCGCTTACTGGCGCGAGGACGGCAAGGTGCGGTCACGCTACCTGGGCAAGACGATGCTCGAGGGGGTGCCGAATGCCGGAGAACCCGCGCTCACTGAAGCCGCAGATGAAGACGCGGCGTTGCGGGTGCGCACCCTGGGCGGCCTCATGGTCTGGCGTGGTTCTGACCTCATCCCGGCGGCGCGCTGGAATCGTCGCGCGGTGCGAGGCCTCCTCACCTGTCTGCTGAGCGCACCAGGGCAACGGCTGCACCGCGAACAGGCGTGTGAGCTAATCTGGCCCGACGATCCGCGGGCAACGCGGAAACTGAACGACACCGTGCAGGCACTGCGTCAACTGCTGGACGGTTCGGAAGCCGGAATAAGCAAGGTACAGGTGGTGGGCGAGGTTCTGGTGCTGGAAGCGGCTCAAAGGGATCTCCGGCGGCGCCCTGATCGCGGAGTTGATCGCGTTCCTCGAGCCGCGTCAGACCCTCGTGCTGTTGGATAACTGCGAGCATCTGCTCGTGGGGTGCGCCGAATTGACCACGGCGCTGCTGCGTGGCTGTCCGGGACTACGCATTCTGGCTACCAGCCGGGAGCCGCTCCGCATCGACGGTGAGACAGCCTGGCGAGTACCGCCCCTCGCCACGCCGCCCGTCGCGCCCACGCTCGATCTGGACGGCCTACGCCAGTATGAGGCAGTGCAACTCTTCGTGGACCGCGCCCACGCCGGCCGGCGGGACTTTCTCCTGACCCCACTGAACGCCCCCGCGGTATTGCGGATCTGCCAGTGGTTGGACGGTCTACCCCTGGCGATTGAACTGGCGGCGGCGCGCTACCGGCTGCTGGAGACCGTACGCCAATACGCGCGAGAGCAACTCCGCGAGAGCGGCGAGGCGCTTCCCCTGAAGAAGCGCCATCGGCGGCGGTTCCTTGAGCAGCTAGAGCAGGGGCGCGGCGGACCGCGGGCGACAGACCGCGCAAGTTGGCTGGATCGCCTGGAGGCCGACATCGACAACCTGCGCGTGGCGCTCAGCGGTAGCGTGTCGGAACCCGCTGAAAGGGAGGAGGTGCTACGCCTTGCGGAACCGCTGGCCCACTTCTGCCTCCTCCGCGGCTATCAAGGCGAGGGCCGCCAGTGGCTGGCTGCCGCCCTGGTCCAACCTGGCGCGTCCGCCACGCGAGCAGGAGCGTTGAACGCGGCCGGCACCCTGGCGAACGAACAGGGTGATTACTCGGCGGCGGCAGCCCGCTACAGCGAAAGCCTTGCCCTGTATCGCGAGCTTGACGACGCGCGCGGGATGGCGCGTGTCCTGATCAACCTGGGCACGGTCAGCAAGTTCCAGGGCGATTTGGCACAGGCGCGAGCGCGGTACGAGACAGGGCTGGAAATCGTGCGCAAGCTTGAAGACACGCCGCTCCTCGCGCTCGTGCTGAACAATCTGGGCTCCGTGGCTATCGACCTCGGTGACAACAAGCGAGCCGCTGCCGTATTGGAGGAGAGTCTGGCCTTGAAGCGCCAAGCAGGCACTCCCGACGGCATTATCGTCACTCTGATCAACCTGGGCGAACTGGCGCGTGCCCTCGGGGATCTGGATCGCGCGGCCAGCCTGGGCGAGGAGGCGCTGGCCCTGGCGGGCTCGATCAACGCCAGACGGCACACCGCCC
>DATBTL010000448.1:0-5614 GCA_036559345.1 Chloroflexota bacterium | reverse complement strand
GGAACTTGAGGGTGCCGCCGACGGGGTGATCCTCGAAGTGCGTGACGCTGTCGCCGTGGTCACCCTCGATCGGCCCGAGGTGCATAACGCGCTCAACCTGGCGATGTGGCGGCGGCTGCGGTCGGCGTTCCAGATGCTTTCCCCTATTCGTAGTCTCCGGGCGGTGATCATCCGCGGAGCCGGCGGCCGGGCCTTCAGCGCGGGCGCGGACATCAGCGAATTCCGGACCACCCGCGTAGGCAGTGAGGCCGCCGGCGTCTACACTACGGCCGTTGCCTCGACGCTCCAGGCGATACACCAGGCGCCGCTGCCGGTCATCGCCATGATCGGCGGGATGGCGGTAGGCGGCGGCTGCGAGATCGCCGCCGCCTGTGACCTGCGGATCGCCGGCCACACGGCCCGGTTCGGCATCCCGATCATGCGTCTGGGCCTCACCATGGGCCTGGTGGAAGCGGAGGCGCTGGTGCGGCTTATTGGGCCCGCCCATGCCAAGGATTTGCTCTTCACCGGGCGGCTGATTGGGGCCGACGAGGCGCTCCGCATCGGGCTGGTCAATCGGGTGGTTCCCGATGATCAGCTTGAGCAGACGAGTTGGAACCTGGCAAGGCAAATTTGTCAGGGCTCGCCGTTAGCGGCGACCGCGCACAAACTGACGATCAACGGCCTCGTGCATGGCTTCGGCGGCGCCGAGGCCGCGCGCTTGCGGCAGCTCACGACGGAAATCTATGACGGTTCCGATCTCCTGGAGGGCATCGCCGCCTTCGAGGAGCGGCGCGAGCCCCAATTCACGGGCCAGGGCAATGGCTAGCGCGTCCCAGGCGCCGCCGGGAAGCCTTGCCGGCATTCGGGTCATCGACCTGAGCCGCTACCTCTCCGGACCCACCACGACCATGCTGCTTGCCGACCTGGGGGCGGACGTGATCAAGGTAGAGACCTTGCCGCGCGGCGATCCGGCGCGGCAGGCCGGGCCATTCCGCGAGCAGGAGAGCGTGTACTTCATGGCCTCGAATCGCAACAAGCGGAGCATTGCCCTTAATCTGAAGGATCCGGCCGGGCGGAAACTGGTCGCGGATCTGGCGGCGGGGGCCGATGTCCTGGTGCAGAACTTCCGGCCCGGCACCGTAGAGAAGATGGGACTGGGATACGATGAGTTGCGCGAGCGGAATCCGCGGCTCATTTACTGCACGATCAGCGGCTTCGGCGCCCATGGAGCAGGAGCTGATCTGGCGGGCTTCGACCAAAGCGCGCAGGCCATGTCGGGGCTGATGAGTGTCACCGGCACTGAGGCGACGGGCCCGCTCCGGGTCGGCATTCCGTTGGGCGACTCGGCGACGGGCGTGTTCGCCGCCTTCGGCATCGTCTCGGCCCTCTACGCGCGAGAGCGGACGGGGACTGGGCAGCGGGTCGAGGCATCGCTGATCGAGAGCTTGGTATCCCTCCTCTCCTATCAGGCGCAGAAATACCTCACCCTGTCCGAGGTCGCGGGCCAGGATGGCAACGACCATCCCTTGATGTTTCCCCAGGGTACCTTTGCGACCCAGGACACGCCGATCACGCTGGCCAGCGGCAATGACGAGATGTGGGGCCGGCTCTGCGCCGTGATCGGGCTGCCCGACCTCGCGGACGACGACCGGTTTACCGACAATGCCCGGCGCATGCGGAATCGGGCCGAACTCCGACGCCTGATGGAGGAGCGGCTTATCCAGCGGCCGGCCGCCGAATGGCTGCCGCTGATCAACGGCTCCGGCATTCCGGCGGCGCCGATCTACGACATTGCCCAGGCCCTCGACTCCGAGATTGTCCGCGGCCTCGGCATGGTGGCCACCATCGATCACCCGCTGATCGGCGCCCTGGAGGTTCTGGGCCGGCCGGTGACCATCGGCGAGTCGCGGGACGGCTGGCTCCATCACCCACCACCGCTGCTGGGCGAGCATACGATCCAGGTACTCCGCGAGTTGGGCCAGACAACCGCTCAGATCGAGGCGCTCGTGGAGGCGGGGGTGGTACGCTGAACCACAATAATTAGTACGCCGAGGTGTAATTGTCGAGGTGGTTCTCGGTAGGGGCACCCCTCGTGGGTGCCCTCGTCTGGGTCGCCAAGGGCCCCCACGAGGGGTGCCCCAACAACCGGCGACCAACTTGCGTCAAGCTGTACCAGGGAAGGAAGAGCATGGACTCGTACACCGAGTCGAATGTGTTGCGTAGGCCGGGCGTCTTCGAGATGGAGCGCTTCCCCGTGCCGGTGATCGGGCCGGAGGATCTGCTCTTGCGGGTCGAGTTGGTGGGCGTCTGCGGCGGAGACATCATCGAATACGAGGGGCGCAACTACAAAGCGCACTATCCGATGATCTTGGGACATGAGATCGTCGGGCATGTCCTGGAGGCTGGCGCCGTTGCCCGGCAAGAGTATCAGGTCGCGCCGGGCGATCGGGTCAGCGTCGAGCCATACATCATGTGCCGCCGGTGTACCTATTGCCTGACCGGCCTCTATCAGTTCTGTACCGCGGCCCAGGTCTACGGCGTGACCATCTCGTCGGCCACGCCCCCTCATCTCTGGGGCGCGTACGGCCAACTGATGTATGTGGCGCCCGGATCGCGCGTGCACCGCGTGGCCGAGGGCGTTGATCCGCGCGCGGCCTGCCTGGCGTCCGTGATTGGCAACGGGGTGCGGTGGATTCGCACCATCGGCAAGACAGGGGTAGGCGAACGGGTGCTGATTCTGGGCTCCGGCGCCCAGGGTTTGGCCTCGATCGTGGTGGCCCGAGAGGCGGGGGCGGGGGAGATCGTAGTCGTGGCGCAGCGCCATAAGGTCGCGGCGGCGAGACTGGCGGCGAAACTTGGCGCGTCGGTGCTGTACATGGATCAGGATGACCTCGCCACGCTCGAGAATCGCTTTGACGTCGCGGTTGAATGCACGGGCGACGACACGATGTTGGATCTGGCCATCAAGAGCCTGCGGCCCACCGGGCGTCTGATCCAGGTAGGGACTCGGGGCGGCAACCTGGCCCGGATCCCCATGGACCAGATCGTCTTTAAGGAACTAGCCTTGCTGGGCGGGCTCGGGCAGTCCTGGGACACCGAGGCGGCCGTCCGGATCATCAACTCCGGGTGCTACCCCATCCACGAGTTCATCTCCCAGATCTTTCCCGTGGCCGAGGCGGACGCGGCGCTGCGGCTCGCCCAGCAAAACGATCCCGAGGTCATCCATCTGGCCCTGAGCCCTTCATGAACCGCCACCGCAGCCAGACACTCAGGGAAGCGCGCGAATGTACGCGCGTACCACCTCCTCCAGGAAGCCCGCCTGCTTATGACCCTCGTTGACTTGCTCGCGCAACCAGCTCTGCCGTTCCGCCTCCGGGAGTCGTTGATAGACGCGGCCCAGAGCGGCAATCCCGATATTGCTGAGCGCGAAGAAGCGATCGTATTCCGCCAACTGATCCGCGTCCTCAAGGAAGGCGCGCACGGTGGCGTCATCGCGTACGGACGGTCCCATGCGGGCGTAAAAGGCGCTGGCCTCCTGGTCGGCGGCGTCCATCCAGGGGATCGGATCGGCGAGGTCGCGCAGCGCATGGCGAGTAACCGCCGCGCGTCCTCCCCAATCGTAAAGGGCAAACCAGCCGTCGCGCGCGGCGGGTGGAAGCCAGGTGGTGGCGCAAAAAAGCATCAACGCATGATGCCGGTACATGCGGTAGCCGCCGGCCGGCGGATCAGGGACGAACGGCTGCAGCACATCATTCGCCAGGCCAACCCAGATCCGCTCACCCGACAGAAAGCGCTCCTCGACCAGTGTCTGCTCACCTGGTGGTTCCCCAATACTGAGCCGCCAAAGATACGACATCAGGCCATAATTGGGGACCACGAACAGGGGCACGGGGCGTTTATCCGGTTCCGGCCAGGCCGGGAGCAAATACCCGTAGCGGGCGGAGTCAACCGATACTACCCGCGGTTGCACCGGCAGCAGGCCGTCAGGCCCAACATGCGCGGCCAGGTCGGCCAGCAAGCCCTGAGCCGGGAGTTGC
This sequence comes from Chloroflexota bacterium, assembly GCA_036559345.1. GTDB lineage: Bacteria > Chloroflexota > UBA5177 > JANWHV01 > JANWHV01 > JANWHV01. Next base: position 1,595 of record DATBTL010000448.1, on the reverse strand, counting down.
GCCTGGGCCACAATGGCCTCGGCGCGCTCCTGGCTAACGGCCAGCGCGCGTTCATACACGGCAAATCGCCCATACTCAGGCTGGCTCGGCGGGGCGGCGGTCATCAATTCCTCCTCGCGTTCATGTACACCGGCATCGCCTTTGGTATACCGTATACTGGCGGCACCATGCACGATTTCCTCAAGAGGACGGCACCGAGCAATGGATAGCACACCGGCACGGCCCCCGGATCTGATCGTCATCGGGAACGCCACCATCGATGACCTGGTCTTCCCCGACGGCGCCACGCGCATGTACCAGGTTGGCGGGAATGCGGTGTACGCGGCCCATGGCGCGCTCCTCTGGGGGGTATCGGTGGGCCTGTGCGTGGTCACCGGTGCGGATTACCCCGCGGATCTGCTGGCGGCCGGCGATCTGGATCTTTCCGGCGTGCAATGGGTGGATGGCCCGTCACTGCGTAACTGGGCCCTCTATGAGGACGATGCTACCTGCCAGTATATTTTCCGCGGCTCGTATGGGCCGAAGGCGCATGCCCACTACTCGCCCATGGCCACGCAGATCCCGCCCGCGTATCGGCAAGCTCGCTACGCGCACCTTGCCCCGGTCCCATTCGAGCCCGCGCTCCAGCTCCTGGACGCGCTTGGGGAGGCCAGGCGGCACGGCGGCGTCTCGGTCGATCCGGATGCCCGTTACGCGGCCGATCTGGAGCCGGCGGCGCTGGGTGACCTGCTCAGCCGGCCCACCTTCTTTCTGCCCAGTCAGCGTGAGGCGGCGCTGCTCTTCCCCGACTGTACTCCGGAGGAAGTCCTCGAATTGCTGCGAAGGCGCTATCCCAACATCCGAGCGGCGGCGGTGAAGCTGGGCGCGCAGGGCTGCCTGGTCTTCGATCGCGCAACCGATCGCATCGTGCGGCTCCCTTCCGCCGCCGCGCGGGTCGTGGACACCACGGGGGCCGGTGATGCGTTCTGCGGCGGCTTTCTTGCCGGGTACGCCCGGACGGGCGATGGGATCGAGGCAGCACTCCACGGGATCATTTCCGCCTCGTTCACGGTGGAAACCATCGGCATCCCACCGCCGGGCACGGTGCGCCGCCAGGACGTTGACGACCGGTTGGCGGCCTATCGCCAGACGCGGTGATCTCCCCTAACACGACTCTGATGGCGAACTCGCCCGAGTGACGAGATCGCCTGGGAGCGTCTTGTTGGGCGTGGCCATTTCGCCAGCAGCGTCAAACACAGGCGGTCAACCAGGTAATCCCGCCGACCACCCCTGGCTCAGGAAGCGGGTACCGACCAATTCTCCTCGGCGAGCAGATTCTCCAGGTTCGATAAAAACGAGCGGTCGCCGTGGTTCGCGAGCGCCTGTTTCACCGCGCTGGGATCGCCCGCCTCAAGCAGGGCGATCAGCAATTCATGGCGCTCGACCACGTCATGGCGGTTGCCAATGAAGGACTCGCGAAATCGCAGGTTCATCGCCATGCACATCTGTAATTGGCCCACGAGAGTCGCATATGCCTGCTGGAGCCGCCTATGTCCCGCCAGGGCGGTCATCTCCCAGTGAAACTGGAAGTTCTCTACCGTGAGCGCGGCCAGATC
>DATBTL010000447.1:0-16709 GCA_036559345.1 Chloroflexota bacterium | reverse complement strand
GCCACGGCGCCCCCCACCATCGGGGCGGGAACGATCGTCCTCCAAGCGACCTTGCCCGTGGAAGTATCGATAGCCCCCATGAAGCCATCGACCGTGCCAAAGGGCACGACCTTGAGGCCGGCGGAGGTAGTGTGGAGGGAGAACCAGTAGTTGAGATCCGGCTCGTAGGCATAGTGGGTCGAGGGACTGAAGGCCGGGGGCGAATACTCAAACCCGCCGTCCGCGCCGGGGCAGATCACGCCCTTCTTCGACCCCGGTCCGTGCTCTGGGAGCCAGTTTCCGAGATGCTGGGACTGAGCCAACACCTTTCCGGTCGCCGCGTCATACTCAGGAGCGAGTAAGGAACAAGTGTCCGAGCAATAGGCTGCCTGTCTGGGCAAGGACATCGATGGACATCACCTTGGCCTTGGTCTGGTGAAAGTTGTAGAGGGTGGCTATCCAGATGCTCTGAAAGCCTTGCTCGTAACCGGAGAACTGGACCACGCCATACAGTTGCTCTACCTTCATTGGCACTTGGTAGGGAGATGGCGCCAGGAAGTCGCTCGGCCCCGTGGTGGCGAGGGTCGTCTCCGGTGCGGCAATGGCCCCAGCGCTCAGCAGCAGGAGAAGAGAAAAGGTCACTGATAACACGAGTCGCTTTGTACGCATTCCTTGTTCTCCTTGCGGAAAGGCGCCGCCCTAGGGATAGCAACGCGAGGATAGATTTCTGGGGAAGGGGTCGCATCCGCAATCCATGCGCTGGATTATATGTCCCATTTTCCAGGATATACTCACATGACTCCGTTCACGGCTGCTTGTGTCAGCCTTGAGCCGGCGTCCACTCGTTTTTGATCTTATGAAACCTGATGGGCCAGGTGCCGAACGTGAGCTCGATCTTGCCGGTCAGATCCCCTTTCTTCGATCGAGTAACCAAGATTTTGCCGAACAACGGGCTTCCCCCCTGGCCAAGCAGGTCGATCGACATCGTACTCTTTGGAATTTGATGAAAGTTGTAGAGGACGTTTAACCAGAGCGTCTGGTAGCCTTCGATATCATAGCCGTAAAACTGTGCATAACCGAACAGATAGCCCGCGGTGTCCACCTCGATGCCGAGTGCGACCGATGCGATCTTCGCCGCTGGCGCGACCGACGTCATCCTGTAGACGCCGACAAATTGCTGGGCCACCGCGGGGGCCACCTTAAAGCGCGATGGAGGTAGCGCTATTGTAGGCCCAGTTGTAGCCGAGACCCTTGAAGGCGCAACCATCAGCAGGGTTCCAATCAGCAGCATGATGAGAGCGAGACGTACTCGAAGGAATTGTTGGCGTAGCCGCATGGTTGACTCCTATGCACCCGGTGCGGGTGGTCTACCAGCGCACCACGATCGCCCGTGGTGCGCTGGTAGGGATCGCACCTGTCTCAACCACGGGTTGGTTACATCCCCGTGGTCGTGATTTCTGGTACTGTTGCCGTTGCGGAGATTGTGAAGTTGATCCACATCCCGCTTGCCGCGTGACCCGGAACCAGGCAGGTTAGATAATACTTGCCTACGTCCGTCTTATCGGTCGCCAAGCCTACCACCTGGTATACGCCCGGCTTGATGCCTTTCATCGCATCGGCCGTCGACACCGGTCCAAAGCCAAAGACCGGCAGGTTCAATTTCCCTGAATTGTTGGAAGTGACTCCCAGGCTATGGGGGAGAAACGACTTGTTGGAGAACTCGAAGGTCACGCCGTAGCCGGTCGGCACCACGAAAGTGGCATTGCCTTTCGAGTAGCCGTCGAAATTGAATCCGGAGTTGCTCGAGTTGTACGCCCCTTGCATGATGAAGATCACCCGCTTGCTCGTGGTATCGGCATAGGTGAACTTGTTGAGCTTGGTCAGTCCCTTCAAGGACGGCAGGTGAGCCGCGGGTACTAGCCCCGCGTTGTTCACGGGCGCCTTCGGTATGGGTCCGCCGTTAAGCTTGAACACGTAAAACGTACCGCCTGTGTTGAGTACCCCAACGCCTCCGCCGCCGGCCGCCACCGCGATGTATTGCGTACCGTTCACCTCGTAGGTCATGGGTGCCGCGCCGAAACTTACGCCTACGTTCGGGTGCCAGAGGATTTTCCCGTTGCGCGCGTTGAACGCATAGACGGTTCCGTCGTCGGCGCCAAAGAAGACGAGATTTCCGGCTGTAGCCAGGGCGCCACCGAACAGTTGGCTCGGGAGTTTGACATGCCAGATAAACTTTCCGGTCGCGGGATCGATCGCCGTCATGGTCCCCGTGGGGTTGGGGAGGGAAGTGAGGTTCCCGCCGGTATCTACCGCGCCAAGCTTATGGCTCGCGATCTGCGCTGGCGAAAGCGAAGTGAGGATGCCGCACGTTGCCAGTCCTCCTACGTAGATCGCATTCGTGACCGGGCTGTAGGCCGCCGGCCCGTACTCGATCCCGGCTGTGATGGGACAGACCTTGACACCCGCCGCGTTAGGGATCGGGGTCGATTCGTAGACCACGTCAGGGGAGATGGAGATGACCGCGCCGGTCTTGGCATTGAAGACCCAGTAATGGCCGCCCTTATTGCCCGAGCCAACGGCGCGGACCGTGTGACCATTTGGCATGGTCATATTGAAGAGAACGGCGGGCTGGGCGGAGTCGAAGTCCCACCAGTCGGGACAGCGCTCGGTATGCCACCACGCCAACTTCCCGGTCAGCGCGTTCAGGGCCACCATGCCATCGACATAGGGATTACAGCCCCCGCGAACGCTGGCATTGAAATCCGGACTGGGATTGCCAGTGGTGATATAGAGCATGCCGGTGGTCGCGTCAACCGTCGGCGGCATCCAGACATCGCCCCCACCGTGCTGGCCAGTGGCAGGAACCCAGCCGTGGCCGGGCCTGGGTACCATGTAGAACCGCCAAACCTGCTTGCCTGTAGTGGCGTTGTAGGCCGCCACGAAGCCGCGCAGGCCGGAGTCACTCCCTGAACTCGGCACGAAGAGCAACCCATTCCAATAGGTCGGCGGCGACGATTCATAGTAGCCGCTGGTTGCGTCGGCCACGATCGTGTTCCAGAGCACCTCGCCGGTCGCTGCTTGTAAAGAGATCATGTGATCGTCATCGGTGAGCAGGTAGACCCTACCGTTAGCCACGGTCACGCCACGATTCGTTGGCACGCCGCCGCCGCCGCCGGCAATCGCGAGGTAGAAATTAACTTTTGGCGTGTACTGCCAGATCAAGCTGCCGGTCGCCGCGTTTACCGCGCGCACCTGGTCAAGGTTGTTGGTAAAATACAGGACCCCGCCGACCTCTATAGGCATGGTCTCCCAGGTGGCGAGCTGGGGACCCTCTTGCATCGTCCAGGCGGCGCCGAGCTTCGTGACGTTACTGTCATTGATCTGAGAAAGAGTGGAGAACCTGGTATTGTCCGTGGTATTGCCAAAGAGCGGCCAGTCCATGTTGGCGCCGGCCTGACTGACCTGACTAGCGGGCGTTGCCAGGTTCATCGCCGCACGGACGGAACCACCAAGCAGGAGCGATGCGAGGATTGCCACACTGGCGACAAGTCGAAATGCGAGACGCATGTGATTACCCCCTCGTAACCTTTTTCTGGGTATCCAGATGTGGAAGAAGAAGTAGCAACATCTCAAGAGCGACGTCTTCGCCCAGATCTCATCAGTGTAGGTGTTCTATGGTTACCCTCCTATCTGGACACGCGCGTGAGGCCACGACCGTCACATGGCAGCCATCCGCGGTTCTGGCGCGAGGGCCAGGGTTGGCGCCATCCATGGAGCGAGATCCTCCTTTCCCTGAAACCTACCAACACGCCTTTGTATTCCGTCTATCGGGGCCATGTGCCTGGGCTGCTCCAAGAGGATCAGCGGGTGGAGATCTGGTGGAACACGATAGGATGGGTATGTCCACTGTGCGCGATCTTGCCTACCAGGCTGCCATGCTTTGATGCGGTAACTGACATGTGGCCGATCACCGCGGCGGTATTGATCACACGTCGTATGCGATTAATCCTATGTCCCTGGAGATACTCTGTCAAGCAAACAGGAACAGTTACTATTCGCTGAACTTCCCGCGCTTGCCTACGGGTGTACTCGCCACCCGAGCCTGATGCATCAGGTGGCGGCGCCGCTCGTTCTAGCCGGCAGCCGATCAACCACGACCGCCGCCAGAAAGACGATCAGCGCGATCAGGGCCAGCGGCCACCACAGCTCCACCGGTCCGGCGGCGTTCGCGCGCGCGGTAACGATCTGGCTGGGCGCCCGCACGGATGCTCCCCCGGTTCGCGCGCTCAGGTCGGCCAGCAAGGCGCCGTTGGGGGCGCTCGGGAGATACTCGCTGCTGTACGGCACCGCCAGCAGCCCGCTCGCCAGCGTCCCGCCGGTGAGCAGACCCACCGTCGCCGTATAGATGCCGGGAACCGCGAAGCTGTAGCCCGCCTCGTACAATCCGGGCGCGGTCTGGGTGGCCGCCAGCCGCGCGTGGCCGCCGGTGGGCGTCCGCACGTCAATGGTCAGACGCTGAAGGTTTACCGCCGCGCCGCTGTTCTTGAGGGTGTCGATCGCGATCGCGTTCGGGGTCGAGCCGCCCGCGAGAGCCGGCGCGTAGGTCGGCACACTGGGGCCGCGGAGGGTCCAACGCAGCGTATCGGCCCAGAACGCGGGCTCGGTCTTCCGCCAGAGCGCCGACCAGGTATTCTCCAGTCCGGGCGTCCAGACCAGCACCCTCCCCAGGCCGTAGTGCCCTCGGGCCAGCAGGGGGTCCGCCTGCCGCCCCTGCACGTTGGTTTCCAGATCGTTGACCGCGTCCGGCTTCAGCACCGTAGCGGTGTAGCCATTTAACGCCGGGAGCGGGCCCGCCCCAAGGGAGCGAATAGTGGGGCTGTTGTGCGCGATCTTGACCCCTATCTTACCGGTCACCGCGGCCGAACCGGCGGCCAGGCGCGCTTCTTCCGCGAAGATACGCGGCAAGTCCTGCGCGTTCGTGGTGTAGTAGAACCGCCCCTTGCCAAGCGCCGCCATGTAATGCAGAAGTTGCACGTCTGCATCCGGGCCCAGACCCACGGTGGAGATCGTCACCTTGAGCTGCTGGGCCTCTTGCAGGAGCGGCAGGTAATTGGCCGGATCGCTTCTGCCGTCGGTCATCAGAATGATATGGCGGTAGGGCGCGCTGCTCTTGCTCACCTGCTGAAGACCGGTCTGGAGCGCCTGAAAGATGTTCGTGCCGCCATCGCTGAACATCCCGGCGATCACCTGATAGACATGCGGCTTGTCGGCGGCCCCTACCTTGGTGATGGGGACCAGAATGTGCGATGCCTGATCGAAGGCGACAATACCGAGGTCGTCCTTATGCTGAACCGCGAAGTCCGAGGCCAGCCGCGCCGCCTCGCGCGACATCACGATCTTCGGCACATCCCCCGCCAGATTGTCCATGCTGCCCGAGCGATCGAGCACGAGCTGGAGCGCGACATTCCCGTCCTGGAGGCTGGCCGGTGTATCGCTGAGGACCGGCAGCATCTTTTCCAGCCCGGTCTGGCTGTAATGCCCCTGGGTCAAACTGTGGCTGCCCCCCAGTACGAACAGCCCCACGCCGTCTCGGCGCACCGCCCCATCCAGGGCGCTGACCTGTCGGGCGTTCAGGGCCGTCGCCGGTACGTCGTCGAGGATTACGCCATCGTAGCGGGCCAGCGCGGCGGTAGTGGCCGGCATGGCGGACGGGGTGAGCGCGGTGATATCGAGGGTCGAGTCGCGGAACACGGTAACCGCCGTGCTCGTCGCTCCGTGGGTGGCCACCACCAGCACCCGCGGAACACGCGACACATCGGTTACCGTGTCCAGCGCGTTGTTCTCCGGAACCGCGTCGGCGGGAGCCTGGATGTTCGCGTGGAGGACATGCCACCCTGGGCTCTGGGCGGGAAGGTTAAGCAAGTACGGATTCTCGCCCGCCAGCAAACCCAGGGATTGGCTGCCAAGGTTCTGGCCGTCCACGCGCAGGGTAAGGGTGGCGGTCACCGCCCGCGTACCGCTCACCGTAATCTGCGCCGGCAGCACGGACCCAGCGGCCGATAAGGGAGGGAGGACCAGACGGGTGATCGCGACATCGGTTGCTTGGTGCCCGAGAAGAACAGTGGCGAGCGGCAAATGCGCCGCCGCCAGATCGGCCGCCGCGGCCGCCGCGTCGCCGATCGTCTGATTGCCATCGGTGAGCAGAACCAGGCGTGTTCCCGGCGCCAGACCGGCGGCCAGGTGAAGGGCCGCCGCCAGGTTGGTCGCGGAGCCATCCCTGCGCGGGGCAAGAAGCTGGGCGATCTGATCGTTGCCGAGCGGCCCGCGGATCGTGACCGCCGAGGCCGATCCGGCGAAGGGAATGGCGGTCACCGGGCTGGCGGCCGAGGCTTGGGCCGCGGCGGCCCGGAGCCAACCGGCCTCGATAGCTCGGTCGGCGGCCGTAATGCTGTTCGAGGTATCGAGAAGCAGCCCAAACAGATTTGCTGGGGCCGACTGGCGCCACTCAGGCTGGGCAAGGGCAACCACCAGGAGGATCAAGGCAAGGCAGCGCGCGGCCATGGATCCCAGCCGGCCCCGACGCCAGAATGAGACTCCGGCCAGCCCCACCGGCGCCACCAAAAGCAGTAAATAGGCAGGCGAATTGATAACCAGCATGGCTAGCCTCGTGTCCGCGGGCTACGAACGACGACCAGCCATTCGAGGGCGACCGCGATGGCCGCGATCAGTCCCAGCACCGGCCACCATACGGTTGACTGAGCGGGCTGACCGAGCACCCCGGCCGGGGAGATCTGGATCGGGCCGCCCGCGTTTGCTATCCCTCCCGACGAGACATTGGCCGCCGCCTGGGCGTCGCGGACTCCCCAGACGCCGCGTTCGGTCACCGTGTATACGCCGGGGCTCGGAATGGCGGCGAATGCCTGGGCGCCCTGCCGGGTGACCGGCAGCATGATGGGCGGCGAGTTCAAGGAAGGATTGTACGACATGCTGATTGACGAGGTTGCCGGAGGAACGTCCAGGATGAACCGATCGCCGGGTAAAGCCATCGTCGGTAGCCACCCAGCGGACCAGCGTAGAACATTGTTCATCAGGAGCGGGAAGGCATCGAGTTGACTCAAATTCGAGACTTTGGGGTCGAAGGCCACGGTTACCACGTGCCTGCCGTCGAGTACTCCGGCCGTAATCAAGGACGCGTGCGCCGCCCAGACCACGGGCTGGAGCGCCGCCGGCAGCACCAGTTGCTCGCCGGATCCCTGTGGGAGGTCGAGCGACGTGAGGTCCACGCCGGTGAGCAACGGGCTGGCCGCGTCCTCACCGCTGATTGAGGTGTCGTTGAGCACGCTCGGAGCCGGCGCGCCAGGGAACCGCGGCGGGTCGAACAGGAGCAGATTGGGAGTGGCCGGCAGACCACCGGACGGCATCCATCCCGCCAGGATAAGGAGGCCGGGGACGCCGGACGCGATTGACCCATACCGGCTGGGAGGCAGTACCGTCACCCTTACTTTGGGGAGGGCACCCAGGGCCTGAACGATGGGGGCCGTATGAGCCGGATCGCCGACGACCGTGGCCGTGGTCACTCCCACGGTGGGAGGCACCGCCCAGGCTGCATTGTCGGCCGGAACCAGATCGCGCCGGGTGAGGTACATCTCGATCACATGCCGGGTCGCCGGTACGGCAAAGCTGAGATCGGTATCGGAACCTGGGGGAAGCTGGAGCAATTTCCGGCCGAGAACCACCCCATCCGCGTTGATCACCACATCCTCCGGCACCGGGGAACCACTATCGTTCCTCAAGGTGGCAAGCGCCCCGCAGGTCGGGGCCGCCACCATACAGCGGACGGTGAACCGGGCGATCGACTGGTTGTCGGTACTGGCGCCGATAGCCGTGATAGACACCATGCCCGGTGGAGCCGAGATCGGGGGCAGGGTCTCGCCGCGGGCATACAGGATGTGGAGGCGCCCATTGCGCCCGACGAAGCCGGCGCCGAGCCGGATCGCTTGCCCCAGATCGGGGTTGGCCGCGACCGGGCTCACCGCCCCAAGGCGTTGGTTGGCCCGGGCATGATCGGTGGTCGAGATCAGCACCCGCGGCTGGGCATCCGCCAGCACGACCGTCACCGTCGTTCCGGGAGCCGCCCCCTGGATGTCCCGTTCCACCTGGCGACGCGCCGCCTCGAACCGCGATGGGGCTGGGTCCGTCGCCGCCATCAAGGCCCCCCGGTCGAGCACGTAGACCTGGGGACTCGCTACCCCGGAGGTGCTCGCCAGCCGGGCCAGCGAGAAGACGACGGCACACAGGGCAAGGAGTTGGAGCAGCAACGGCAGAACCTGCTCGACATGGAGGCCCTTGCCGCTCCGTGCCGGTTCACCAGCCAGCAGCTCCCAGGGAATCAGGCTCGGCACCTCCACCAGCTTGAGCCGGCGCCGGTGCAGGTGCAGGGCCACCAGCCCCGGCACGAGCAGGAAGCCAAGGAGAGCGAGCGGCGTCAGGAGGGCCATTGGCGGCGGTTTTCCGTCTTCTTAGGGGGAGGAATGGCTGGTAAAGTACCGGCTCACTATCGTGGCCTCGCCTGGCGGCACGGTATTGGCGTCCGGCGGCACGTAGTCAACCGTTTGGCCGCTATCGGCGCCGGCGGTCACGGTGGTTTGATTCGCGCTGCCCGCCCCGTTGTGTCCCGTTACTTGCCGAGCCGATCGGCTGCCGGCCTTGTTCGAGCCGTAGGCGCTGCTAATCGCAAGCTGCTTCGAGGCCGCGGAGGGTGAGGGGACCTTCCCGTGGCCCAGGGTGGGTGAGGCGGCTCGCGCGTGGCCGGCACTCTGGCCGCCAGGAGCGCCCTTCCCGGAAAACCCTCCCTTCCCCGTGACCAAGCCGGGAGCGGTGATTTGCGAGGGAGTCAACCGAGAGCACACATAAAGGAGCGTGCACGTCCCCGCGTTGGTGGCGCCGGCCGCGTTCTTCCCAGGAGCGGCGGCGTTTTGACCGGCCCCGTTCTGGTTCGATGACGGGCTTCCCTTCCCCTTGCTTGCGGCGCCGGACCCCCCCGACTTGGCTGGGGCGCCTCCCGCGCTCCCCGCGCCTCCTGCATGCCCCGTACGTGACAAAGGCTGCGTAGCGGTAAAGCTGCCGCCCTTCGAGCCCTTGGTGGAAGGAGTAGTCGGCACGAAGCTCTCGCTGCCCCGCACGAGCGGTATGGTATGCGATGAGTGAGAGTTTGTTACCTGGCCATGCACGCTGTTGGTGCCGCTCCGTGGCGAGGAACCGGCCGTGTGCCCGGTGCGTCTCTGGGTTCCCGGCTGCCCGACCGGCGCTCGGCGCACGGCGGCGGCCGATGGCTTGGTCGAAGCGCCGGCGCTGCTCCGTTGTGATGAGGGCACGTTCGCGCTTGGCGAGCTGACTACCGCGACCCGCACCGAAAGCACCCGTGGATTCGCCGGCCCCACGGGCAGGACCGGCGTCATCGCGCCGGTTCCGGCGGATGGTCCGGCGGCCATCCGGACGCCGCTGCCTCCTTCAAACGGAGCGGTGGCAATTAAAGCCATGACCAGCAGCAGCGCTGGTATCGCCGTCCATTCCCAGAACGCGGGGCGGGCGCGAACCGACCGGGTGGACGCAATCGTACGTACGGTCGTGGTAGCGCTCCGGCGCAACTCCGTGCCCAGGAACGAATTGGCCCGACCTGACGCCGCCCCCAGTTCCAGCGCGGTGGCTAGCTGCTCTTTCAAGCCAAGCGCGTGGTCGAGAAATCTTGCCGCCGCGTCACTCCGAGGCACGGCGCGGAAACTCCAGATTGCCAGACCAGCCGCGACCACCAGGGCGCCGAGTGGAGCGATCCAGAGCGCACCGTTCACCCATGCCACCAGGAGGGCCAGGAGGCAGCCCGCCAACAGCCCGCACACGAGCGAGCGCCGCAGCACCGCCACGAACCAGGCGCCGCGGAGACCGCGGGCCAGGTGGTCCACCGTGCCGGGTAGATCAGCGGTCTCCGAGCGGCGGGATGAGCCGGATCTCGGCCCCATCCATGCCACATCGCCGAGCGGCGGGCTGATCCACCCTGCCGCGTGGCGACCAAGAGCCAGCCTTTCGGAGTGAAGGCGGGGCGGCGAACTTTTCTGTCGTGAGCCCATGGTAGGGCGGGTTGAGGCCATAATGTGATCCTCTTGCTGGTATGGTGTCGGATAAGCCAGGTCCGCGCAACCCGCGACGACGCCGATTCCAAGCGAAACGTGGTTGCCGAGTTGACGATGGATTGGCAAGCCTCTAGCGGATGTATGTACTATATGTATATCATGAATTGTATTTGTTGAGTTTAACTAACCGATACCAGTTTTCGTAAACAAGGGGTCTACGGAGGTGACCCTGGCGGATCGGACCGTCCTTGGCGTGGTAGGCGTGCCGGCGTTATATCCTAATGATAATGTAGTTGGAAGGGGCGGTGTCGCTATGATCCGGCATTTTCGTGGTAGACCATGGAGCCGGCTCGCGCCGCTCCTGGTGGTTGCTCTTCTGGGCATGTTGTTGCCGGTCGCGGGTTCCAGCGCGGCGCCCTCGGACGCGACGCCCTCCGCCGCCGACAATGCGTGGCCGTATTTCGGCCACGATCGCGACAACACTCGGTTCTCGCCTCTCACCCAGGTCACTCCAGCCAATGTCAGCAAACTTGGCCTGGCCTGGACCGCCGGCCTGGGCCCCTATCAGGTGCTGGCCGAGAGCTTTCCCCAGGTAGTCGGCGATACGATGTTCGTAACCACCAACACCGACGAGATCATCGCCTTCAACGCGACGACCGGTAAAGTCCTCTGGCATTATGCCTCGCCGGTCGATTTTTCCCTGTCGACCGGGGTCGGAGGGTACGGGGTCACGGTCAATCGGGGAGTGGCGGTGGAAAATGGAAAAGCCTACATCGTCACCTTTGACGGAAAGCTGCAAGCGATCACGGTTGATACGGGCGAGCGCCTCTGGCAAACGACGGTAGCCGATCCGCACCTGGGCTATTACGAGACCATGGCGCCCACCGTATGGAATGGCCTGGTGTTCGCCGGATCCTCGGGCAGCCAGGACGGGGTGCGTGGGTTTGTCTCAGCCTTCGACGCCAACACGGGTAAGCTCGTCTGGCGCTTCTATACGGTTCCGGCCCCGGGGACCGGGTGGGTGCCGAAGGGCCGGCACGGCGGAGGCGCCGTGTATATGCCCCCGACCATCGACACCACCACGGGGCTCGTGTATATGGGCACGGGCACCCCATCGCCAGTCCTCCTCGGTACAGGACGCGCCGGTGCGAATCTGTACACGGATTCAATCCTTGCCCTCAATGCCCGGACCGGCAAGCTCGTCTGGTATTACCAGGAAACGCCCCACGATCAATGGAGCTACGGCGCCGCGTCACCGGTCGCTATCTTCGACGCCACCGTGCAGGGTAAGAAGGTCCACGCGGTTGGCGAGGCGGGCAAGGATGGCCATTTCTACATCTTGAACGCCGCGACGGGCAAGTTACTCTTCCCGCCGCTCGCCTACGTCACCGTCCATCATCCGCCGCCCACCACCAAGGGAACCCTGGCCTGCCCCGGCACGGTAGGCGGCTCGCCCTATTCTCCGGTGGCCTATAGTCCCCTGACTCATGCCGCGTATATCTCCGGCATTGATGCCTGCTTCATCCTCAAGCTCACCAAGAAGGTGACCGGCGGAGAGCAGGACTTCGCTGGAACCAGAACCCCGGTGAAACAGAAGTCGGGCACCTTCTCGGCCGTGGACGTGAATACGGGAAAGTTTCTCTGGAAGCTCAAGCTGGCGACTCCGTTGGTGGGCGGCGCGGCGGTGACCGCCAGCCACCTCGTTTTCACCTCGGGCCAGAACGGGATATTCTATGCCTTCGATGATCGAACCGGAAAGACGCTCTGGACCGCCAATGTTGGCCTGGCGACCGGATCCGCCCCCATTGTCTATTCGGTCAAAGGGACCGAGTACATCGCCATAGTCCTGGGTGGTTCGGCGGTCACGGGCGCTCAGAGTCTGGGCAAGTTGGGGGCGGCCGTGCTGGTGATGAAGCTAGGCGGATCGCCGATCAAGCCATTGCCTGCCGCCGGCCAATAAGGGTCTTGCATCATCAGCACTGAAAGGGATTCCAAGATGAACAGAGACATCCAGGGCGGACTTTGGCGCCGGTTGCGCGGCGCGGCGGCCATGATCATCCTGCTCACACTGGCAGTCCAGATCCCGCGCGGCGCCGGCCAGGCGCTGGCGACGACCACCCCGCCCGCCGCCAAAGCCCTCCCTGGCTGGCCGGGTGGGCTAGCGAGCTATCAAGGACGCTATAAGCTCACTACTTCAGCTTCCGCGGGGTTCGCCAAGTCAGGGGAGCTTACGATCTTTGGCCGCGTCGTGCATGGGCTTAAAGGACTCCAGTTAAGCGGGATTCTGGCTGTGTACGCGACGGATGGGAGCAGCGTGCTCTATCTCACCCGCTTCGTCCACTCCGGCTCGAAGCTCTCCGCTACCCTCCACGCGGGAATCTATACCGGTCCGACGATCGGCAAGTTCAATCTGATTACCCGCAAGGGCGCCGTGATGGTCACGGAGCTTGTGCTCGGTCACGGAGCGGCCATCCGGCTGGGCTTCACGGAGATCTCGAACAATCCGCATCCCTGACTCTCCGAGGGGGAACTGTCAGGTCTGGGCGACAACCCCTTCCCGGCGCAAGTCATTCACCAGAAAGTCAATGGGCGACACCGTGGTCGAGGCCCGTACGTAGCGCGTGTCGCCGGTCGATACTCGCTTCTCGATCGCGGCCATCCTTTCCTGGAAGCGCGCGGCATATTGCCGGCGTACCCCGGCGGTAATGGACACGAGCGACACCGCTCCCGTTTCACTATCCCGCAACTCCACCGCGCCTTGCAGGGTAGGAGCGGCTTCCGCCGGATCCACGATGTGGATGACGACAAGGGTCCGCCCTTCGAGATGGAGAGTATCCAGTGCCTCGATGTCATCGAGCGGCACAAGAAGATCACTGAACAGAATGACCACCCCATACGGTTCGGCCAGCCGCTGGAACGTGGCCACGCTGCCTCGGAGATCGGTGCCGCCAAACACGGGGAGGGCCTCAAGATCAGCACTCAGGGTGGTGAGGCCGCTCTGACCATAGAGTGAACTGCCGGGGAGTGCCGTGTCGTCGCCAAGCCCAAAAACCCGGACCCGATCGCCGTGCATAAGCGCCAGCGCGCCCAGGGTAGCGGCGAGGCGCTTGGCATGGCGAAACTTGGTTGGGGCCCCCCAATCCATGGAGTTGCTGCAATCGACCAGCAAGGACACCGATACGGTTTCATCGCTCAGCGATGTCTTGACGAAGAGATCACCCAAACGGGCATACGCATGCCAGTCAATGAGCCTGAAGTCATCACCCGGGACATAGCCCCGGTAATCCTCGAACTCGACGGCCTGCATCTTCCGCCGTCCCGCGCGCTCGCCGGTCAACCAGGCGGTAAACGAGCGCCCGCTTTCCAGACGAATCCTCATTAATTGGCGCAGGCTAGCCTCGTCGAGAATCGGCTCCAGCTCGTCATCTCGTCTTGCCTGGGCGCGCCCTTCCCGACCGGCCGAGCGAATACGATCCGCGACCGCGCGCCACGACAGCGCGGTCACCGCGGTTCCTCGGGAACCCGCGCGATCACTTCGTCGATGATCGTATCAGGAGAGATTTCCTGCCGCTGGGCGTCGAACGTGAGAACCAGGCGGTGCCGGAGGGCCGGCTTGGCCATGGAGCGTACGTCCGCGAAGGCCAGATTGTATCTACCATCAAGCAATGCCCCGACCCGACCCGCGAGGCAAAGGGCCTGCGCGCCGCGAGGGCTGGGGCCGAACCGGACGTGTCGCCGGACCAGGTCGTGGCCATCCGCGGCGCCCGGCTGCAAGGCGAGCACGATCCTGGTCGCGTAATCCACCACATGCCGGGCCATGGGCACCTCATGAGCCAACCGTCGCATGCGCAGCAGCATGCCGGCATCCGCCACCTGCCGGACTGGAGTATCGCTCATCTCAGCCGTTCGCAGCACGATATCGTCGAGATCCTCGCGCGAGGGCATGCCAAAGAATAATTTCAGGAGGAACCGATCGAGCTGCGCCTCGGGGAGTGGATAGGTACCCTGGAGTTCGATCGGATTCTGGGTCGCGAGTACGCAAAAGGGCTGGGGCAACTCCCGCCGCACGTTCGCCAGGGTGACCGTTCCCTCCTGCATTGCTTCCAGGAGCGCGCTCTGGGTTTTCGGGGTGGCTCGATTGATCTCGTCGGCAAGGATCAAGTTGCCAAAGACCGGCCCCGGCTGGAAGGTGAGCGTGCGCCGGCCGCTCGGATCCTCGGTGAGCACGGTGGTGCCGGTAATATCGGCGGGCATCAAATCCGGCGTGAATTGAATCCGCCCGTGCTGCAGGTCAAGGGCACGCCCGAACGCGCGGACCAGACTGGTTTTCCCGAGACCGGGCACTCCTTCGAGCAGGGCGTGACCGCCCGCGATCAAGCTAACGAGCGTGCCCTCCACCGCCTCATCCTGGCCGACAATCACCGATTGGACCTGGCTCCGCACATCGGAGGCCACGCGCTGGAATTCCTCGGGTGCCATGGTCGGCACCGCGGAGTCATTGGAGAGTGCGGGGGTGGGTAGCGGCGTGGTCATCTAGACAGTCCTTCCTCGGAGAAACAAAAGCGGTGAGGGGATTGAGGGAACTACGTGCCGGAGGCAAGCATGGCGCCGGTCAGCGCGTTCAGGCCCTCGGTCAACGACGCTAACTCACCCGGCCGCAGGCGTTCAAACATCCCGCGCATAAACTCCTCGTCGTGGCAGTGCAGGCTGGCCGCCAATTCTTTCCCCTCCGCGGTCAGGCAGACGAGCGAACGTCGACGATCCGCGCGATCCTCGGTCCGCGTGGCCAGTCGGAGTTGGACCAACTGCTCGACCAGAATGCTGGCCGTGGGTCGACCGGTGCCAAGCGCCTCCGCGATTTCACCCACACTCAACTCTTCCCGCACCTCAAGGAGGATCAGCCCCTTGAGCTGCGAAATCGTCAGGTCGAGCTGAGACCATATCGGCTCGGCTGATTGCAGCAACGCCGTCCAGAAGTGACGGTAGGCGACCACGGTTTGCTCGACGGCCTGATCAGGGCTAGGTTCCAAGAGCCGCCTCCTCACTGTCTTACGCGATACTGCTTTGGTTGACCACCCAATAATATCATCAATTCGGCATAGATGCGGAAAACACAAATATCATCTGGGTGCTTGCCGAAATCCCCACCACGGTGCATGATAGCTGCATGAGCCCTTGCGCGCGCTGCGGGCTGCCTCATTCCGCTGCCCGCCCCTGCCCCGTGTTGCCGGCGCTGCCCACCAACGCCGTCGGTGCTCCCTTGCCGCCCGGTGCCCTGGTGGGAGGACGGTTCCGGATTGAGCAAGTGACCCATCGCTCGGGGATGAGTACGGTGTACCGGGCCCTGGATCTCCGAAACCATGGGATGACCGTGGCGCTCAAGGAGTTGAACGCGAGCGGCCTCCCAGCGGCGGAGCGGGCGGAGGCCCTCACCTGGCTGGCCCGCGAGGCCGGGCTCCTCTCCACCCTCCATGATCCCCGCCTCCCTTCGCTCCTAGCCGCCGCCGGCGAGGGCGACCGTCACTACGTCGCCATGCCGTTTCTCCGCGGAGAGACCCTGGAGGAACGGATTGGCCGCGAGGGGCCGCAAAACGAGTTACTTGTCCTGGGCTGGGCCCGTGAATTGGCCGCCTTGCTCCGCTACCTGCACGGCCAGGATCCCCCGGTGATCCATCGCGATCTCAAACCGGCCAATGTCCTGCTCCGCCCCGACGGCTCGCTGGCCTTGCTGGATCTGGGAGTGGCCCGCTCGCTGGCCCGAGGGGCGCCCGGTACCGCCGTGGGAACGCCCGGCTACGCGCCACCCGAGCAGTACCAGGGGTTGGCCGACGAACGGAGTGACCTCTATGCGCTGGGCGCCACTCTGCATCGGGCGCTCACCGGCTATAATCCCGACCTGGAAGCGCCGTTCCGCCATCCGCCCGTCCGCGACCTCCATCCAGAGGTGAGTACGGAGACCGCTACCCTGGTGGAACGGCTCCTGACCCTGGCCCCCGCTGGTCGCCCGACCGATGCGCCGGCGGTGTTGGCCGGGGTGAGGGCCGCCACCCGGAGCGCCTTCGCCCGCGCCTACCGGCCGCTCCACTCGATGTACGCCCGCATGGTGGCCTTGCTGGTGGTGGCCCTCACTCTAGGGGCGGCGATCTATGTCTGGGCCTTTGGCGTTCCTGGGATGGGAGGCGACGCGGCGGCCTTTACCACCCGCGATCCTGGGGTTGCCGCCCTGTGGCTGCTGGCCGTGTTCGCTCCTGGCCTCCTGGTCCTCTTGCCGCTGGGCAGCCGCGAGTTGCGGGTGCTAACCCGGCGCCGCGGCCTACCCCGGCGCTATAGGACACGGGCAGCCTACCTGTTCCTGACGGCCTGGGGCCTACCGTTGATCGTATGGTTGATCAACCTGTGGGATCAGCACCAGGGAAATCTTACCGCCGTGCCCGGCCACGCGCCGCTGGCCGCCGGGCTGGCGGTGGGGTCGGTGCTGGTCGCCCTGGTGGGGCTGATCATTCTCTATCTGGATCTTCACCGGCTCCCCACCGGCCTGGGGCACGTATCCGGCCGGGTAGTGGCGGCGGTGGTTTTAGCGGGCATCCTACCGATCTCACGGGC
>DATBTL010000446.1:0-1565 GCA_036559345.1 Chloroflexota bacterium | reverse complement strand
CATTGTTTCACCGGCCAACGCGAACGGGGTGGTAGGGATCAAACCGAGCGTCGGCCTGGTCAGCCGGGCCGGCGTGATCCCGATCTCCCACACTCAGGATACGGTGGGCGTGCATGCCCGAAGCGTGGCCGACGCGGCCGCGGTGCTCACCGCCCTGGCAAGTGGTCCCGCCGATCCGCGCGACCCCGCGACGAGCGAGGCAACCGGCGCCGGCACGGATTACACGCGGTTCCTCGATCCGAATGGTCTCAAGGGAGCACGGATCGGAGTGGCCCGGAATCTGGGCTTCGATGCTAGCCCCGCGGTCGACGCGGTAATGTGGAAGGCCATTCAGGCCATGGAAGCCGCCGGGGCGGTCATTGTCGATCCGGCGGCGATCCCCTCCGATCTCGACGTGGCCTCCGAGGCCGAGCTTGAGGTGCTCTTATTTGAGTTCAAGGCGGACCTGAACGCCTATCTGGCAACCCGCCAGGACGTGGCTCTGGATCGGGAGGGATACCAGCGGACCCTGGCTGGCTTGATCGCCTTTAATCAGGAGCACGCGGAACAGGAGTTGCCGTTTTTCGGCCAGGATATCTTTCTGGCCGCCGAGGCGCGCGGCCCACTGACGGACCCGGCGTACCTCCGGGCCCTGGAAACCAGCCGGCGCCTTTCGGGCTCCGAGGGCATCGACCAGTTGGTGCGCGATCACCGTCTCGATGCCCTGGTGGCGCCGACCAGCGGCCCGGCGCGCCCGATTGATTTGATAAACGGCGATGCCCGCTCACCGGGATCCTCGTCGGTGGCCGCGCGGGTAGGCTATCCGATCGTCAGCATCCCCATAGGATTTATCGGCGGCATGCCGATGAACCTCTCATTTTTTGGTCCACGTTTCAGCGAGCCAATGCTGATCCGGCTGGCGTTCGCCCTTGAGCAGCTGACGTTGGCCCGCCAACCACCACGCTACCTGCCCTCGCTCCCAGCGTGGTGAGCGTCACCTCCCGGCGGGCGCCGTCCCTCGCGGAAACGCTGGGCGAGCAAGGAGTATGTCGCCCGTGAAACCCGGCATCTTCCTCCGCGTAGTCGAATGATGCCGGATCAATCTGCTCGGGCGGGTTGGCGCGTTCCCAGGCGACCGTGCGGCGCAACGCTTCATCGGGCGCGGTACCTTCGGCGTAGCCCAACTCGGATCGGATGCGCGTAGTGTCCGTCACCAAATGGTGGATCGGGTCGCCCGGCCACCGCAAGGCTTGCGGTAATTGGCCGCGCTCAATGATCGCTACCTTACCATTCCATCCGGTCACCCGCGCGATGGCCCGCACCCACTCCGCCTCGGCCGGCGGCTCGGCCTCGCCCGCGTTATAGAGGCGTCCGGCGGCGCGCTCCAGTACGATGATTCTCATCACGCACCTACCTGACAACCGTATTGAACCATGGTCAGTACCGTAGCATAGCATGCTATACTATCCCTGGACCTCTACATTTGTTGCGAAGGTCCGCCGCTAGGGGTGCGCGTTGCGCTGAGAGGTGGCTGCAAAGCCGCCAACCCTCCGAACCTGATCCGGTTAGTACCGGCGAAGGGAAGC
>DATBTL010000445.1:0-9907 GCA_036559345.1 Chloroflexota bacterium | reverse complement strand
GGGCGGGCCAACGGGGTCACCAACTGGCCGCCGGTAGAGATACTGATCAGCAAGGTGCCGGGCGCCAGCAAGCCCGCGCCGATGGCCGCCATGGCCTGATCGCTCCCGCCGCAGAGTACCGGCGTGCCCTCGATCAGGCCGGTAGCGAGTGCGGCCGCGGGCGTGATCAGGCCGGCCGGCGCCGCCGAGGCCAGGAGGGGCGGGAGCAGGGCGGGCGAGAGATCCAGGGCTTCGAGGGCGGGAAAGCACCAATCCCAGCCGGCATTGGCGCCGGTCGGGTCGGGCCCTCCCACACTCTCCAGGTCGATCAAGGGAATACCGCTCCCGTCGCTTGGCTCGGTCGCCAGAGAGCCGGTGAGGCGGAAGCGCAGATAATCTTTCGGGAGGAGCACCGTGCGTACCCGGCGCCAGCGTTCTGGCTCGTGGCGCCGGCACCAGAGGAGCGAAGCCAACATGAAGCCGGGGGACACGCCGCCGCCCAAGCGGCCGAGGAGCCGGCGCGCGCGAAGGGCCTCCTCGGCCTGGGCGCTCTCGCGCGCCGTCCGTCCGTCCGGCCAGATGATCGCGGGACGGAGAGGCATTCCCCGGTCGTCGAGGAGCACCGTACCATGCATTTGACCGCCCACGGCGATCGCGCGCACCGCCGCTGGAGTCACGCCGGTGTCATCGAGCAGGGCGCGAATCGCCGCGCAGGCAATGATCCACCACTCCTGGGGATCTTGTTCCGCCCAGCCAGGTTGGGGCATGGCCAGCGGGTAGCTCCGGGTGATCGCGCCGGCGACCCAGCCGTCCTGGCGTAGCAGCAACGCCTTCAGGCTCGAGGTGCCGAGATCGACGCCTATCACATAGGCGGCTTTCCCGCTATCCCGCGGCATATGCGTGGGCTCCTCCAGAATCAGCACCGGCGCCATTCGATTTGCTATCATTATTAGGAAACTCGGTTCGACCTTACCATGCCATTCCGGGCCTGTCAACGGGCCGCTTGGGCGGTTCCCTCGGTAGGGATCTGGCTGACGGGCTAGTTCGGCAACGTTCGGATGGACATGATATTCTGGATGGCCAAACGGAAGGAGCGGTGATGCGGCGAACCGCGGCACAGGACCGGACTGGAACGGGCCCGACCGATGTGCGCCGCCATAACCGGGCCCTGGTGCTGCGCACCATCCGCGAGCATGTAGGGGCCTCGCGCGCCGAGTTGTCGAGACTGACGCGCCTCTCCGACCCGGCGATATTGGCGATCGTCAACGAGCTGATCGATGCCCGGCTGATCCGCGAGGATGGGATGGAACGCTCTACCGGCGGCCGCCCGGCGCGGGCGCTGCGCATCGCCGAGCAGTCTCGCTACGTGCTCGCCGTGGACCTGGCCCGCCATCGCACGCGAGTGGCCATAACCGATCTCAACGCCGCCATCCTGTACCAGACCACGGTGCCGACCAATGACGCGATCGACGCGCGGGCGAATCTTCGCTGGCTGGAGCGGCTCATGAACGGGGTGCTGGCGGCGTGGGATGGACCGCGAGCCCAGCTCCTTGGCATAGGGGTCGGGGCTCCTGGACCGCTCCGTACGACGACGGGCACGATCCTGGCCCCCACGAATTTCGGGCACTGGCACAACCTTCCCTTGCGCTCGGCCCTGGAGGAATGCTTCGGCGTTCCCGTGCGGGTCGACAATGACGCGAACGCCTGTGCGCTGGCCTTGCAATGGTTTGGACTCGCCGCGGCGGCCCGCGACTTCGTCTACGTCGCGGCCAACTCGGGTGTCGGGGCCGGGATCGTGATCGACGGCGAACTCTACCGCGGCGCCTATGACCTCGCCGGTGAGATTGGGCACATGACCATTGACATCGCGGGGCCGCGCTGTCCCTGCGGCAACATTGGGTGTCTCGAGCTCTATACCACGTTGCGCGCCACGCTTGCGCGCTGGCTCGGCGCCCCGCGCCCGGAAACCCTGGCGGACGAGGTCAACGGGATCGCCGCCTTGATCGACGCGGCCCATGCCGGAGATGAGACGGCGCTGGCGGCGCTGACCATGAGCGCGCAGTATCTTGCCGTGGGCGTGATCAACGCGATCAACGCCTACGATCCGCGGATCGTCTGGATCGGACGCGAGCTTGCCGCGGCCGGTGACCTGCTCCTCAAGCCGATCCGCGAGGCCGTGGCGCGCCGCGCGTTCGTGGCCAGCGGCCGCAGCGTGACGATCGAGCGGGATCCCCTGGGCGAGGACACGCCACTCCTGGGAGCGGCGTGCCTTGTACTCTCTGAACTTTTCGTCAACAGCGATATCCTTAATAATCTCGTTACCTCCGGGGCCGTAGGCTAGTGGAGGCGCGGGCTCTCACGACTTTTTCCGTGAGTCTTGACCTGCCTGACTCCTTATGCTATCGTGAAAACCAACGTCTATTACCTATCAAAGTTAGGTAATAGACGCGGGTGATACTATAAGGAGGCGAGAAAGGAAGGAGTACAGAGGATCCGACACCGCACGAAATCGTGAACGCCAGAGGGCCAGGCGCCGGCATGGGGTCATGCATCATGCCCCCAACCTAGCGGTCCCCGTTCGCCGCCCTCGTCGCGCAGTGATCAGAAAAGGGGTTGCAGCCATGCCACACCGCTTATTCTTCGGACGCATCCTGCCGCGTGCCGCACTTGCTCTCGCCGCGATCCTTCCCCTGGCCGGTACCGCGCGGGCCACTACGGCCCGGACCACCGCCCACGCGCCGATCATCATCGGCTATCTGGTCAAGACGCTGGTCAATCCCTACTTCGTCGCCATGCAACCGGTGGCTCAGGCCGAGGCGTCCAAGCTGGGGGTGACGTTGGTCTATGAGGCCGGAAAGTATGACGGCGATACGGCCACCCAAACCTCCCAGATTGACGACCTGATTACCCGGGGCGCCAAGGCCATTGTGCTCATCCCTAGTATTTCCGCCGGTATCGTGCCCGCCGTACGCCGGGCCACCGCCAAGGGCATCACGGTAATCGCCCTGGACACGGCCACCGATCCCACCACGGCGGTCACCGCCTTCTATGCCACCGACAATTATGAGGCTGGGGTGCTGAACGGCCTCTGGGCTCGGAAGGCATTCCAGGGAATCACCCCGAAGATCGCCCTTCTCGAGGGAACACCGGGCAGCGAGGTCAACTCCGACCGTATGGGCGGCTTCCTGGCCGGCTTCGGCCTCAACGCCAAGCAATACGTGGTGGCCGATCAAGTCACCAATGGCGCTCAGGGCCCGGGCCAGACGGCGATGGAAAATATCCTCACTGCCCATCCCGACGTCAACCTGGTCTGGACGATCAATGAACCCGCCGCGCTCGGCGCCGCGACGGCGATCAAGGCCAAGGGCCTGACCGGAAAGATCAAGATCGTCTCGATGGACGGCGGCTGCCGGGGGATCCGGGCGGTCCGTGACGGCATCATCAGCACCGATGTAATGCAGTTCCCCGCCCAGATGGCCAAGCTCGGGGTGGACTACGCGGTGATGGCGGCCCAGGGCAAGAAGATTCCCGCCCTGATCGATACCGGCGAGATCCTGGTTACCAAGAGCGTGCAGCCGTACGTTCCCTCCAGCACCGTCTCCTTCGGCTTGACCCACTGCTGGGGCTAGGACTGAATTGGGACTATCCTCCGACCGCGGTTGGGGAAGCAACGTAGGCCGCCGAGGCGCTCGGGTATACTAACCGGCGGACACGTCCGGCGTCGGGGATGGGCAGGCGACAAAGTGGCCTGCCCATCCCCGGCGTCCGCGGTTGGCGGGGAAACCCCCGAGGTTCGCGACCACATCGCTGGTCCGGCGTCCAGCCAGAACTCACGATCGATCAGCATCCGTGAAGGGAAGGAATGATGCGAGAGCTCCGGGAGCGGTGTCCATGAGCACGCGGCAATCACCCAGCCTGGATCGATTCACCTCGGTTCGCCGTAGCCTGGAGCCGGCGCTGCGGGTCTACGGTGAGGTGCCGCTCCTGGGCCCGCTTACCGGTCTGGTCATCCTGATCATCTTCTTCACCATTAGATCTCCGGTATTTTTCACCTACGGGAACTTCACCAACGTGCTTCTTCAGGTGATGGAGGTCGGCACGCTGGCCGTAGGGCAGACGATCATCATCATCGCCGCCGGCATTGACCTCAGTAACGGGGCGATCATGGTCTTTTCCTCCGTGGTGATGGCGCAATTGGCCACCGGCAACGCCGGCCAGGGAGGCGCGCTGGGCATTCCGGTGCCGCTGGCGATCGCCGCTGGGGTGGGGGTCGCGATGGGCCTGGGGCTACTGAACGGCCTCCTGGTCGCCTTTATCCGCCTCCCACCCTTCATCGTCACCCTGGGAATGCTGAATATCGCCTTCTCAAGCACCATCCTCTATACGCACAGCAGTACGATCACCAATCTGCCCAATCAACTGCTCTTCCTCGGGAATACGTTTAATCTGGGCGGCCGCGTGGTGCCGATCGGCCCGCTGGTCATGCTTGGAGTGGTGGCGATCATGTGGTACGCCCTCACCCAGACAGCCTGGGGGAAGCATGTCTACGCGATTGGGAACAATATAGAGGCGGCACGGCTGACCGGCATCAATACGACCAGGCTGTTGATCTCCATCTATATTATCGCCGGGCTGATCTACGCCATTGCCGCGCTCCTGGTCATCGGTCGGACCACGGTGGGCGATCCGCTGGCCGGTCAGACCGACAATCTGGATAGCATCACGGCGGTCGTGATCGGCGGCACCAGTCTGTTTGGCGGACGCGGCAGCATCATCGGCACCCTGATTGGGGCCCTGATCGTAGGGATCATCCGGAATGGGCTTACCCTGATCGGGGTCGATGCCGAATGGCAAACCTTCGCCACCGGGGCACTGGTGATCGTCGCGGTCGCCGTGGACCAGGCGACGCGGCGCCGGCGCCGGTAGCACAACGTTCCGCAACCTGAATGAAGAGGAATGGAGCCCTGGTGGTTTCTCAATTGGTGTAGTTTGCCGGACGCGGACCTCCGGCTGAGGCCGGGGGTGAAACGCCCGAACCCACACGACGCCGCCTGATTGTGCACTAGGGGATAGGCTCGACACGCGGGAGGGGAATGAGGCATGGTCCAGAATGGCGGCATCCAACCAGTGCTGCAGGCCCGGAATATTTCAAAGCGGTTCGGCAGTGTGACCGCCCTGGAAGAGGTTGATTTCGAGCTGTATCCGAATGAGATTCTGGCCCTGGTGGGCGACAATGGAGCGGGGAAGTCAACCCTGATCAAGATTCTGTCCGGCGCGTATCGGCCGGATGCCGGGGAAATCCTGATGAACGGGCAGCATGTGGAGTTCCACAGTCCCATGGACGCTCGTCGTCAGGGCATCGAGACCGTGTACCAGGATCTCGCCCTAGCGCCGGCCCTGGATATCGCCAGCAATCTCTTCCTTGGCCGCGAGGAACGGAGACGTGGGCCCCTTGGCTCGATCTTTCGCAGCCTCGACAAAGGGGGTATGCGCCGCCAGGCCGCCGCCCACATGTCCTCGCTGAAGATTGGTCTCCGATCGATGCGCCAGCCGGTGGAAACGCTGTCGGGCGGCCAACGTCAAGGCGTGGCGGTGGCCCGTGCCGTATCCTGGGGGAAGCGGGTGGTGATCATGGACGAGCCGACCGCCGCGCTGGGGGTCAAGGAGTCCGGGATGGTGCTGGAGTTGATCCGCGCGGTCAAGGCCCGTGGGGTACCCGTCATCCTGATCAGCCACAATCTGCCCCATGTGTTCGAGATCGCCGACCGCATCCAGGTGATGCGCCTGGGCCGGCGATCTGGAATCGCCAGACCGAGCGAGCAGACCATGGACGACGTGGTGGCGTTGATGACCGGGGCCACGCGGGCGGAACTGGCCACGGCCGTGGCTACCGCGCCCACCGCCGAGGCCGAGCCGCTGAGCCAATAGGTGAAGGGCCATGCCGGCGCGCGGAGTCTGGTTTCAGATTGCGGGGGCGACCACCGATGAACGATGTACGCGCACCGATCACCATCGACCTCAATGCCGACCTGGGGGAGGGGTTCGGCAACTACCAGGCGGGACCGGACGAGGAGCTTCTGGCGCTGGTGTCGTCGGCCAACCTAGCCTGTGGCTTTCATGGCGGCGACCCGTTGGTGATGCGCGCCGCCGTGGCCCGAGCCGCCGCGCTGGGAGTGGCGATTGGCGCCCATCCCGGCTACCGCGACCTGGCTGGATTTGGCCGGCGTTTCGTCGATGCCACCCCCGATGAGGTCTACACCGATACGCTCTATCAGATCGGGGCCCTGGCCGCCTTTTGCCGGGCCGCCGGGGCGCCGCTTCGTCATATGAAGGCGCACGGGGCGCTGTATAACCGAGCCGCCACGGATCCGATCACGGCGGCGGCCCTGATGCGGGCGGTGCGGGACTTTGACCCCGACCTGGCGGTGTTCGCACCGGCGGGCTCGGCCCAACAGGCCCAGGCGGAGGCGATCGGCCTGCGCGTGGTGCCGGAGCTCTTCGCGGACCGGGCCATGAACCGGGACGGCAGCCTGGTCTCGCGCCGTCTCCCAGGGTCCATGATCGACGATCCGGCGGAGGCGGCGGCGCGGGCGGTACGGATGGCGCGGGATCGCCGGGCGACGGCCATCGACGGCACGGAGTTGATGGTGGTGGGAGAGACGATCTGTCTGCACGGAGACGCGCCTGGAGCGCTGGATCGGGCACGGGCCATTCGGGCCGCGTTGGAGAAGGCGGGAATCACTATTGCCGCGCCGGCGGCGGGGTGAGGCATGGGGTCTCCGACCGCGGCCCCGGACCTCCGACTGAGGTCGGATGGCAGGGATGGACGACTGCGGTCGGGTGTCGAGCGGTCTTCGGTTGTGGCCGGATGGGAGGGACGGGACCGGGTCGATGTCACCTTGTAGGGGCGCGGGTCTCCAGGCCCGCTGGGCGAGGACGCCCACCCGTCGGCAGCCACGGCGCTACCCAGATGACGATCCGTGGCCCAAGCAAGCGGGCCTGAAGACCCGCGCCCCTACCTCGTGGTCCCCGTGAACGGCTTGAACAGGTGTGGAGACGGCGGCCGTCAGGCGCTGCCCCGAAGTAGGATCCGGACGCGCCCGGTAGGGGAGGGGGCGCGTCTGATCGAACTCGGCGAGCCGAAGCCCGAAACCACGGCGCTGGCCCGAGCGCTGGCGGCCCGCATTCTGTCCGAGGAATGGCCCGGCGTCTATGATGTGTTGCCAGCCTATCGCACGGTGTTGGTCCGCTTTGATCCCTGCCACACGGATGGGCCGAGCGTGGATGCGCGAGTGCGGGCGACCCTGGCGGTCATCGGCCCGATCTCCCTCGAACATGGACGAGTGGTGGAACTCGCGGTCCGTTATGGGGGCGAGTATGGACCCGATCTGGCCGATGTAGCCGCGCATACCGGGCTGCTACCCGAGGAAGTGGCGCGGCAACACGCGGCGGCGAGCTATCGGGTGGAGTTTCTGGGCTTCTCGCCTGGCTTCCCTTTTCTCAGCGGGTTGCCGCCCGCGCTGGCCACTCCCCGCCTGGATACGCCGCGCGAGCGCGTGCCGGCCGGATCGGTGGGGATCGCGGGGATGCAGACCGGCTTCTATCCCCTCTCCAGTCCCGGTGGTTGGCGGCTCATTGGCCGCATCGTTGGCCTTGATTTCGATCCGGCCCGCCCGGAGACCCTCCCCTATGGACCAGGCGATACCATCCGTTTCGTGGCCGTGGCACATGATCGCGACGTGGTGCGGATGGACGGGCCGCTGGAGGAAAGAGCGCCAGCACCGAACACGAGAATATCCAGCGCCCGTCCGGCAGGCGGATCCCCGCAAGCTATCGGACCTGACGCAGTTGGGGAAGCAGGCAGCGCCGATCTCCAGGAACGGAGCCCGGTTGGCGAGGAAGCCAGCGGGAGGGTGAGCCAATCGCCCGCTGGGGCGCGCGCCCTCCTGGTGCGCCGCTCCGGTCCTCACACGAGCGTGCAGGATCTGGGGCGGGCCGGACTGGCCAGGATGGGCTACGCCCCAGCGGGCGCGCTGGACCGGGCCGCCCTGCGAACCGCCAACGCACTGGTGGGAAACGCGCCGGACGCGGCGGGTCTGGAAATCGCCCTGGCCGGGGCGGAGTTCGAGGCGGTGGGTGACCTGATCATCGCGGTAGCCGGGGCCGACTTGACCCCACTCCTTGATGGCGAGCCGCTGCCGTTCTATCGCGCGGCGGCGATGCGCGGCGGGATGCGTCTCCGCTTCGCCGCCGCCCAATCCGGCCTCCGGGCCTATCTGGCGATGGGGGGCGGGATCGCGACTCCAGAGGTGCTGGGCAGCCGCTCCACCGATCTGATCCCTGGGATCGGCGGATTGGAGGGGCGGCTGTTGCGGGCCGGGGACCGGGTTCCGGTCGGAGAACTCGAGGCATACGGGCCGGGGTACGCGCTGACCCCGCCGCGTCCGAGCGCCCCAACGCGGATCAGTCCGCGGGTGATCTGGGGACCTGAGGACGATTGGTTCAGCGAGGAGACACGGAGAACCTTTGTCGAGAGTACGTACCGGGTTTCCCAGCGCGGCGACCGGACGGGCGTTCGCCTGGAGGGGGAGCCGCTCCGGCCGGCAACCGCGCGGAGCCTTGCATCCGAAGGCGCGGCGCCGGGGGCGATTCAGATCCCGCCGGATGGACAGCCGATTGTGCTGCTGGCCGATAGCCGGGGGGTGGGCGGCTATCCCAAGATCGCGGTGGTGATCGAGGCCGACCTGGACAGCTTCGCGCAAGCGGCGCCCGGTACCCCGGTGCGTTTCATGCCGGTCAGCGAGGAAGACGGGCGGCAGGCAACCCGCGCCTATCGCGAGGCGCTGATGACGCGGTCGCTCGCGCCGGCGCCCGAATTGGCGGTGCGCTGCCTGCGTGAGGCGGACCCGGCGCGACCGCCGGCCGTGCCGTGCCCGCGGTCACTGGGCTGTCTACTCTCTGGCCGGTGCTCGGCGCCGAGCCTTGTACCGGCCAGAGAGTAGGGCGATCGGTTACCGGATGACCGCGAAGCGCACATTTACCGGACCGATCACGGTGCCGGCGGGCAAATCAGCCTGGACGGAGATGTGAGCCATCACTCGAGACGGCTTCTGGCCCTTATGGGCCGGAGGTTGGTAGATCACGTTGAACGGATGGAGTGAGTGGCCGCGGCTATCCGCTCGATCAACAAAGCGCTGCTTCGAGCCGTCTTGATAGGTCAGCATGTAGGTAACTATCGCGCCCGCCGCCGAGACGCTCGACACGATCTCGCAGCCGTGTTCGTTGGCGCCCCTCGTGTTTCTCGTGAGATCGCAGGGGCGGGAACGGCCGCCGATCACCGTTCTTGGGCTGTTATGGATCACGAGGACTACCGGCGTCTGGGTTGGGGTCGGGCTCGGGGTCGGCGTTGACGTCGGTATACTGGTCGGATTGATGAATGGGGTGCTGGTGTTTGTCTCCGTGGCGGGCACATTGGTAGCGGTAGCGGGCACGCTGGTCGCGGTAGGGCTCGGCGTGAAGGTCATGGTGGGAACGTTGGTGGCCGTCGCGACTGGGGGCGGAGCCGGTGACGTGACACTCGTGGCGCCGCTCGTGCCCGTAATGGTCGCGCTTCCCGTGTCGGTCGCGGTGAGCATTTGGTTACCTACTGTCCTGAGGATGGTGACGAAGGCGCCCACGCCATTGGTTAAGGTGGAATTACCGGGCAGTCCGGCCTGGGGGTCGCTACTGGTGAAATGCACCATGCCGCCGTAGCCGCCGGCTGTATTACCAAACTGATCCTGGGCGGTGACCGTGGCGTTGAAGGCGACGCCGGCCGTGGCGCTGGGCGGCACGCTGACCATGAAGTGCGTGGCCGGCCCAGGCGTGACACTGATGGAACTGGTGGTCACCGTGATGCCACTGTTCCCCGTGTCGGTCGCGGTGAGGC
>DATBTL010000444.1:0-5409 GCA_036559345.1 Chloroflexota bacterium | reverse complement strand
CGCGGCAAGCAGTCCTACAATTTCCCCAGTCCCGAGCGCGAGCGCGAGCATTATCAGACCTTGCACGAGAGCGCGTTCCGCGATCTGAGCCTGGAGGATAAGGGGTAGTGAGATGCCTGTTCCTCCCGGTGGCGCCGTTGCCTCGTATCTTTCAACGCTACCAGGCACGGTACAGGGCACTGCCTGTATCCTGGAGCTATGATCGTAGGAGGAGCACCAACCAATGAGCACCGCAACCGCATTCCCCTCCAATCCCGCCCCATGGGCCGAGGTCGTTCCGGGCATGGGACCCGTGACGGTCGATCTCTTGCTGGAGTTGCCCGACGACGGCAACATCTACGAGGTGGTCGAGGGAGTTTTGGTCCGCGTGGCCGGTAGCGGATTCAACGCCACAACGATTGCCATCGAACTGGCATCCGAATTACGCAACTATACACGGCCGCGCCGTCTTGGGCGCGTGACGGGCGCGGATGGGGTGTACAAGTTTCCCGGCGCGGAAACGGGCTTGCTTCCTGATGTTGGCTTCATTGGGGTGGATAAGGTAGCCCTGATCGCTGATCGCTCCAAGCTGCTTCCCTTTGCCCCTGATCTCGCCGTTGAAGTTGCCTCCCCCTCTCAAGGTCCGGATGATATGGCCGCCAAGGCACGGGCTTATCTTGCTGGGGGCACGTGCTTGGTATGGGTCATTTGGCCGACCAGCGGACATATCGATGTCTGGCACCCTGATCACATGGCGGGACCGGCACTCACGCTCAATATAAGTGAGACCCTCGATGGGGAGGACGTGATCCCTGGCTTCACGTACTCGGTGGCCGGTCTCTTTGCTGATCCGCTCGGCTGACTCGTGACGGTGTCGTTGTAAGAGGATGCCCTCGCTGTCATCGATCTTACTCATGCGCCGAGGTGACTACCGAGTCCGCGACATTTACGATCGCTGGACTTGAGGGGCGCGCTTGCCTTCCCGTGTTCCTGACGCGCCTCGACCGCGCGTGGCTCGTTCATACCGGGTTGTCCCACTCCAGCTTTCATAGTGCCTCCTTGTCACATCAATAGCATCCCATGGGTCACACTAAGGGTGACACCTCACGACGGAAAGACGTGACCGAGGGAAGGGAGCGAGTGGCTGGCCGATCGCCCTTGCCGGGGCCGTGCGGCGCGGCGGCGGCCGCGGCGAGCCGCCTCACGCCGACGCCGCCCATGGATTGGATGATAAGGCGCATGCCGTCCGAGTACAGGGTAGAGGGCGCCCGATACGTGGAGGTGCGACCCTACGGCATTACAGCCGGTGATTGCGGGCGCCATGCCGTGGGTAGTTCCGCCTGCTACTGGGCGGGCATGTCCGCCGGTGCCATACCTACAGTGTAGGCATTGCCCTGGGTGTCCACTCGCACCGGCACCGGGGGGAGGGGTCGTGGGGCGGGGCCGGCTACTACCTGCGCTCCATGACGCGGATCGTAGATCGACCCGTGACAGGGGCAGACCAGCTCTGCTCGCGCGCTATCGTAGGCGACGGTGCAGCCGGCGTGCGTGCATACGGCGCTATAGGCGACGAACCGCCCATTGTTCAAGTGGATCAGCATGGCGGGATCGCCCGTATGCGGGTCGGTGAACGACCGTGCGCTATTGATGGGTAACGTCTTGACGCTCCCGATCAGTACGCCACCGGCAGGTGTGCCCTTGCCTCCACCGCCAGCGTTCGCGCCAATGCCGGCCGTGAGCGGCGTCGCGCTGTCGCCGGCGACTCGCGTGGGCGTGAGCAGCCTGGCGACACCGCCGATCAGGCCACCGCTGACCAGCAGGGTGGCGACGGCGCCGATCCCATGCAGAAATGATCGTCTCGGCAGGAACGGCATCACAGCCGATGGACGCCCTCCTGCTGGCGCGGCGTGCCGTAGGCGCATGTCCGGTTCGGGCCGGCCTTTGCGCGCATCTCGCGCCGCGCCGAAGAAGTATGCGTCAAGGCTGAGCGCGCTGGGGCCGGCGAGCAAGAGCGTGAGCCAGCCCAGGGCATAGGGCAGGTCCGGGCCCAAGAAATACGGGTGGATCGTCCAGGACGAGGTCAGGTAGAACGTGAGGCTCAGCGCAAGACCACCCAGGGCGGCGATGCGCGTCAGCAGCCCCGCGAACGTCGCCAGACCGACCCATAACTCGCCCAGGGCGATCAGGGCGCCGAAGAAAGTGGCATGGGGGATGGCCAGGTTGGTCAGCAACCACGACAGCGGGGAGCCGGTGCGCGCATAGCCGGCCATCTGCTGTCCGATGTACGTTGGGGCATTGTGATCGAAGAACGTTGGGTCGGTGAGTTTGTCCAGCCCTGCGTAGACGAGAGTCGCGCCAATGAATAGGCGCAGCGGCAGGAGTGCCGCGGTGATGGCGCGATCAGGCTCGCGCCGCGAACCGATGAGATGGTTGAGCATGGCTCATTTCCTTATTGTTGATGGATAGTGCGTGCGGCATGGAGGAGGGCCGCGGGGCAGGGCTGGGGACATCCTCAGCCTTCCTCCATGCCAACTATTGCTCGCTCGGCCAGGCTCACTTGCCGGCCAAAGCCCTCATTGCGTGCGAGGAGGGTCACCGCGGGCGGCGACCCTCCCCCGCTTTCATACCGGTCAGCCGCCCGACGCTCCGGCCACCTGCCGAGTCGTGATGTTGATACGGTTGAAGGCGTTGATGAGCGCGATGGAGATGATCAACGACGCCAGGGCCTGCTGATCATAGTGCTTGGCCGCCTCGTCGAAGATGGCGTCGGGCACCGGGTCGGCCGGGTCGCTGAGCCGGGTGACGGCCTCGGTCAGGGCCAGGGCCGCCCGCTCGGCGTCGCTGAAGAAGGGAGCGTCGCGCCAGGCCGCCACCGTGGCGAGGCGCTCGTCGGTCTCGCCCGCCTTCTTGGCGTCGCGGGCGTGCATGTGCGCGCACACGCTACACCCGTTGATCTGACTGGCGCGCAACACCACCAGCAGACCGGTCTTCCGCGGCAGACCGCCGTGTGCAGCGGCTTTCCCGAGCGCTAGCAGCGCATCGAGTGAGCCGGGTATGATCATCACGGGGTTGTCCATCCGAGCGTTCATGATGTCTCCTTTGTCACATCACCGGTGTGTGGGGGGTCGTCTTTGTGAGGCCTCACACATATATGACACCTGGCAATGGGAGGATGTGACCGATGGACGAGAACGAGTGGCTGGCCGAGCGCTTCGAGGAGCACCGGGCCCGTTTGCGGGCGGTTGCCTACCGCATGCTGGGCTCGCTGACCGAAGCCGACGACGCCGTGCAGGACGCCTGGCTGCACATGAGCCGATCCGGGGCGGACGAAGTTGAGAACCTGCGCGGCTGGTTGACCACGATCGTCGCCCGCGTATGCCTGAACATGCTACGCGCGCGCAGGGTGCGCCGTGAGGAATCGCTCGAGTTGCACCTCCCCGATCCCATCGTCAGCCGCGAGGGAGCGATCGAACCGGAGAAAGAGGCGTTGCTGGCCGATTCCGTCGGCCTGGCGCTCCTCATCGTGCTCGATATGCTCGCACCGGCGGAGCGCTTGGCGTTCGTGCTCCACGACCTGTTCGAGGTGCCGTTCGAGGAGATCGCCCCCATGATCGACCGCACCCCCGTGGCGGCGCGGCAGCTCGCCAGCAGGGCACGACGCCGCGTGAAGGGCGCCGAGCGGCAGTCGCCGGACCCCGATCTGGCCCGTCAGCGAGCGGTGGTCGACGCCTTCTTCTCGGCTGCGCGTGGGGGTGATTTCGACGCACTCGTGGCCGTCCTCGATCCTGACGTCGTGCTACGAGAGGACTTTGGACCCAGGCGCCCCGCGGCTTCCAGGGCGATTCATGGCGCGGCGGCCGTCGCCAGGCAGGCACGGATCGGCGCCAACCCTGCTGCCCAGCTGCACCCCGCCCTGGTGAATGGAGCAGCCGGAGTCGTCGTCACGGTTGGTGGACGGCCCTTTGCCGTCCTGGGTTTCACCGTCGCCGCGGGCAAGATCGTCGCCATCGACGCCTTCGGCGACCCCCAACGCATCCGCGAGATCGCGGCGGCTGTCCTCACCGACGAGTAGCCGCCGGGCGCGGTTGCTTCCCCGGGATTGGGATCCACCACGCTTGAGTTATGCCGGCTCTCCGCGCCTGCCCCGAGGAGTGACCAGCCTCCCGATCGGCGGTGAGATCACTCTGCCATCCTCAAAGACGGCGGTTCCGCGCACGTAGGTGTGCGTGATCCGCCCGCGCATGGGCTTGCCGACATAGGCGCTCCGCTGATGGCGATAGAACAGGTCGGTTGCTTGCAGGTTCCATCGTACATCGAGATCCACCAGGGCCAGATCAGCGTCGTAACCCACCACGATATCGCCCTTGGCCGGGATGTGGAATCGTCGCGCGGCGGCGGTGGCCGTGAGGGCGGCGATCGTGGGCAACGGGATGCCGCGCCGGGCATAACCATGTTCCAGGAGCAGCGGGCGGATGGATTGACAGCCGGAAATGCCGCCTGGGAGCGCAAAGAAATCTCCGCCGGCTACGACGGTATCCGTACACGGTGAATGGTCGGACGCGACCATGCCTATGGCGCCGGATCGAATGCACTCCCAGAGCCGATCCGGTTCCGTGGCGGCCCGCAACGGTGGGGCGCACTTCCCGAGAGATCCAAGCTCCTCGATGTCATCCTCGGAGAACACAAGGTACTGCGGGCAGGTCTCGCAGCTTACATCGACTCCCCGCGCCTGGGCGGCTGCAACCAGCGCGACCCCTTTAGCCGTGGTCACATGGACGACATGCAGCGGACACCGGGTCTCCTCGGCGAACAGCAGGGCGCGGGCTATGGCCTCGTTCTCCGCGATGGCGGGCCGCGAGGCAAGGAAATCGCGCGGGCCGGTTCGTCCGCCGGCCATAGCCCGCGCCGCCAATCGCCTCGTTAGCTGCTCGTTTTCCGCGTGTACCGCCATCAGGCAGCCCAGTTCGGCACACCGGACCATCCCCTCGTAGAGAGCCAGGTCGTCCACGGCTGGAAAATCCTCGGTCCCATTGGCCATGAACGCCTTGAAGCCAACCACCCCACGGGCCGCCAGTTCCTCCATCCGCTCCAGGTTGCCGGGGACCAGTCCGCCCCAAAAGGCGAAATCCACCAGCGAGGATCCCTGTACCGCCTCGTGTTTCTGGTCGAAGCTTTCGCCACTGATAGTGGTTGGTAGGCAGTCAAGCGGCATATCGAAGACCATCGTCATGCCGCCGGCGGCCAGGGCCGCCGAGCCGGTGGCAAAACCCTCCCACGAGGTGTGCCCCGGTTCCTGGAAATGGACGTGCGGATCCACGCCGCCGGGGAAGACATACAGGTTGGTTGCGTCGACTTCCGTGGCGCCGCTGCCCGCGATAGTAGCCTCAAGCTCGACCATCACCCCATCAAGAACGGCAATATCCCGTCTGT
>DATBTL010000443.1:0-11009 GCA_036559345.1 Chloroflexota bacterium | reverse complement strand
CCATGCCCACCCAGCTGATCAGCCTGCCCCAAAAAGGCATCAGCTCATGGAGCGACAACTGCTCCAGATCGAAGGGACCGCAGTTCTCCATTCTCCTCCTTGCCGTCGTCCCGTCCGTGGGGACGACCAAAATTTCCGTCTCAACCCCATGTAATTATTATATGTAACCACGCATATAATGTCAATGTACATTTATATACAGTTCCCGCGCTTGCCCTTTATTGACATCCTCGTGGACGCAATTGTAGGAGCGCGGGTCTCCAGGCCCGCTTGCTTCCGCTACGGATCGTCATCTGGTTTGCGCCATGGCCGCCCGCGGATGGGCGTCCGCGCCCCTGCCTCCTGCTTGCCGAATCAGACCGGCACCGCCTCCACTCACCCGAGGTAGGTCTCCCTTGAGGCATTTGGCCGCCCTCCTGGTGAGCTCCGCGGTATCCTGAAGGTAGACGAGTGAGGGGAGCAAGGATGGCGGCGCGACGCGAACGGCGGCCAGATCTGGGAACGATTCAGGCATTCACGCTGGGTAGGGAGCCTGTGTCTCCGTTGCCGGTGGCGCGGATCCGTTTCGCCGAACTGGCGAACGGCCAGGAGACCGCCCTGGCGCGGGCTAGCGGCATATCGATGGCTGAAGTGCATCGCAGGCTGGCGGACTCCGGAAGCGCGACCCTGGCCCTGGATGGCGAGACGATCGCCGGTTACGGATGGGTGCAATATGGAATGGTGCGTATTCCTGATCTCCGCCTGGCCTTCTCGCTGCCAAAGCATCACGTGTATATCTGGGACTGCCTGACCTTGCCCGCCTACCGGGGGCGTGGTGTTTTCCCCGGTCTGCTGCGCCATATGCTCGACGTTTTGAGCCGGCAGGGTATCGTGCAGGTATGGGCGGCCATCGCGCCCGGCAACGTGGCCTCCCAGCGAGCCTTCGCCAAGGCAGGATTCCGCTTGGTGGCCTATACCGATGGGGGCGTCGGGAATTTTAGGGCGCTGCCAACCGCCGCGGCCAGTCCGGAGGAAGCGGCGTTGCTCACCGCGAGTTTTTCCGCGTAGTCCACGGTCTGAATACAGCTCCCGATCCCACTCAACCCACTGACTGTGGGCCGTCAACCGCCGACTTGGATCGGCTGGCAGGAAGATGATGCACGTGCGTTCGAATCGCGCCGAATCGTATACAAGATGCCCTCCCCGTAGCCGCCCGCTCGGTCGGATCTTGCCCCGAACCATTTCTCCAGCCTACTAGGGCATGCCATTGACCCTGGCGTTTTTCTCCTGAAACGCGAAGATCTTTGCCGGCTTTTCGCCACTCCGTACACAAGAACCGCCATGGCCGCGTAAGCCCGTGGCAAGCGCCCAGTAATGGGCGCCCCCTACTGTATGGGTGCGGCGAATGTCTCCGTCGCGCGGGGTCATGCGCACCTGGTTATGGCGTTGGGGAGGGAAAGTCCTCGACGTGCGTGCTCTCATGGGAGCGGAAAGGACCTATCCTACCATGCGGCGAATTGTGTCACGGGCAGTCATCATCGCCTTGAGCCTCCTGGCCTTCCCTATCACGTCGATTGGCACGGGCGTACACCCAACGGCCTCCGCGGCGCCCACCCAGCTCGTGGGACGCGCCTCGGCCCTGACCGACTTCAATACCACGCTCTTCGGGCCCGCGAGCGATGGGAAGCACACGGTCTCGATCAATGTTGACTGGTCCACCGTCCTGGCCTCCCAGGTGGATGTGCGGATTACGATCGGCAAGGGAACCAGCTTGCAGAGCGGTGTTTCTGGAAGCACCTATACCTTCACCCTCCCCGCGAGCGACTTCCATCTGGGAGCCGGTACGGCGAGCCTCGATACCCAGAAAGATCTGGGCGCCTTCGGCCATATCACGGCCCAATGGACGTTTGTCACCAAGAACGAGTCCAATGCCGTGAATTGTTTCGGGACCAGCAGCTCTCAGCATCTGATCGCCAGTGGCTCAGCCGACTTCAAGCTTTCCTTTCCCTGCGCAGGGTCGCTCAGCGGCAAGATCGCGGGGACAAACATCGACTCAGCCGCCGTGACCCCTACCGGTTCCGGCAACGTCAATCGCTCGTCCTTTAACGGTCTATCCAGCATCTACTTTAGCGGCGCCTCGGCTTCGCAATCGAGCAAAGGCCTGGATCTCAGCGTCGGAGCCTTCAGCTTCGGTGGCCAGAGCAACTTCCTCTATGTCACCGTTGGCGCCGGGAACTCGGCGAACGCCAACCAGGTCGCCGGTAACGGCCTCACCACGTCAAAGTTCGGCTTGACCAATTATTCCCACTTCGCCAGCGACAAGCTTGCCTCCGGGGCCTTCACCAGCACGCCGGGGAGCGCCAGCCTCAACTACAGGGGCGCCCTGGGTACGGCCCAGATTACCTGGAAGGGCAAAGGCAGCCCTTTCAGTTTGACGATGCAGGGTCAATGCCTCTCAAGTTCCCTTACCGGCGCCCAGGCAACCACGACCGTGGTCCTGGCCAGCCAGGAAGCATCGCTCAGCGGCTCGGCCAAGGTCACCGCCTGCCTATCGGACAAGGCTGGTTTTAGGTCCACCGATACCGGCACATTGATCAACACGCACAAGGGGACGACGCCCGCGGCGGGCGCCGGCTCAGGGCCTGGAGCGGGCGCGGGCCCGTCGATTAGCAGCGGCTCCTTCGCGGTAAGCAGCGCCACTCCAACCGACGGCGCCACCGGAGTTTCCACCAGCGCGGCGATTTCGGTCACCTTCAATGCCGCCCCTGGGAAGGTCGCTCAGATCATTCTGACCGAAGCCAATAATCCCACCGGTATCGTCATGCTTCCTCCGCCAACGGTGAGCGGCAACACGATCACCAGCACCCCGCCCACCCCGCTCAAGCCGAATACCCAGTACAAAGAGACCGTGGTGGCGCAAGGGGCGGCGGGCGGCTTCGTGAGCTATACCGCGACCTTCACGACAGGCAGCTTATAGAGAGTGCTTCGGGGGTCTGGAATGCCCAGAGGCGTTCCAGACCCCCTGAATACTCGCCCGCCACACCCGACCGCGGTCGGAGGCCCGCCCGTAGTCGGAGGCCCCGGATGCCAGCCCTACAACAGTGCCAGGGCCCCCGCGATCCGCGCCCCAATCGCCGCGTTGTTGCGGACCAGCGCGACGTTGGTCCCGATGCTTTCCCCCTCGGTGGTGCGGCGAATCTCGTCCAGCAAAAAGGGAGTCACCTCGGCGCGCGCGATCCCCGCCGCCGCCGCCGCTTGCAGGGCGCGATCTATCGCGGCCTCCATGGTCTGGACTGGAAGAGCCGCGTCCGCCGGAACCGGGCAGGCGACCAGGAGGCCGCTCTCCAGGCCCAGGGACCAGTGGATGTGCGCGGCGCGGGCCACCGCCTCGGGGGTATCCAGCCGCCCGTCCACCGCGTAGGCGGTGGCGGGGACGTAAAAGCCGGGGAAGCGGTCGGTCCCGTACCCGATCACCGGCACCCCATGAGTCTCCAGATACTCCAGGGTGAGGCCAATATCCAGGATCGCCTTGGCGCCGGCGCAGGTGACGATCACCGGCGTGCGGGCCAACTCTTGCAAGTCGGCGGAGATGTCGAAGCTCTGGGCCCCGCCACGATGGACGCCGCCGATCCCCCCGGTGGCGAAGACGCGAATGCCGGCCCGCGCACTGCACCACATAGTGGCGGCCACCGTGGTGGCGCCCCAGGCGCCCTGGCCGAGGACCAGCGACAGGTTACGGCGGCTCACCTTGGTCACGCCCTGGCGCTGGGCCAGGGCCTCGATGTGCTCGCTGGAGAGCCCAACCCGGATCACCCCATCAAGAATGGCGACGGTTGCCGGCACGGCACCCTCGCGGCGGATCACCGCCTCGGCCGCCTGGGCTACCTCCAGGTTTTGCGGCCAGGGGAAACCATGGGAGATGATCGTCGATTCGAGGGCTACCACCGGCCGGCGGTGTTCCAGGGCGTCGGCTACCTCGGGATGCACGATCATCCAGCGATCCTGACTCGGGTCAACACTTCCGGTGGCCATCAGTTCTCCTCTTCCAGATCCCATTCCAGACGGGGACGGGCCCCAATATGCCGCACCACGGCGGCAGCCAGGCGGTTCGCGCGGGCCAGCGCGGTTTCCAGCGGGGCGCCCGAGCGGTGGGCTACCGTGAAAGCGGCGGCAAAGGCGTCCCCAGCGCCCGTGCTGTCCAGAGTCGGCACGATGAGGCCGGGTTCCCTCGCCACCCGCTCCCCGCGAGCCAGTACCCCATCCGCGCCCAGTTTCCATAGTACCAGGGGGGCGTAGCGCCGGAGGATCAGGCTTCCCGCCTCCGGGTCTTCGACGCCGCTCAGGAACGCGGCCTCGGCGTGGTTGGCGAACAGCAGATCAGGCTCCAGATCGTCGAGCAATCCGAGAAACCGCTTCTTGCCGAAGACGCGGAGCGGTCCCACCGAGGAGGTATCGACGGCTACTGTCCCCCCTCCGGCCCGCGCGCGTGCCGCCGCCTCGATCGCCGCCGCGCCCAACGGCTCCACGAACAGGGAGTAGGCGGGGAGGTGCAGGTGGCAACCCGGTGGGAGCATCTGGGGCTCCAGCATGGCCGGGGCGAAGTGGGTAGCGGCACCCCGGTCGGTAATCATGGTCCGCTCACCGCGCCCGTCCACCAGCACGGCGATTACCGCCGTGGGGGCGGGCACCCGCCGCAGATGGCTAAGCACCCCCTCGCTCGCCAAATCGGCGCCCATGAAGGTGCCCGCGTAGTCGTCGCCCACGGCGCCGATCAGGGCCGATCTCGCGCCCAACCGTGCCACCCAGA
This sequence comes from Chloroflexota bacterium, assembly GCA_036559345.1. Taxonomy (GTDB): domain Bacteria; phylum Chloroflexota; class UBA5177; order JANWHV01; family JANWHV01; genus JANWHV01. Next base: position 6,223 of record DATBTL010000443.1, on the reverse strand, counting down.
CGGCGAAGTTGGCGGCCGAGCCGCCGGGAAGCACGCGGACGGCTCCTCCCACGTCGCTCCCCTCGATTGCCTCCAGATCGGGCGCCACGAACAGATCGAGAGCCGCATCCCCCAGAGCGACGATCATGTAAGCTTTCCCCACTGCCGCGTTATGTCTTTTGGCAGCCTATCGCATGGGGGAAGTTCCGGCAATTGGCGTAGAGAAAGAGGCCCTGCTTCGGGATGGCATGAAGTATCTTGAAGCCGCCCGTCCTCACGATGTAGTCGCGCGTGAGATCGTCATCTTGCACCAGCCAGGAGGGGGGATGGGCCAGATCGGCATGGAGATCCAGCAGCGTATAGGGCACGAGGCTGGGCTGATCGGGATTCTGCGTTTGATAGAGGGTTTCCCGGCTCGCCAGGTGGGCGGCGATCGGGGAATCGCTGTCCAGCGGCGCCCCGGGCGGTACGAAGCGGATTATGGCCGACTGGGCCCGCGCGTGCGCGTCCGTGGAGAGAAAGATCGACGGCTGGTAGATCCAGTGCATCATGTTCAGGGTGGAGGCCGCATAGGAGTAGCCGAGCAAACAGGCCCAAAAAATCAGGGCCAGCGGAAGCACTTCAAGATAGCGGCGGAAGGCCGGCCGGAGCAGGACTCTGCTTGTCCCATAGAGAAAGATGGGTACGCAGGTGACATAATGGTGGAACCAGAAGTCGTTGGTGAACTGATTGCTGACATAGAGGCCGGCCAGCGGCAGCACGGTGACGATAGCGCTGGCGTCGAAAAGAAACAGGAAGCCGGTGGGGAGCAAGGCCAGGATCAGGTTCTGCAGGCGAAACTTCTCGCTCAGCAGGGAACCAATCGCTTGCAGTCGTCCCAACGGCCCGTGGGCGTGGGCGGCGCTGCTTGCGTCGCTAAAATAGCTCCCGTAATCACGGCTGAATTGGCCGGAGGTGGCAAACATCCAGGGGAGAAGCACGAAAAGCCCATAGAGGAGCGCGGCCCCGATGACCAGTTGGCCCACTTTCCGTTCGCCGCGCCAGAACCACCAGTAGGCGCCCAGGCCGACCACGAAAAGCCCCATCTGCTCTTTGGTTAAGAGCACCACCACCAGGCAGACGGCCAGAAGCTTCCAGCGGCGGAGGTCGAAGGCGATCAGGGCCCCGAACAGGGCCGGCACGGCGAACGGGTCGGGATGGAAATCCCAGATATTCGCGTAGTGAACCAGAGGAAAGACAAGATATAACCCGGCCAGGCCCACGCTTGTAAGCTGCCGATGCCCATGGATCCGAGTCAACAGATAGGTAAGGGGCCCCCCGGAGGCAAGGGCCAGGGTTTGCAACAACAGCAAGGTACGTGGGTCCGGCGCGATCGCGTAGGGGATGGCCAGGAGGATAAGGAGCGGCTCGGCATGGCCGCCGCGGAAACCATTCCCGGCCGTATAGATATTGGTTTTCCACAGAATGCGCCCATGATCGGTGTTCCAGAGCATCTGCGCGTAGTCGGCGGTGTCCCCCCCATAATGGAAGTTTACATAACGTAGAATGGAGATCGTGGCGAAGAGGAGCATGTACGCGGTGGCGAGGATCAAGGTGGCCCATAGCCCGACCTCCTGCAGCCGAACGCGCGCTGGCGGCGCGTGGTCCGCCGCCGGCATCGGGCGCGCGGCAATGGAGTGGGACGGGATCGCCATGCGCCTTATGGTATACCACCAGGGGCGCCGAGGCGATCCCCCGTTCTGGTCCCACGAACGATCCCCTTGAGGCGCTATCCTGTACAGGGAATAGCATCATCGACGGTGAGCCCAAGCAAGGAAAGGGTTAAGGACGAGATGGCCGAGCACAACTCCGCCCCCGAGCACATTCTCATCGAGGGGGCCATGCTCCCCGGATTCGCGGATATTCTTACCCCTGATGCCCTCCGCTTCCTGGCCCAGCTCACCCGCGTGTTTGATGGGCGCCGAGAAGAGCTGCTGGCGGCTCGCGCGGCCCGCCAGATCCGCATCGATGCCGGGGAACTGCCTACCTTCCTGCCGGAGACCGCGGGCATCCGGGCCGACACCTGGACGATCGCTTCCCTGCCTCACGATTTACGTGACCGCAGGGTGGAGATCACTGGCCCCTCGGGCGACCGGAAGATGGTGATCAATGCACTGAACTCCGGCGCCTCGGTGTTCATGGCCGATCTGGAGGATGCTAATTCACCGACCTGGGAGAACACGATCGGCGGCCAGATCAATGTGCGTGACGCCACTCGCGGCAGCATCACGTTCGCCAGTCCCGAGGGCAAGGCGTACTCCCTGGGCGAGCGAACCGCCGTCTTGATGATCCGCCCCCGCGGCTGGCACCTGCCCGAAAAGCACCTCGTCCTGGATGGGAAACCGATCCCGGGCAGCCTGGTCGACGCGGGCCTCTTTCTCTTTCACAATGCCCGCGCCCTGCTGGATCGGGGAACCGGCCCCTACCTCTATCTGCCAAAGCTGGAGAGCCACCTGGAGGCGCGTCTGTGGAACGATGTCTTTGTCCTGGCCGAGCGCGAGTTGGGGCTGCCCGCCGGCTCGATCAAGGCGACGGTTTTGATTGAGACGATCCTGGCCGCCTTCGAGATGGACGAGATTCTCTATGAGCTGCGCGAACATTCCGCCGGGCTGAACTGCGGGCGATGGGATTACATCTTTAGCTATATCAAGAAGCTGCGCCGCCAGCCGGAAGTGATCCTGCCCGATCGGGCCCTGGTGACCATGACCGTGCCCTTCATGCGTTCCTATTCCTTGCTCTGTATCAAGACCTGCCATCGACGCCATGCCCCGGCGATCGGCGGCATGTCCGCCTACATCCCGGTACGGAGCGATCCGGTCGCCAACGAGGAGGCCATGCGGCAGGTGCGGACCGACAAGGAGCGTGAAGCCCGGGATGGTCATGACGGCACCTGGGTGGCGCACCCTGGCCTGGTCCCGGTGGCCCTGGAGGTCTTCAATCACCTGATGCCCAGTCCCAATCAGATCGACCACGTCCGTGAGGACGTGCGGGTAGAGGCGAAGGATCTTCTGGCCGTGCCGGAGGGAGCGATTACCGAGAAGGGGTTGCGAACCAACATCAGCGTGGGCGTGCAATACATCGAGGCATGGTTGCGCGGCATGGGGGCGGTCCCGATCAATAACCTGATGGAGGATGCCGCCACGGCGGAAATCTCTCGCGCCCAGGTGTGGCAATGGCTGCATCATCCGCGGGGAGTGCTTGCCGATGGCCGCCGCCTCACCCTGGAACTCTGCCAGGCGGTGCTGCGCGAGGAACTGGAGCGGATCGCGGCCCAGGTAGGGGCGGATCGCTACGCGACCGGCCGCTACCAGGAAGCCGCCGACCTCTTCCTCCAATTGGTGAGCGCCGAGGAGTTCGAGGAGTTTCTCACCGTGCCGGGGTATCGCCTGCTGGGGTGAGGGGACGGAAGAGAGACCATGCTAGCGCACGCGCTCGCTCGGGTCAGGACATCGTTTCCGATCCGTGGGGTAGCCATGGGTAACGGCGCCTGGTCCACCCGAGTGCTGGGCGCGGTTGGGGCGCCGTTCCTCGCCTTTCTCGGAATCCAGGCCATGCGCCGTCCGGATCCGTTCTCGCTTCTCCCATCGCTGCCGACCGCGAAGCTCTCGATCGTATTTCCCAACCCGCAATGGGTGGAGATCGGGACCGCGTGCATGTTGCTTGGGTGCATCCTGGCGTTCGTCTGGCTACCTCCCCGTGGGTTCATCGCGGTCCCCTCGGATTCGGACGCCATCGGAACGCCTCCTGACCTCGCCGTAGACCGAACGATCCACGCCGGGATGGCGGCCGTGGCAGGCTTGTTATATGTGTATGTTCTGGAACGGGCCTGGAACCATGATGGAGGGCCGCTTGCTATTTTCGCCTTAATCGTGGCCCCCATTCTGATTACCGGCGCCATTTGGGATCTCGCGCCGTCGAGGGGGCGCTCCCGCAGGGGACGCTCCTTCCCTTTTCTCGATTCGATGTTGTCTTCATCGTAAGTAGTAGCGCCGCATTCATCGCCCTCAACCTGCACGACATCCGGTACTGGCTCTATGCCTGGATCGGCGATGAATGGCAGTTCTTTGATGCGGCGCGTGTTATCGCGCGCGGCAACCCGGTCGACATGCTCAGTCAGAACGGGGTTGACTTCATCTTCCCGGTGGTGAATTCAGCCTACCAATCACTGTTCATGCATGTAGTAGGCATCAATGTGGTAGGCTGGCGGCTGAGCAGTATTATCTCGGCGGCGTTCCCGGTCACGGTCCTCTATTGGCTGGGCAAGCAATTTGGCGGGGTTCCCTTCGCGATCGCGGCCTCGGGATTCTACTTGAGTTGCGATCTCCTCTGGGCCTTCGCGCACATCGGCTACAACAATAACGACGCCTTGCTGGCCATGGTTCCGGCGGCGGCCCTTTTCTATGCCGCGATGCAATCGAACCGGCTCTCCCTCATGTTTGCCGCCGGGGCTGCCTGTGGCGCGGGATGGTACACGATTTATACGGCGCGGTTGATGATCGGCATCCTGGGACTGATCCTGCTCATCGATCTGTTCCGGTCGCCTCGGGCGACGATCCAGCGGATCATCTTTTTGGTGGGCGGCTTCCTCATGGTCGCGCTGCCCCTGCTGCTTGACTCCGGCTGGGATGTGCTACGGACCATGTCGCACAATACGCCTGGTGACCTTGGCGACAATCCCTACAGCTTGTTGCTGCCGCGGAATATCGTCCGGGCGCTCTACGAGTTTTTCTATAACACCAGCACCAATCACTACATCACGGGGGCGATCTTTACCCAGATCGCGGCGGCGGCCCTGGCTATTGGCATCGCGATCAGCCTTCGTGGGCTCGGCACGACCGCGGTTCGCCTGATGTTGCTATGGTTTGTCGTCACCCTGCTGCTCACGACTCCGCTCAATGACGCGGCGGGAGTTTCCTTCACTCGTAGCATGATCATAGTCCCGCCGGCCTCCCTTCTCGCCGCGCTCGGGCTGTGCTCGGTCGCACGGGCGCTACAGCGAATTTCGCCGAGGGTGGTGAGCGCCGCGATCTTCCCACTCGTGATCGCCTCGACCCTCAGCGGCGCCGCGGCCTTGGATGGCTATCGGTTCTTTGTCACCATGCCCCGGCTCATGTACGCCAATGATCTGTCCATGGTCATAGGGGTGCTCACGGCTCATCCCGATACCACGGCCGTGCTGGCCGGCCAGATGGCGAACTCCAGCATCTGCATCGTGCTTGACGGTTACGGCATCACTGATGCCCGCGTACTGCGCTTCAACCACGGCGCCCTGGCGCGGCTTTGCGGCGATTCAGCCGGGCCGATCCATGCCGGACGTGATCCCGTACTGATTTTAGTCAACGCGAGCGACCGAACGACGCTAGCCCCTTGCGGCGCGCGTTTGATCCGCCTGCTGCAAGCGCCCAACCCGCTAAGCGCCATATATGGCTTGCGCGTGCAGGCGTCCCCGGATCCGGTCGCCACTTACCTGACACGCGCGGCCGCCGCGGCGCGACAAGCGTGCCCCTTGGTTGCCGGTCTCCCTGCCAACTAACTCGCGAACCAACGATCAAACGCGAGAAGCTATTGCCAGCGCTAAGGCGTAGGAGTCGGAACAGCGGCGGTGGCGGTGAGATTCGCGGAAACAGCCGTAGCGGTCTGGTTGCCGGCCACGGCAGTTTGGGTGGCGGCCCCTGCGACGGCGGTAGCGGTCTGGTTGCTGGCCACGGCGGTCTGGGTAGCGTTACCCGCGACGGCAGTGGCAGTCTGGTTAGCGTTAGCGACAGCGGTAGCGGTCTGGTTGCCGGCTACGGCGGTCTGGGTGGCGTTAGCGACAGCGGTAGCGGTGGCGTTAGCGATAGCGGTCTGGGTGGCATTGGCCATGGCGGTGGCGGTGGCGTTAGCGACAGCGGTGGCAGTCTGGTTGCCGGCTACGGCGGTTTGAGTGGCGTTAGCGACGGCGGTGGCAGTCTGGTTGCAGGCCACGGCGGTTTGAGTGGCGTTAGCGATCGCGGTACCGGTGACATTGGCAACGGCGGTAGTCGTGCCGGCGACACTCGTGGCAATTTGCTGTGCGATGGCGGTGCCGGTGGCGTTGGCGATGGCGGTGCCGGTGACGTTGGCCACGGCCGTGCCAGTGGTATTAGCGATGGCGGTCGCGGTCTGGTTAGCGGCCGCGGTCGCGGTGACGTTGGCGATGGCGGTGCCGGTGACGTTGGCGATAGCC
>DATBTL010000442.1:0-6409 GCA_036559345.1 Chloroflexota bacterium | reverse complement strand
CTCATGCGTCGGTACTAGCCGCCGGCGCGGCAGCCTGCTTCGTGGGCCGAGCGGCCCTCCGAGACGCCGCGGCCCGCGGCCGTTCGTCCGCCGGACCTTCATCGCGCGCCTCGCCGGCGAGATCGGCCGCCGACGCAAGACCCTGTTGCATGCCCCGGCCCGCGCCGCGGGCGAAGGACCCGAGGGCGTCTCCGGCCATCAGGACACCCGCCATGCCGAGCACCGCGCCCCGGCGCATGACCTTGCGCGCGCGCGGAGAGGCCACCGCCGCCGTGAGCGCGATCGCGACTGCCACTTCGGGGTCCGCGAAGTCTTCGATTGCCATGTGAGAACTCCTTTCGTCCGGCATTCGCAATGGTATACACGAACAGTCATTGTACCGCGATTTAGGTTAATGAAATCATTCAACGGCGGGTATGGGCGCACCGCTGCATTGTGGTCCACGCCGTAGCCCCACCGTAGGTGCGGGAGGACACCACCTGGGAGCGCAAGACACCCACGTCGTGGGTATCCGGCTCGCCCTCGTCGGCGCGCTCGGCGGACGATCGGGCCGTTGGGCGTGGCGGCCCTGGGAAGCAGCTACATCGTCCCTGGCGCTGGCGCACCAGTGCGAGCATCTCGTCTCTGTTGAAATTCGCGTTTCGACCACAATATGCAGTGGTGCCGAAGCGGACTGAACAACAACATGTCGTAGGAGTAGCGGCGTTTTTCAACAGAGACGTCCCGCTCGTCCACGTATCGAGCGGCGACGAGGACGAGCGGGACGCTCGCGCTCCCAGGCGATCTGGTCACTCGGGCGATTTTGCCAGCAGGATCATCCATATCAAAGGCGAATTGAAAGGAAAATCACATGGAGCAGCGAACGATCGGCGGCAGATCAGTGAGCGCCCTGGGCTACGGGGCGATGTATCTCTCGATCCGGGGCCGGCCGGCGGAAGAGCAGGGGCTGGTGGCTTTGCAGGTGGCCCTTGACGGAGGCGTGACCCTCATTGATACGGCGGATTCGTACTGCCTGAACGATCAGGACAAGGGGCACAACGAGCGGCTGATCGCCAAAGCCCTACTTCAGGCCGGCGCCTCGGCGGATACCATACTGGTGGCCACCAAGGGAGGCCACACGAGGCCGAACGGGAACTGGGACGTGGATGGCAGGCCGTCCTATCTGCGCCAGGCGTGCGAGGCCAGTCTAATCGCCCTGGGAGTGGACATAATCGATCTCTACCAGTTCCACCGGCCCGATCCCAAGGTGCCCTTCGAGGAGTCCGTCGGCGCGATGGCCGACCTCCAGCGCGAGGGCAAGGTACGGATGGTGGGCCTCTCCAACGTCTCGGTCGCCCAAATCGACGCGGCCCAGCGTCTGGTCAAGATCGTGAGCGTGCAGAACGAGTTTAACCCCTGGCAGCGCCGGGATGAAGCGAATGGGGTGCTCGCCGCCTGTGCCGAACGGGGAATCGCGTACCTGCCGTACTCGCCGTTCGGCGGTAGCGGCCGTGCCCAGGGCTTGGGCGACCTGGGACCAGTGGGAGCGGTGGCGCGCGCCCGTGGCGCCACGCCCTATCAGGTCATCCTCGCCTGGCTGCTTGCCAAGTCCCCGGTGATTATTCCGATCCCCTGCAGCACTCGCGTGGCGGGGGTACGCGATAATCTCGGGGCGGCAACCCTTACCCTCACGCCAGAGGAGATTGACGCCCTGGAGGCCATGCGGCCCACCACCTGATCACGTTACCCCAGCCTCAGCCGTCGTTCCTTATCCCTATCGCAGCGTGTCCCCGAGGCGCACGTCATCCAGGTCCAGATCCCGCTGGACTCGGCGCAGCGCCTCGTCGCCGATCACGTTACGGTCGCGTAGGGCGACGAGTGTGGCGCGTTCGGCATCAAGGACATCGCGCCGTACCTGCTGAATCGCGCCGGCATCCGCTTCGGTATCCTCCGTTTCGTCACCTGCCGCGGCAAGGCGGGCGGCGCGGCGCTCATAGTGGACGCGCAGATCCTCGATCGCCTCGGGCGGGATCTCGTCGCGGGTGGCCCAGACCTTCAAACGGGCCAGGGCCGCCCGCACCACGGCTTGCCGCGCCTGTCGTTCCTCGCGGGCCGCCGTGTCGTCCCCGGCCACTCCCAACCAGCGGATGAGCGCCCCCAGGCTAAGTCCCTGGCCAACCAGGGTGACGAGAATAACGCAGAAGGTGAAAAAGAGGATAAGATAGCGGTCGGGGAAGGGCCCATGAGCGGCGCGCTCGGGCAGGGCAAGCGCAAGGGCCAGGGCGATCGCCCCGCGGAGGCCGGCCCAGGCGAGAATGCCCAACTCGGCGCGCGATGGCGGGCGCGCATCCCCTCCTCCCAGTCGCCCCCGTGCGGCGGCGATATGCACGCCCGGGTAGACCCAGGCGATACGGACGATGATCACGGTCGCGCACACCACCGCGGCCTCCCCGAGCAGGGCCGGGAAAGACTGCCCGGATAGGGCGAGGACGATGGGATGGAGTTGGAAGCCTACCAGTATGAAGGTGAGACCGTTGATCACGAAGGTGCCCAACTCCCAGATGGCGTCGGCCTGGAGACGGGTAGCGGGGGCGACCGCGAGGGGAGAATGGCGGCCCATGTAGAGGCCGGCCGCCACGGCCGCGAGGACGCCTGACGCTCCCAAGAGGTCGGCTGGAAGGTAGGCCGCGAAGGGAGTCAGCAGGGCCACCATGCCCTCGACCCGGCTGTCGTCAATGGACTGGCGGAGACGCAAGACGACCGCGCCGACAATCAGCCCCGCGGCCACTCCGCCCACGCTCGCCCCAATGAAGTGAAGGCTGACATCGACCAGAGAGAAGGAACCATGGACCACGACTCCCACCGCGCTGCCGTAGATGACCAGAGCACTGGCATCATTAATCAAGCTTTCGCCTTCCAGAATCACCACCACGCGCCGAGGAACCCCAAGGCTCGCCATAATGGAACTGGCGGCGACCGCGTCGGTGGCGGACACGATCGCGCCGAGCACGAAGGAGACGGGCCAGGAGAGTCCAAGCAAGGCATGGCCAATCACCGCGACCCCGACCGTGGTGACCACGACCAGGCCGAAGGCCAGGGAAACGATGGGACGCAGATTGGCGCTGAAGTCGCGCCAGGAGGTATGGAGAGCTTCCCAATAGAGCAAGGGGGGCAAAAAGAGGAAGAGAAAGAGATCGGGTTCCAGGACCACATCCGGCAATACCTGATTGGGGATGAAGCCGAGGATCAGACCGCCAACGACCAGCAGGATAGGGTACGGGAGGGACAGCCGATTCGCCAGCGACACCAGGCCCGCGACCACCGCGAGTAAGCTCAAGATCAGCGCGATGTCATACATGAGCTATCCCTCCCTCATCACGCCGCGGCCGAGACACGCGATACGCGGGCAAGGGAGACCGCGGGCAGGCGTGGCGCGACTACACGGGATCCAACATGATCTCGTCCACGTAGCACCAGGCCCACTGCTCACCGGGCTCCGCGGATTGGATGATTGGGTGCTGGGTCGCGTGAAAGTGCTTGGTCGCGTGCTTGTTCTTCGAGGAGTCACAACAGCCAACGTGTCCACAGGTGAGGCACATGCGGAGATGGACCCAGCTATCGCCCGTCTGGAGACACTCCTCGCAACCAGGAGCGCTTGGCGTGACCTCCCGCACCTCGGACCAATGCGCGCACCGTGTCGCCATGATGATTCCCGCCCTTTCTCACCCTCTCGTTGGGGTGGTCATGCTCAACTGTACAAAGTCTCAAGCTAGTGATGCATGAGTAAAGTATCTCTATGCTACCTCCGTATCGGTGAGCGCCAGGGCCAGGCGTGCGTTGCCGGCCAACGCCTCTTGCATCTGGGCGATGCTGATCCGCTCGTTGGCGATGTGGCAATCCGCCTCCAGACCCGGCCCGTAGCCGACGGGCGGAATGCCCGCGTCGTGCAGATGGCCGCCGTCGGTGGCGAAGCGCCAGAATCCGGCCGGGGCGCCGCCCAGGGCCCGCTCCGCCGCTCGCACCGCCCAATGATCGGGCGCCAGGGCATAAGGGCGGAATATGGCGGGGAGGGCCATGCGCAAGCCACTGTAGCTGGTCATATCCTCCTCCACCACCGCGACCTTCCCGCGGCTCCCCGGCGTCAAGGCCGCGTCCAGCAGCCCCTGCAAGGATCGGACCATCGTCTCGGCGTCCTCACCGGGAATAGTTCGCCAATCAAGGTGAATCCGGACGCTCTCGGGAATCACGTTCACGCTATCGTTGTCCGAACGGTAGATGGTAGGCACCAGAGTGGCGGGACCAAACTCTGGATGCGATGGGAGGGACAGGTCGCGGAGCGCCACCAGAAAGGCTGCCGCCGCGGGATGGGGATTGATCGCCTGGTCTGGGGCGCTGGCGTGCCCGGCCCGCCCGGTGACTGTTACCTCGATGCCGGTTCGCCCGCGATGTCCGCGCCGGAGAGTACAGGCGCTCGGCTCGCCCACCACGGCGCTATCGGCGCGCAGATGGGTGACCAGGTGCTGGGCCCCCAGGCCGCCAATCTCCTCCATCACCACCGCCGTGATATACACATCGCCGGCGGGCGCCAGTCCTGCCGCGCGGAGGAGCGGCGCCAGGTGGATCTGGCAGGCCAACGAACCCTTGATATCGGTGGTCGCCCGGCCCCACAGGTAGCCATCCGCCAGATGGCCGGAGAAGGGATCGGCGTGCCAGTAGGCGCGGTCGCCGGGCGAAACATGGTCCATGTGCGCGTTAAAGAGCACCGAGCGGCCCGTGCCGCGTCCGCGGAGGATGCCGATCACGTTCCCCGCGTCATCCACCCGCACGTCATCGTAGCCCAGGCGCTCCATCTCGGCCCGCACCAGGGCCGCCACCGCCCCTTCCTCGCCCGGCATGCTGGGGGTCCGGACCAATTGGGCGGCGAAGGCCACCGCGTCGTCGATCTGCTTCGCCGCCAGCGCGGGTAAGGTATCCGCCACCGCCATCACCACACTCCTCGGACCGCTGCTCACATCAAACATCCATGCATAAGCATACCACCCCGTCCTCAACTGCCCGCGGAGACCAGCCATGGAGGGGTGCGCACTGTCCCGCGAATGAACACGCATGGGCCGCACGAGGCGCATGAATGCGTCAGATCGGGCCGATCCGACCGATGGGGCTCCCGCGAGTGAATTCGCGGGGAGCCCCATCGGTCGCCAGATGCTATCCTATGCCAGAGAGTGCACCCGCATGAGCAACGCACAGGCCACCTTGATCGAGGACGATGGCGCCTTCCTGCTGTCCTTCGCCGACAACACGGAGGAGTCGCCCTGGATGGTCGCCGCGGACCCGCACATGCAGGGCCTGCTCAATCTGGTGGGCCCCGCCCAGGCGTATCTGGCCGATCAGCGCCCCGATCTCTATCTCAGCGGGGAACTGGCCGTGCGCTTCCCCAGGGGAGATGAGACGGTGGGCCAGGTAGCGCCCGACATGCTCGCAGCCTATGCGCCGCGCCGCCTCCGGAGTTCGTTCGACGTGGCCACCGAGGGGAGCTTTCGCGCCTTCGTGCTGGAGATCGTCTCCCCGGCCTCGGTGCGGCGGGACACCCGCGAGAAGCCGCGGCTCTACGGGCTGGCGGGGGCGCGGGAGTACGTGATCTTCGATCCGCTGGGAGAGGATGGGCGGCAGCTCTCGGGCTATCATCGGGACAGCCGGGGCGAGTGGGTGCGTTGGCCGGGCGGCCAAAACGGAGTCCTGTTCAGCCAGGTGCTCGGCCTGACCCTGGAGGCGCAAGAGATGCTGCTTCGCCTCCGCGGCCAGTCAGGCGCCTTGCTGCCCACCTTGGCGGAATCCCAATCGGCTCGTGCCGTCGAGACGCGGCGAGCGCGGGAAGAGGCACAATGGGCGTACATCGAGGCCCGGCGGGCGGAGGAAGATGCTCAGCGGGCGGAGGCGCGTATCGCCGCGCTTGAGGCGGAACTCGCCCGACTTCGCCAGGGTAGCCGAGGCAAGAGCCAGAAATTGCCAATGCGGCGCGCCCGCGACCTCAGTCGCTCGTTCCTACCTGGAGATCACGGTCCCCGGTTCGCGCCCCGCGGCGAGTGCCAATCGCGCGGCCCCTGGCGATCTTCCGTGGCGCCAGGGGCCGCTCATCTAAGCTGAGCGAGGATGAAGTTTATATTCTGCTGAGTATGAGCGGCGGCGGCATGGGCATGACCCGGACCCAAAGATCCGAGGCCGAGACCGGCGATCACCAGGCCCGAGGCGGCGGCGAAGAGACGGCTCGCGACAGCAGCGGCGGCACGAATAGGCTGGGCCTGAGGCCGGGCGCGGGGAGAGGCAAATAGCTGGTAAAGATCTTTCTACAGCGTCCACCGCGTGTACGCCGTCTCGGCCGGGGGACCGGGCGCGTAGTGCAGCACGGGCGGCGTACTCAGTTCCATGACCA
>DATBTL010000441.1:0-3183 GCA_036559345.1 Chloroflexota bacterium | reverse complement strand
CGGTGTCTGGGCGCGGTCGCCGACCAGCCGCTGCGCTTCCGCTACTCGATCCGTGAAGTGCGGCGCCGTCAGGTCGATCTGGCGCGTGCCGGCATGGTGCCGCTCAAGTGTCCGCGCATACTCGGCTGGCGCGATGTCTTGAGGCGGCACCGCCTCGTAGTAGGTCCACAGGGTGATCGCGAAGCCGTCACGCACGTAGACGCGCGGCTCCACCCGAGGTTCAGGCTCTTCCACCGGGCAGCCCGCCTCAGCGAGTCGCCGACCAACCTCGACTTCGAACGCAGCGCCTGCCTGATGCGCGAGAGGCGCCACCCGAGCGAGCACGTCACACGGGGTCAGGCGCACGGCGATGCGGTTCGAGCTGTGAACAACGACTCCATCACCGGCCCTGAGGCCTAGGGCAGAGGCCGTCGACCTCGCTGCCTCAATTGCTCGTTGGACTGCTGACGGTTCCATCGTGTCCCTCGATCGCTTTTGAGTGGATCTCAGCCATGTCCGTCCCAGAACAAAAAACGGAGCCAGTTGCCGTTCTTATGAAGGGCTGCTTCATCGATACTATACACGCTCTGTCAGGCCCCCAATGTCCAGGGTGGGCCGCCCGCGCTGCGGCGGCCCCGCCAACCGCCCGCTCTCCGCCTGATCTCTCCGACAGGCTGCTAGCGCGGTCTTTAGGCCGCTCCTTGCTCTTTGCATGGCGCCTTGGTACCTGAAACACAGATGGCACGGATCCGAACAGATGACACAGATGGCTCCGCTGATTTCGCGATCCGGGTGCTCGCCATCGGTGGCTGGCACCGTGCCCATGAGAGCCCATGAGTTCCAAGAGAGAAAAGCGGCCTGAAGGCCACGGCTAGGCCGGCAAAATGAGCCTCCCCGGCGTAAACGCCGGGGCTTCAATCTGGTACAACCCGACCGGCGACAGAGCCGGCCGGCCTCAGGCGGCGGGCGGCAGCGGCACGATGGGGAGCGCGAAGCCAAACGTGCTCCCCTGGTCGGGAACGCTCTCAAGCCACATGTGCCCCCCATGGTCGCGGACGATGCTGTCGCTGATGAAGAGGCCGACCCCCAGACCATCGAACCGTCGCCCGGCGCTCTTGCCCCGCGAAAAACGATGGAACACCTGACCTTGCTCGTCGAGAGGGATGCCGATCCCATGGTCGGTCACGCTCACGCACACTTGATGGGGCTCGTACCAGAGACGAATCCGCACCTCTCCCCCTTCGGGCGAGTACTTGATCGCGTTGTCCAGGAGGTTGGCCACCACCTGCCCGATCCGCTGATCGTCGGCCCGGAGCATGGGCGGATGACCGGCAACCTCGACCATGATATCGCGCCCAGGATGAGCGGCGCGCTGCTGCTCGGCCGCGTCGGTGATCAGTTCCGCCATATCCAGATCGGCGCTCCTTAAGAGCATGCGCCCGGATTGGATCCGCGAGAGATCCATAAGGTCCGCCACCAAACCGTTCAACTTGTCGGCCTGGCGTAGAATCTTCGAGGCGGTGGCGGCCATCTCCGGTTCGTTGGCCCGCGAGGCGCTCCGAGCCGCCAACTGGGCATACCCACGCAAGGTGGTCAGGGGCGACCGCAGTTCGTGGGTGGCCATGGAGACAAACTCCGCCTTTTCGCGCTCCTGGCGACGCAAGTCGGTAATGTTATGCACCAACACGACCCCGCCGGACAGGCCCGTCGCGTCGCGGAGCGCGGCGCCGCTGATCACGCAGCGGACGGGCGGCTCCGCCGTGCCGGCCACCTCAACCTCGGCCTGCACGGTAGCCGGCCCGTCCCCCGGCCAGGCGCCGGCCAGCAGGGTGGACACCGGGTCCGGCCCCGCCATGGTCAGCCCACGCGCGATCTCCCGCCAGGGCCGGCCAAGGACCGCCGGCCGGTGGAGGCGCAGCAGCTCCAGCGCCACGCCGTTGATTTCGGACACCACGCCACGAGCGTCAAGCATGACCACGCCTTCCGGAATGGCCTGGATCAAGCTGCCCAGGGCAAGCAGACGAGCCCGAGCGTGGGTGGCGGCGTCGCGTGCGTGCGCCAGATGCGCCTCCTTTTCCACCGCCCGCGCCTGCTGCCGATCCCGCAACTGAAGCTGTTGAATCACCACCACGGCCGCCAGCATCTGGGCCACCAGGGCCAGCGCATGATTGGTCAGGGCGGCGGGCGGATCGGCCGGACGCCGGCCCAGGGCCGCCGCCGCCACCGTGGCGATCGAGCCGAGGGCAAACAGCAAGTAGGTAGCGCGGGCCCGGTTCAGGAAAATGGTAGCCAGAATCGGCACCGTATAGAGGATGGAGAACACCACATCCACCGGCTGCGTGACGTCCGCGACAAAGATCGCCAGCAGCCCGAGGACGGGCGCCGTCTCAAGAACGCTTGTCTTCAGACGATCCGCGAGATCCCCCGGACCGGCGCTTTGCTCCATTGCGTGCAATTTCCTGGTCCTCATATCCATCCGCGATGTACCCACTCACTGGCAGCGTACCGGTAGGAGGGCGTGGGGCCAATGGCCCGTCTTGGCTAGCCCGCGGGCGGGAACAACTTCTTGCCGAGGCCGACAACCTCCGGCTGAGGCCGGATGGCAGGGGACGACGGCTGCGGCCGGTGGTCCGTCCCATTACTCCAGGAAGCGCTTCCGGAAGTAGAGCAAGGGCTCCCCGTCGGGGCGGATCGCCGAATAGACGACGCGGCCAAGGTAGAGGGTGTGATCGCCCGCCGGGTGGGCCTCCACGATCCGGCAATCGACATGGGCCAGAGCCTGGTCGAGTAATGGGGCCCCGGTGATGGCGGCCCGGCTCGGGAACAGAGTAAAGGCAGCGGCGTCATGGGGCTGGGTCGAATCGGAGAAATAGCGGGCCACCTCGACCTGCTCCGCCGCCAGGACACTGAGGGCGAAGTTATCGGCGCGCTGCAGGGCGGCATGCATGCGGGTTCCTTGCTGGATGCTGAGGGCCACCAGGGGCGGTTCCAGGGAAACCGACATAATGGCGTTGGCGGTAACTCCGTGCGGTTCGCCGGCCGCCAGGGTCGTGGCCAGGGTCACCCCGGTGGCGAACGAGGCCAGGGCGCTCTTAAACTGCCCAGCGTCCACGGCGGGCATGGCGGCGCGGTCCTCAACCGCCAGAATCTCCCTGCCCATGTGGCTCGCCTCTTCCCGTGGCCGCTCTCCGTGGCGCGCCCCTA
>DATBTL010000440.1:0-8434 GCA_036559345.1 Chloroflexota bacterium | reverse complement strand
GGAAAGGTGGCGCCGCCCAATGACGCCGTGACCGGGATCACCTTGTCGCTGGCGGCGCGAACCGCTACCAATGACGCGGAGTGGCGGATTCGCTCGCACACCCGTTGGGCGGCATCTCGGCTGCTCCCAGGGAGGAGAATGAGGAACTCCTCTCCACCCCACCGAGAAATGTGATCGGTGGCCCGCACCTGCACCTTGAACATGCGGGCGATGTCACGCAAAACGGCGTCTCCGGTCTCATGGCCATAGGTATCGTTGATGCCCTTGAAATGGTCGATATCCAGCAGGGCGATACTGAGCGAGACCTGCTCCTGGCGTGCTCGGTCCAACTCCCGGTCGAAGGCGCCCTCGGCTGAACGCCGATTGGGCAGGTCGGTCAGGGCATCCAGCACGGCGAGGGACGCCTGCAACTGGTAACGCGCCGAGGTGGTGAGCGACAGCGCCACCTGGTCCGCTACCTGCGAGAGCGTTTCGTGATCGGGGCCGGAAAAGGGGGAAGCCAGGGTCCGCCGCACCTGCAGGGTGCCAATCCGCTTGTCGTTGGAGATGAGGTGGGCTTTCACTTCTATGAAGGGCGATCCACTGGCATAATCAGGGCGATGCACTGACCGAGTCCGCAGGGCCGATCGTTCGCTTCCCAGAAGGTAGAGGTAGACTGACGTGGCGTCGAAGTGATCCTGTACCCGCATCAGAATGGAATCCAGCATGATCTCC
Organism: Chloroflexota bacterium; assembly: GCA_036559345.1. GTDB lineage: Bacteria > Chloroflexota > UBA5177 > JANWHV01 > JANWHV01 > JANWHV01. Next base: position 7,720 of record DATBTL010000440.1, on the reverse strand, counting down.
ATCCCCAGCTTGGAAAGGGCAATCTCGCCGATCGCCGCCAGGAGGGAATAGCGGCGGATGCGGTCCTGCGCATCAACTGAGGTAAGCGCGATCTCGCTGGTAATTACGATTTGATCGGCGAGCGCCCGCAGGAGACCTATCCGCTCCAAGGCCATGGTGGCCGCGTCATGCTCGCTGGTTCCCGGCGCCGTGGCGCTGATCGCCACCCCTACCGGCTCTTGGTTGCGGCGGAGCGGGGTGACAATCGCCGCGTCCCCAAGATCCGCGAGGCCTATCCCCAGAATATCCTTGAGCCAGGGAAGCGCGCTGAGCGCGACCGCTGCCGGCGCGTCGAACCTTGCAATCCGCCGCAGATCCGCATGCATTGCCTGCGTGTCCGCCGGCGCCTCCACGGGGCCCACCCGATCTCCCTGGTCGCCGCTCACCGCGCGAAGGCGCATCGGTCCCCCATGCCCCGTCGGCTGCAGCCAGACGCACGCATGGTCGGACTGGGTGGCCTCACTCAGGAAGCCGGTCATCCGCCTGAGCTTTCCCTCTACTGTTGTCTCCTGGGAGATCGCCTGGCTGAGGCGGGCCAGAACTTCACTCTGGGAGGAGGCGGCCCGCGCCTCTTCCTTGAGCGCCGCGAGCAAACAAATGATCCGTGCGCGCTGACGGTCGACGCCAGTAAAGGAACCGGTGGTGACACCGCCCTTCCGTTGGCGCGACGCCGCCTGCAATACGAGGAAAGCAGCCGGTGGAGCCGTAGCCTCGTGGGAGTCGGCCCGACCCGTCCAGATCGGCTGTACCAGCAAATCCTTGCTGATCAACGACTCTTTCCGCCCGGCCGCTTTCCGCAGCAGTTCGACCGACACTCCGGGCATTTCAGGAAATCCGGCACTCTCCCCCCCGAGACTGGTACCATGCACCCAGGCAACCTTCCGCGCTTCGAGGACACCACCAGCATCGGGCGTCAGGATGAAGAGGCCGGCGCACAGGGCGCCGCAGGTGCCGATCGCGATTGAGCAGAAACGGGCCCCGCCCTCGGCCGTGAACAATTGGCCAGGGGGAATGGTGTCCGCCACGCTCGTGGTTGCCCGGACAAAGTCTCCCCGTCGAGGACGTGATCCCGCCATACGCCTCCAGGTGAGTGACTGTGTGGGAGCAAGCACGACAGGATTGTACAGGAATGGGGATCGCGTGGGCAGCCGGCTGGGGATAGACTGGGCCGCGGCTATTGTGTCAGGCCCTGAGAGGAGAATTCATTCGCATGGCAGGACATACGGTTGAGCCGGATCGGTCCGATCAGTCCGATGGGACCGATCGGTCCGATTCGTTATTCAGGGCAGCCGGCCGCGTACTCCCCGATTATCCGGGACGTGTGATCAGGGTCGCCCTGATGCTCAGGGTATGGCCACCCCGAAATACCGAAAGGCGCACCGTGTCATTGACATGGAAGCTGTCCAGGACGGTTTTCAGGTCGTGCGCGGCATCAATTGGCCGTCCGTTAATCGCGGTAATCACGTCCTGCTTCCGCAGTCCAGCCTTGCTGGCCGGTGAGTTTGGTACAACCGTGCTCACGATAGCCCCAACCGGTATCCGATACAGGCTCGCGACCTGCGCCGAGACCGGTTGGTAATCGATCCCGAGATAGGGCGTGGGCGTCTTGAAGATCAGGCGATCGGCCACCATCTTGGCCGTGTTACTGGGGATCGCGAAGCCCAAACCCTGCGCCTGGTCCGCTGTTTGCGAAGGATCATTGCTTGCCGAGCGGACGACAGCGGTATTTATCCCGATCACCTTCCCCGAAAGATCCACGAGTGGCCCGCCACTGTTCCCATGGTTGATCGCGGCATCCGTCTGGAGAAGGTTCTGCAGAGAGGAGTTTCCCGTCGGGTCGTTACCATTTGGTAGACTGCGGCCGAGACCACTGATCACCCCTTCGGTGACCGTGTTCTGCAAATCACCGAGCGCGTTCCCGATCGCGATTACGGTCTCGCCCGTCCGCACCCCGTTGCTATCTCCGAAATCGGCTACCGCCGGAACCGGCATGGCCACCTTGATGACAGCGATGTCATTCGTGGGATCGCCGCCGACCAGGGTCGCGCTCGTGGACGCACCATTGGAAAACGTCACCCTCAAGTCCTGTTCGTGAGCAATGACATGGTAGTTTGTCAGGATGTAGCCGTTCTTGTCGATGATAATCCCGGAACCGGCGCTGGTCGATCGAGTCGTACCGAAGTAGCTGGTACTCGGCTGTTGATTGTTGAGAATGCTGACCACCGCCGGTCCTACCTGGCTGACCACGTTCACCGACAGAGCACTGATGTCAGCGGCCGCCAGGGACGCGGACCGTGACACAGGCGAGACGATGTTCGGCACCGTTGAAGTCGGGTTTCCGCCCTGTTCGTGGCTCACCAGCGCCCCGGCGCCCGCCCCCGCCGCGCCGCCGATCACCAAGCAGAGAGCGGCGATTCCCGCCACCCACCGGGGCGTCACCCCGCGCCCGGTCGGCGCTCCTGGCGCGGCGCCAAGACGCTGGGTTTTCGCCCCGGCGAACAACGGTGGGTTTACCGCCGTTGCCTGCCACGTCGGGTCGGTCCAGGCGTGCACGGGCTGCGTGCGCCCGTTTGCCGGGAAGCGTTCGGAGAGCCGCTCTTCCGGAGCCGGCGCGTCCCCAATATCCTCTGCTTGCATGTCCTCGGTGTCTCCTTGGTTGATCGAGATCCCATTGCCACCACGGAGCACCGGCGCGTGTCCCGCGCGGAGTACTCAACCGCCGATTACCGGCTCGCCGCGGACCGATCAAGGTTCTGGAATAAACGTGGGCTCGCGAAGCCCTACCAAGCAGTATCTATCAGGGAGAAAATGGCAGCAAGCGGAATACTACCACTGTCCTACAGCGCCGGTAAGGTCAGCACGACCTCCGTGCCCTGTCCATACTCGCTATGGACCGCTACGTCGCCCGCGTGCGCTTGCATGATCGACTGCACGATGGGCAGACCTAGTCCACTGCCGCCAGCCAGATTCGCCGTGCTCGGGCCCCGGTAAAAGCGCTCGAAGACATGCGGCAGTTCATCGGCCGGGATACCTGGTCCGGTATCGCGGACCAGGATGGTGGCCACCTTCCGCGCACTCTCGATGGTCACGTCCACCTTTCCCCCAGGCGGGGTGAACTTCACCGCGTTAAGGAGGACATTGGAGAGAGCCTGGCGCAGGCGGTTGGTGTCCGCCGCCGCCAGAATAGGGGCCGGCGCCGACGAGAACTCGACCGCGACATCCTTCCGCTCGGCCGCCAATCGCGCCTCGTCCACCGAGCGTTCTACCAGAGGCCGTAAGTCCACCTTCTCGACATGGACCTCGGCCAGGCCGGCGTCGAACTTCGAGAGGTCGAGCAAGTTCTGCACCAGCCACTCCAGGCGGTTGATCTGGGTCGCGCTTTCGTCCAGGAACTCGTCGCGGACCGAGTCGTCCTCGGCAGCCCCATGGGCCAACAGATCGACAAACGTATGAAGCGCCGTAATGGGAGTACGAAGTTCGTGCGACATGTCGGCGATGAAGGTGCGGAGGGCGTCGCGTTCGGATTCGAGAGTGCTAAAGCTTTCCTGCATCCGCGAGGCCATGCGATTGAATCCGGCTCCCAATTCGCCAATCTCGTCATCCCCTTCCTCGGGGGCCCTTGCGTTCAGGTTCCCGCCTCCCAAGCGCCGCGCCGCGTCGTTCAGGGCGCGCAGGGGAGCGGTAAGCCCGCGGCCCAGGACGAGCCCGGCCCCGGCCGAGATCGCGGTAGCCAGCAGGGTCAGCCGGAAAATCGCCGCCTGGGCGCTATGTTGGGTCGCCTGGCGGTAGGTAAGCGGGTCATCAACGGTGAGGTAGCCGAAGACGCTATTTTGCTGGCCCCCGACGATCGCCGAATACGGGGCGATTGGCACCTGAATCGACGCCACCTCGGTGTCGATCGACGGCTGGATATGGTGGGAGTCCGGCGCCGTCTGCCCGGCGCTATCGCATCCTTGTTGGTTCCCGCTGGTATCAAAGGCGCACACCCTGGCTCGTGCGTACTGGCTTGCCTCGGTCAATACCCCGGCGAGCCCGTGATTGAGATTCTGGTACACAAGATCCGCCACGATCGGGGCTCGGGCCCGCGTATTCTGCGTATCCTGCTCCAGCAAGATGCTTCCCAGCACTTGCATGATTACGAATCCCAATGAGGTGCAGAGGACGGCGGCCATCGCGGCGTAGGAGAGCGCCAACTGCCATTGCAGACTGCGGAGCGCGCGCAGGGGCCGCCGAAGCCAGCCGGCCCAAAGATGACTAATCATGGCGCCGTACCGCGTGGGGCTTTGGCACGAATCGCCAGCATGCTAGCCCGCGAACTTATAGCCGACCCCTCGGACGGTGATGATGTGCGTCGGATCGTCGGGCTGGTCCTCGATCTTTTCGCGCAGGTGGCGGATATGCACGTTGATCGTCTTCTCGTCACCAACAAAGTTGTCATAATCCCACACCTCCCGCAAGAGCGTATCTCGGGTAAACACAATCCCTGGGTGACGGGCCAGGAAGGCCAGCAGTTCGAATTCGGTGGCGGTCAGATCGATCCGCCGGTCATCCTTGAAAACGCGCCGCCGCTCGAGATCGATGCGGAGGGCGCCGGCATGGATCTGGCTCTGGCGCGAATCGGCCCCGGCCAAGGTACCATACGCCCGCCGGAGAAGCGCCCGCACCCTGGAGACCAATTCCCTGGGGGTAAAGGGCTTGGTTACATAGTCATCGGCCCCCAGTTCGAGCCCCAACACCTTGTCGATCTCGTCGATCCGAGCGGTCAGCATCATGATTGGGAGAGTCATGGTCCGGCGCATTTCCCGGCAAAGGTCGAATCCGCTCATCCCCGGCAGCCGTGCGTCGAGGATTGCCAGGTCGGGGGCCCGGTCGGCGATCAGGGTCAGCGCCTCCTCGGCGCTACGGGCTACCGCGACATTCCAGCCCTCCTGGGCCAGGAGATACTGCAGGCCGCGGGCCACGGCGGCATCGTCCTCCACCACCAGAATGTGCTCGGCCATGCGTGACCCCCCTCTACTGTCGTGATCGTAGCATGGTTCCCCGGTAAATAGGTGACTTGCCTGGGCGACAAGGTGTACCTGGGAGCGCGAGACACCCGCAAGCGGGTACCCGGCTCGTCCTCGTTGGGGGTAGCGACGGGGCGAGCAAGATGCTCGCGCTCCCAGGAAGATCATCTCTCTGCCAGCGTTCGTACCAATTTACCAAAAGTATCAAAATACAGGCGCAGCCAAATGAGCCGGGGAAATCGGTACTTTACCGTGTCCCGCGGTATCATGGATCTTGTACGCGCCACTGGTACTGTATCGCGCGGGCATGCGGACCGTGAGCGGATGGGTCGGCCCCAAGGAGAAGAGAATGCGCGTGCGCTACCGGTACGTTACCTACACGACGAATGCCACCACCGAACAGCAGGAACTCGAGCGCCTATTTCATGAATTATGGCACGTTCGCCAGCGGACCCTCCTCCGGGCGGGCGAGTGGCGGCCCCTCACCGATGTCTACGAAACATCCGGCGATCTGCTCGTCAAAATGGAGCTTGCCGGAGTGCCTGAGGACGCGATTGAGATTACCGTCTACTCGGACCATCTCGTGGTGACCGGCAATCGTCACCAGCGCGATCCCAATGTCGAGATGGATGGCGGAGTCTCGTTTCATGAGGCGCAGATCCATTATGGCCCGTTTCGGGCCGAGGTACGCTTGCCCAGACCAGTGGACGGGCAGCGCGTCAGTGCCACCCTCGATCAAGGCTTCTTGCTGATCACCCTACCTCGCGCGTCGGCCTGAGTCAGGGTGCGCGCGGACGCGCGATTCCCCAAGTGGTGCTTCCGGTTTTCCCCGGATCGCTGGAGAACAATTTAATGGCAGAACATGACAAAGACCCTCAAGATTCCCATACCGATCCAACCGAGCTGGAGAGCCCCGAATCGGAGGCGGCGGAGACCGCGCCGCTCACTCAGCCACCGGTGATCGGTGAACTCGAGCCGATAGAGGCCGCGCAGGCCGCGATCCCGGAAACTCTTCCCGTCCTGCCTCTCCGCGGATTGGTGGTCTACCCATACGCGGCGCTCCCCCTGATGGTGGGGCAGGCGCGTTCGGTGCAACTGGTGGACGACGCCATGCGCGGTAACCGCCTGGTCGCCCTGGTGGCCCAGATTGATCCGTCCGTGGAGAATGCCCAGCCCGATCAAGTGCGGCGAATTGGGACCGCCGCGCGGATTCTCCAACTGCTGCGCCGGCCCGATGGGGGACTGATGGTGGCCATGCAGGGGCTCGAACGGATTCGCATCGACGAGTACATCTCCGAAAGCCCGTATCTCACCGCCCGTGTCTCCGCCTACCCTGACCCCGAGGACAGTTCGCTGGAGGTCGAGGCGCTACGACGCAACGCGGTGGCCGCCTTCCAGCAATTGGTGGGCCTGGCTCAGTATCTGCCCGAGGAACTGGCCACCGTGGTGATGAACCTGGAAGATACACGGCAACTGATCTATCTGATCGCCGGCAGCTTGCAAATCGACCTGGAAATCAAGCAAGAGGTGCTGGAGAACGATTCCCTGGCCGGGAAGCTCCGGAAGCTGAACGAAGTGATGAGCCATGAGCTTGAGGTGCTCGAGTTGGGCCGCCGGATCCAGGGCCAGGCCCAGGAGGAGATGAGTAAGGCGCAGCGGGAATACATTCTCCGCGAACAGTTGAAGGCCATTCAGCGAGAGTTGGGGGAATCCGACGACCAGCAGGCGGAGATAAACGAGTTGCGGGACCGCCTGGAAAAGGCGAAACTTTCCGTGGAAGCCCGGAAGGAAGCGGATCGCGAATTGTCGCGGCTGGAGCGGATTCCCACCGCCTCTCCCGAGCACTCGGTGATCCGTACCTATATCGATCTGTTGATCAGCCTTCCCTGGATGACCAGTTCGGGCGGCGAGATCGACGTGCCGGCCGCCCGGCGAATCCTGGATGAGGATCACTATGATCTGGAAAAGATCAAGGATCGCATCCTCGAGTACCTGGCCGTCCGGAAGATGAAGCACGATCGCGGCATAGAGGGGGTCACGGGGGAACGCGAGCCCCTGCTGTGCCTGGTGGGACCCCCTGGGGTGGGGAAGACCAGCCTGGGCCAATCGATCGCCCGGGCCATGGGCCGGAAATTCACCCGCTTGTCCCTGGGCGGGGTGCGCGACGAGGCCGAGGTGCGCGGCCACCGGCGCACCTATATTGGCGCCATGCCGGGCTCGATTATTCAGGCACTCCGGCGGGCGGGCACCAATGATCCGGTCTTCATGCTGGACGAAATCGATAAGGTTGGCTCCGACTGGCGTGGTGACCCGTCCTCGGCCTTGCTGGAAGTGCTCGACCCGGAACAGAATCGTGAGTTCCGCGATAACTATCTGGATATTCCCTTCGACCTCTCGCGCGTTACCTTCATCGCCACGGCGAACAACCTCGATACGATCCCGCCGCCTCTGCTGGACCGGATGGAGGTTCTGCAACTTCCCGGATACACCGAGGACGAGAAGCTGATGATCGCGACGCGGTACCTGGTGCCCAAGCAGCGGGGCGCCAATGGGCTGACCGAAGGCGAGATCGTGATCGAGGAAAGCGCCATTCGCGAGGTGGTTCGCGCCTACACGCGGGAGGCGGGCGTGCGTACCCTGGAGCGCCAGATCGCCTCGCTCTGCCGCAAGGTGGC
>DATBTL010000439.1:0-9071 GCA_036559345.1 Chloroflexota bacterium | reverse complement strand
GGCGGCATCTTGGGCGCGTCGCGCGAGTTCTCCGTCTCCACGGGCACCGGTGGCTGGATCTACTCCAGGAAGCGGGCCTTCTGGTACAATCGTTCCATGAGCGGGACACTCAAACGGACCGTGTGCGTGAAGCTGGACGTGGGTGAGCATGGCCCGGCCCTGGCCGCGACCCAGGCGACCTTCAGCCGGGCCTCCACCTGGATCGCCCGCGTCTTGTGGGCCGACGGGATCGCGAATCCCCACACGGCGCACCGCCGCGTGTACGGAGAAACCCGTTCCCGCTTCGGCCTGGGCGCGCAACTGGCCTGCTGCGCGCGGGCCAAGGCACTAGAGGCGATCACCGCCGTCCAGACCCAGGGCGAAGACACCTGCCCCTCCTTCGGGCCACGGGGCAGCGTCCGCTACGACGCCCGCACCTACCGGCTGATGAGCGAGGATCGGGTCTCGCTCCACACGCTCTTGGGCCGGGTAATCTGCCGCCTGCTCCCCGGCGGGCGCCAACGCGCCCAACTCACCGATCCCGCCTGGAAGACGGGTGGGGCGGATCTAGTGCTTCGCGACGGGATGTACTACTTGCATCTGGTCCAGACCCACAAGGCCCCGGCCAAGGACGCGAGGGGCGGGGTGCTGGGCGTCGATCTGGGGCAGGTGCAACTGACGGTCGATAGTGACGGGGAGGCGTTCAGCGGCGCCAAGGTGAAAGGGATGCGCCACTACTACGCCCGGCGACGGGCGCTGCTCCAGCACGTCGGGACTAGGAGCGCCAAGCGTCGCTTGAAGCGAATCAAGCGGAAGGAATCCCGTTTCCAGCGTCAGACCAACCACGCGATCAGCAAGACCCTGGTGCAAAAGGCAGCCGGGGCGGCCAAGGCCCTCGCGCTCGAAGACCTCAGCGGGATTCGGGAGCGAGTAACGGTTCGCGCCGCCCAGCGCTCGTACCGGCTCTCGTGGGCCTTCTTTCAGCTGCGGCAACACGTGACCTACAAGGCGGCGGCCTCGGGGGTGCCGGTGATCCTGGTGGATCCCGCCTACACCAGCCAGACGTGCAGCGCCCGCGGCCATTGCGAGCGGGCCAATCGTCAAAGCCAGTCTTCCTTTCGCTGCCGCCGCCGCGGGTTCGCGCTGGGCGCGGACCATAACGCCGCCCGCAACATCGCGTATCGGGCCGCCGCCAACCGGCCCATGGTCTCGGATGCATCCACCGGTTCGCCGGTTGCCAGTCTGTCAGGATGTAGCGCCAGGGACAAGCCCAAACGCTTTAGCTTTGGGTAGTTGACCGTACCATGAGGACTGCCAGTCCTCGCGTCCGGCGTTTGGAGTGGTACCGATGATGCGACGGTGGGGGGACTCGGGATCGCGCCCCTGGGACAGCCGCCCCCGGGTCCGTCTCCTCCTGCCCATGGCGCCCGCGCGCCAGAGCCGGAACGGCAGCCTGCTAGCCCTGACCCTGGCCGCCCTTCTGACCGTGGTCCTGCTGGCCCTGCGGGCGGATCTCAGCACCGCCAACGTGGCCCTGATCTATCTCCTGCCCGTCCTGGCGGGGGCCACGGTAGGCGGGCTGATCCCAGGGGTGTTGGCCTCCGTCCTCTGTACCCTCGCCTTCGACCTCCTGTTCATCCGCCCCTACGGCACCCTGACCGTGCAGAGCGGCCAGGATGTGCTGACCCTCGGCCTGTACCTGAGCGTGGGGGCCCTGGCGGCGGAACTGGCGGCGCGGGCCCGCGCCCGGACCGAGGAAGTGGCCAGGAGAGCGGCCACCACCGCCCTGCTTTACGACCTGAGCAGCGTCTTTCTGGCCGGTGACCTGGATATGATGCTCAGTGCCCTGGCGGAACGACTGGCCTCGGCCTTTCGCCTGGGCGCCTGCGCGATCCTTCTCCCGGATCAGGCCGGCGTCCTCCGGTATCGGGCCCAATCGGGGATGCCGCCGGCCGGCGCGGGGTCGGAGGAGGAGCGGCATCTCCTGGCGGTGGCCGCCTGGGCGCATGAGCGGGGTGAGATGGTTGGGCTCTCCCTGGCCCGCCCCCCCGCCTGCGATCTCCAGGCCGGCGACCAGCCCGCCGATACGATCCTGGTGCTCCCCTTACGCACCGGCCTGGCGGGGGGCCAGGTCCATACCACCGGCGTTCTGACCCTGACCCGTCCCGCCCGCGCCCCGCTGTCCACGGAGGAGCGAAGCCTCCTGGAAACCTTCGCGACCCAGGCGGCCCTGGCCGTCGATCGGGCCCGGCTGGCCGAGGAGTCGGCCCAGGCCGTGATCCTGCGCGAGAGCGACCGGGCAAAATCCGCCCTCCTCTCCAATGTGTCGCATGATTTGCGGACCCCGCTGACCATTATCGGTGGCGCGGCGGACAGTCTGCTGGCCGACGACGTGCTCCTGGATCTCTCCACCCGGCGCGACTTGCTGGCGAGCATCCGGGACGAATCGGGGCGCCTGACGACCCTGGTGAGCAACCTGCTCAATCTCTCGCGCCTGGAGGCGGGGGCGCTCCGGCCCGACCGCCATCTCTACCATCTGCCCGAAATCGTGAGCCGCGTGCTTGGCCGGCTGGAATCGCGATTGGCCGCGCATCAGGTCCACACCTGCCTCGATCCGGACGTGCCGCCGGTCCTCCTCGATTACCTCCTCGTGGAACAGGTGCTGGTGAACCTGCTGGACAACGCGGTGAAATACACGCCGCCCGGTTCCACGATTAGCCTCGATCTCCGCGTTATCGGCGATCGTCTCGTCCTCGACATCGCCGACAACGGACCCGGCATTCCCCCCGCCGACCGTGAGCGAGTGTTTGAACGCTTCTACCGCCTCCCGGCGGCTCAGGCGCGGCGGGCCCCCGGCACGGGCCTTGGCCTGGCGATCTGCCAGGCGATCGTGCAGGCCCACGGCGGGGAAATCTCGATTGAGGATGGTGTGGGAACCGGGGTGCTGATTCGGGTGGCCCTCCCTCTTCCTCTGGCCACCGCCGGGGAGCAACCGGCGCCGGAAGGGGTGGGGTAGGATGGCCGAAACGGGCGAGCGTATCCTGGTGGTGGATGATGAGGAGGGGATCCGCCGGTTCGTGCGCGCGAACCTGGCGGCCCGCGGCTATGAGGTCGATCTGGCCAGGGACGGCGAGGCGGCCCTGGAGGCCGCCGCGCTCCGCCCGCCGGATCTGGTGCTCCTGGACCTGATGTTGCCGGGTCTCGATGGCCTGGAGGTGCTTCGGCGGCTGCGCGAGTGGAGCGAGGTGCCGGTGGTCGTGCTCTCGGCCCGTGGCGAGGACGAGATGAAGGTGCGGGCCCTCGACGGCGGGGCCGATGACTATCTCACCAAACCGTTCAGCATGGATGAACTGCTGGCGCGGGTGCGGGTATCGCTGCGCCATGGCCGGCGGCTGGCCGGCGCCACCCCCAGCCCTCTGGTCTCGGTTGGTGATCTGACCATCGATCTGGCCCGGCAGCGGGTCACGCGGGACGCCGAGGAGATTCACCTGACCCCCACCGAGCTGGCCCTCGTGCTCTGCCTGGCCCGGCACGCCGACCGGGTGGTGACCCATGGCAGCCTGCTCCGCCATGTCTGGGGCCGGGGCTACGGTCAGGAGACCCAGTATCTGCATGTCTACATCGGCAACCTGCGCCGCAAGCTGGGCGACGACCCAGCCCGGCCGCGATTGATCGTGACCGAGCCGGGGACAGGGTACCGGCTACTCAGCACTCCCCGTCCCGCCGCGAATATTTAGAAGATCTTTAGAGCCCAGGGCGCGCTCTTTAGCCCTTCTTTAGCCGACTCGGCCTATCTTGAAGCCAGGGACAACGGGACCTCCGACTGAGATCGGATGGCAGGATTACGACGGCTGAGGCCGGTTGGGACGGCGGCGGGCGACGGGGCCTCGGGCTGAGGTCCGCCTGCGTGACCAACCGCCTGCTCGCGGGATGACGATCCGTCGCCGCGCCAAGCGGGCCTGGAGACCCGCGCCCCTAGCCGGTGGTTGCCCCGTACACCCGGCCTCAGCCGGAGGCCCGATGGCCCCCAGGGCACGCGATATGAAGCACGAGGTAACGGTGATAGCGGAAACCAAAGAGGAGGACGCCCGGCTGCACGCTCTGTGCGAGGCCGGGAAGGATTGGCCGGACGGCGAGCGGGGCGGCCCGACCATGGGCGCGGGGCAGCCCGATCTGACCGTGATGCGCGAGGTGCGGGGAACGCGGCCAGGGGATCGTTTCGTGCGGGTGGCCCGCGCCGGCCGCGGCGCCCTTCGGACCGCCGGTCCCGGCGCCGTACGGGCGACGGCCGCAGTCCCTCGCGCCCGAGGTCCGATCGGCCGGTTGGTCTTCCGCGGCAAGGAACTGGTGGTGGGGAGCCCGCTGGCCAACGAGCGGGCAACCCACGAGCGGCTGACCAAGGTCAAGGCGCTGGCCGTCCTGTCGTCCGACGCTATCAGCTCGGTGGCCTACGCCACCGGGGCCATGCTTGCCGTTCTATTGGTGGCCGGCCCCCAGAGTTTCAACGTCTCGCTCGGAATCGGGGCGGCGATCGCCGCCCTGTTCGCCATTGTCGTGCTGTCCTATCGGCAGACCATCAAAGCCTACCCATTGGGCGGCGGCTCGTATATCGTGGCCAGCGCCAACCTGGGCGCCCTTTTCGGCTTGATCGCCGGCGCCTCGCTGATGATCGACTATATCCTGACCGTGGCGGTGAGCGTGACCCAGGGGGTGGCGAATCTGGTCTCCCTGGGGCCCGGCCTGGCGCCCTTCACGCTCGTCCTCGATCTGGCCTTCGTCCTCGTGCTGTTGCTGGGGAATCTGCGGGGCATCCGCGAGTCGGGTACCATCTTCATGCTGCCCTCCTACCTGTTCATCGCCTTCGTCTATTTGATGATCGTGGTCGGCGGGGCGCGATTCTTCGCCGATGGGGGCCATGTACTGGCGCCGCATCTCATGCGGGGCGTCACGCCGGTCAAGGCCACCGAGACCCTCTCCGTGTTCCTGATTCTGCGCGCCTTCGCCGGCGGCTGTACCGCCCTGACCGGAGTCGAGGCCATCTCGGACGGGGTGCCCGCCTTTCAGCCACCCGAGTGGCGGAACGCGCGGACCACCCTGACCACCCTGGGGGTGTTGGCGGTCACCATGTTCGCCGGGATCACCTTGTTGGTGCATGCCTATGGCCTGGTTCCCAACGCCGGCGACAACGTGCCAACCCTGATCTCGCAGTTGAACAGCACCACCCTGGGCAACGGGATCGGCTTTTACTACGGGCAAATCGTCACCGCGCTGATCCTCTTGCTGGCCGCCAATACCGCCTTTTCCGACTTTCCCCGCCTGGCCTTCTTCATGGCCCGCGACAGCTTCCTCCCCCACCAGTTCAAGCTCAAGGGCGATCGGCTGTCCTACTCAAACGGCATCCTGATCCTCACCCTACTGGCCACCCTGCTGATCGTCCGTTACTGGTCCGACACCAGCCAGCTCTTTAATCTCTACGTGATCGGCGTGTTCGCCTCGTTCACCCTCTCGCAGACCGGGATGGTCCGACGCTGGTGGGCCCGGCGCGAAGAGGGTTGGCGCAAGGGCCTCCTGATTAATGGACTTGGGGCCACGGTCACGGCGGTGGTGCTCTGCATCACGGCGGTGACCAAGTTCACCTCCGGCGCCTGGCTTGTGGTGCTGCTGGTTCCCCTGCTGGTCACCATGTTCTTCCGTATTCGCGCCCACTACCGGAAGTCGGCCCGCGCCCTCGCTCCCCGCGCGGCTACCGCGCCGGACGCGCTCCGCCATACCGTGGTGGTTTCGACTTTCGGGGGGCCGGACGAGCGCCGGGCGGTGCTCGCCTATCTCAGGGTGTTGCGGCCGGCGCGGGTGGTGATCGTGGAGCCGGCGGATTCGCCCACCGCTCTCCCGGAATTGGCGGGCGAGGAGACCAGCGCCTGGGAGCGAGTGACCGCCGCGAGCCCGTACACCGGCGTCCTCGCCGCCGCGGCGCGGGAGCGTTCGGCGGCGCCGGATGCCTGTCTTACCGTGCTGCTGGCCCGAAAACCCGGCAGCCTGGTCCATATTCCGCGGGGCTGGCAACTTCGCCGCGTCCTCCTGCGCCGCCACGGGGCGGCAGTGATCGAAGTGACGGCTCGGGCGCCCGAGCACCGCCCTGGCAAGGGGCACACCACCCTGGTCTCGGTCGCGGCCCTCAATCAGGGATCGCTGGAGGCGCTTGCCTATAGCCGGTCGTTGTTTTACGGGCGCGTGCTGGCGGTCCACGTGGTGATTGAGGAGGATCGGGAGCAGGTACGCCGCGAGTGGGAGGCCTGGGGAAACCATCTGTCTCTGGTCAGCATCGATTCGCCCTACCGGGCCATTGTCGGTCCGTTGGGCGCGTACATCGACGCGGTGGCCGAACACAACGGCGGGGAGACCATCGCCCTGGCGCTTCCCCTGGTTCTGGCCCGCGGCTTCCTGGGCCGGATCTTGCACAACCACACCGCGAACCGGTTGCGGCGTGTGTTGCTCAGCCGTCCGAACACGGTGGTGGTCAGCGTACCCCACAGACTACCATGAGCGCCCTGGAGCACGCGCGTGCCATCGCGGCGCCGGCGGTCGCCCCGAGTCCGGCCCCCGCGCGTCGGAGTCATGTGGTGGCGGTGGTGGGCGGCGCGCTGGACGCGACGGTCGTGGACCTGGCCCTTGCCCTCGCCCAGCCCGACGTGCCCTGCCTGGATCTCCTGGTCCTGGTAGAAGTGCCGGCGCTGTTCCCCTTGCGCGCCTATGGGGAGCGCGTTCTGGGGCCGGCGGCCGAGGAGGCACTGGCTGCCGCCGAGTGTTCGTGCGCCGAGATCCCTGGGGAATCGGCGATCGTGCTGTGCCGCGACCTGGCGTCGGCCCTGGTAGGGGAGATGCGGACGCGCGGGGCCACCGACGTGGTGGTGAGCGCTCCGGCCGGAAGCTGGTGGCGGCGGTGGCGGATGCGGCGGGCGATCGCCCGCTTGCGGGCCCGCGCCGGTTGCCGGGTGTATGTGGTCCACACACGGTTGTACGATCGCACTCCAGGGGCGCGGGTCTCCAGGCCCGCCGGAGCCTTGGCCGAACGAGGCGGGCCTGGAGACCGGCGCCCCTAACCGCGGGCACTCGACCACGGCCCCGAGGCGCAGCCAACGAGAGGGGCCTGGAGACCCGCTCGCCGAGATGCGCGGTCGGTCCTTCCACGGCACGCGAGCCTGGTGACAAGGAATCGAAAGCATTCGAAAGGAATTGACGGCGGCCCGTGAGGGGAGTACAGTCGTTCCACGCTGACGCGCGATGGCCGGCGCGGGCAAGGAGTGTGGAGTGGAGACGTACCGTCGCCGGAAGATCCTCCTGGATTTCCTGGCCCGTGAAGGCTCGGTGACCGTCGGTCACGCCGCCAAATTGCTCAGTGTCTCCGAAGTTACCATCCGCGGTGATCTCGCCGCCCTGGCCCAACAAAGCGCCATTACCAGGGTGCGGGGCGGCGCGGTCCTGGCTGAATCTATCTGGGCGGCTCCTACCGCGCTGGATTCGATCAGGCACAACGGCTCGCGACTGGCCCAGCGGGCCACGGCGCTGATCGAGGATGGTGAATCGATCGCGATCAGCGCCGGACCGGAGAGCACCGCGCTGGCGCGCGCGCTCACCGCGCGGCGTCAACTGAAGATCGTCACAAACAGCCTGGAGGTTGCCGGACTGTTGGCGCGGGAACCCACCAATACGGTGGTGATGGTCGGCGGCGTGGTCCAGCCGAGCGGCGCGATTGCCATCGACGCGCGAACCGGTCCCGCTCTTTCCTCGCTCAAGGTGGGCCGAGTGTTTGTATGTACCGAACACCTCTCAAGTTCCCTTGGCTTGCTGGATGTGAGCCCCGAACGCGCGGAAACCCTGCGAATCCTCCTGGATCTCGCGGAATCGCGCATCGTGCTCCTCAGTGGACACGGCGGGGCAGGGCAGGCACTGGTGCGCGTCTGCTCGCTGGACCGCGTCGACCACGTGATCGCCGACCAGTCCCTCCCTCCGGACTTTGTCGATGGCCTGCGCGCGCGCGGAGTGACGGTCAGCCTGTGCGGAACCGCCGTGGTGACCGTCCCGCCACGGAATCGTGACCAGACCGCCTTTAGAATTGGCTTCGCCAACCTGAGCGAGACCGAAGTGTTCACCGCCGAGGTACGGCGCGGCATCGAAGAGGCGGCCGCCGCGGCGGGAATCGTGGAACTGGTATTGGCGGACAATAAATACGATGGCGAGACGGCGCTCCGTAACGCCGAGCAATTCATCGCGCAACAGGTTGATCTGGTCATTGAATATCAGACCGACGACAGCTATGCCTATCGCTTGATGCACCGGCTGCGGCTGGCGCGCATCCCCACCATTGCTATCGACATCCCGCTGCCGGGCGCTACCTATTTCGGTGTCGATAACTACCGAGCCGGGCGGATCGGCGGCGAGGCGATTGCCCAGGCCGTGCTCCACCTTTGGGCCGGACGGCTTGATTGCGTGCTTGCCCTCAGTTTGCCCCGCTCGGGACCGTCCGTCGCCGCGCGAATGCAGGGACAGATCGACGCCATTCTGGAATCAGTCGCGATCTCCCATGACCATATTCTCACCATCGATAGCGAAAATATCTACGAGACCGCCTATCGCCGTACGCTCGAGGCCCTCCGCGGCCTGGCACCGGAAGCGTATCTCGCGGTCGTGGCGATCAATGACGCGGTCGCGAGGGGGGCGGTCGCCGCGTTGCTCGAAACCGGCCGGGTGTCGCGGGCCGTGGTGGTCAGTCAGGGCGCCGATCGCTTGATGCTGAAGGAGATGTCGCGCCCGGGCTCTCCCGTGATCGGCGCCGTGACCTTTGCCCCGGAGCGCTACGGAGAACGCATTATTCCGCTTGCCCTCGATATTCTCGCCGGGAAAGAGGCGCCGCCCGCCGTCTACCAGCACCACGTTCTGGTTCGCCCCAGGGATGTCGTGGACTACCTCGCCGCCGGGCCGGGCAAGGAGGTGATTGCCGGTGGGCAGCCCAACGGTCAACCGTGAAGGTAGGACTTGACCAATCCGAAGGAGGTGATGCGCCTCGACAATGGCTTGAAGAGTGAGGATCAAGG
>DATBTL010000438.1:0-11677 GCA_036559345.1 Chloroflexota bacterium | reverse complement strand
TCCCCGAGAAGAGTACCCTCCAGAGCGTCATGGCCTGGTTGTTCACGGGGAAGATGAACCCCGCGCTCCTCGAGGAGGATAGGATAGCGGTAGTAAGCGGCGCCGCCGCCTTGGGATCCTACATGCTGCAAAAACCAGTATCAGAGCTGCGTTTTGATTGATGGCGCTAGGAGACCGCCCCGAGCGAGCAACGCATGCACCAGCTTCGGTGTCTTTGCTGCCATCCGCAGGACAAGTGACCGGTAATCGGCGGTACCGGCCACCGCCGCCGTATTCGCTGCCCGCAGGGTTTGGCTTTCACCGGCGAGCCGGACCACCAGATCGGGAAAGCGATAGCTGAGCGCCGCCACCAGACGGGCATAGTGAAGATCTCCGCACAGTTCCCGGGTGAGGTAGCGATCGTAGCCGGCCAGCGCGTCCGGCCCGGTCCTTAAGGCGGTCAACACGGCGGCGGCGGCGTGCCGTCCGCTGGCCAGGGCGTAGCTGATCCCTTCGGCGGTCAACGGATCGGCCAGCGCGGCGGCATCTCCAGCCAGGAGCACGCGTCCACGGAGGCGGGCGCCGCGCCCGCCGGCCAGAGGAATACGATGGCCCCTCTGGAGCAACACCGTACCGCCTCGCAGATCGACATGCACCGTGAGGAAGCGGGCGAGCGCGGCCCGTAAGTCTTGCTTGCTGTTCCCATGAAAGACGCCCAGCCCAACCGACAGGTGCTCCGCCTTGCCGAAGATCCAGCCATAGCCATCCTTGATGCAGAGCAGGTCCAGAAGCACGGCCTCCTGGTATCGTTCCTGGGCGCGATCGGGCACCGCCATTTCTACCTCGATCGCCGCCGCGACCCCGGTTGGCGGGGGAAATCCCGCCAGCCGGGCCGTGATCCCATTGGCGCCGTCGGCGCCGATTACGTACCGTGCCGTCACCGTGTCGGCCCCCGCCCGCACCCGCAACCGGCCGGCCGTCTCCTCGATGGCGGTCAAGGCAGCGCCGTCCCAGAGTTCGGCGCCGGCGGCCACCGCCCGCGCTACCAGATGGGCATCGAATCGGTCGCGCATTACCATCCCCACGGGCGCGGGCAAGGGACAGCGCACTTCTTGCTTGCCGCCAGGAACGAGCAGCGCGGAGGCGGAGGTCTCGACGGGAAAGGATGCAACCAACGGGGACGCGGCGCGGGCCCGCGCGGTGATGCCGCCGCCACAGGGCTTATAGCGGGGAATGCGCGCCTTTTCCAGCAGCAACACCCGCGCCCCACCCAGAGCCAGAACGTGAGCGGCGCTGGCGCCGGCGGGACCGCCCCCGGCGACTATAACATCATACATGGCCCTACATGTCTCCTCATAGTCGAACCCTACCCGCGGCCATTCAAGGATGGGCATATGTCGGTACGGACAATGATACTCTACCGTACCGCCGCAATCGCGAGGCGAAACGCGCGAAGCTAAAGCAGGGACCAGAGCTCCAGTTTTCCCGATTGCCGCCGATGTATATCTATACGGGATAGAAGAGGGCCGAATACCTCGCGATAGGCAATGGCAGTTCCCTGGATAGCGCGGCGAAAGGATCATAGAGTGAAGTGGCTTGGCAATCTACGCATGGCGCCGAAACTGGTCGGCAGTTTCGTGTTGGTCGCTTTATTGGCTGGCATCATCGGCGGGGTTGGCCTCCAGGGAGTGCGCAACCTTCAGGACAAGATACGCTGGAATACCCAGGTCGCCGCGCCTGGCCTGGTGGATTTGCTTCAGGTGCAGAGTAATATCAACTTCGGCATCCGCGCCACCCGCGGGGTGATCCTCGCCAGCACCCCCCCTAAAATCGCCGATGTCAGCGGCGATGCCAGGGCCTCCTGGGCCGCCACTCAGCAATACCTTCAGCAGTATATCGCCCTCCCCGCCCTCAATCCTCACGCGGCGCAAGTAGCGGTCCGCCTGCGACAGAACCTGCAACTCTGGATCTCCCGCAGCCAGGAGGTTCAGCGCCTCGGGGCCCTGAATACTCCGGCCGGCGATGCCGCCGCGACCAAGCTTTCGCTGGGCCCGGAGGCGGACGCTATCGATCTGATGACCCCGGACCTGGCCGAGTTATTGGCCGCGAATCAGCTAGCGGTAACGACCAGCGGCGCGGATGCGCAAAGCGCCGGGAATACCTCGTCCACCGAGATTCTGATCGCGCTGATCGTGGCCATGCTCGCGGCCATCGGTCTTGGTCTTCTGATCGCCCGCTCCATCGCCCGCCCACTGGCCGAGGTACACCGGGCCGCCAAGAGCGTGGCCACGATCTGTATCACCAATCTCAGCCAGGGAATGAAGGCCCTGGCCCAGGGTGATCTGACCGTGGCGGCCCATAGCGGAACCACGCCGCCTACCTACAAGAGCGCCAATGAGATCGGGCAGACCGCCGACGTAGTGCGGGAGATCATAGACCGGGTGGTGGAAACGATCGGCGCCTACGAGCAGGCACGGGCCGAGCTCCACGGCTTGATCGGCCAGGTTGCCTCCTCGGCCCAGGAAGTAACCAGCGGCGCCGGGCAACTCTCCAGCGCCACGGCTCAGATTGGCGAGGCCGGAACCCAGGTGGCGCGCGCGATCGAGGAAGTAGCCCGTGGGGCCTCAACCCAGAGCAGCAACGCCGCCGCCGCCGTGGGCCATATGCATGACCTGAGCGCCACCGTGACTCTGGTCGCCGAGGGAACCACCGCCCAGACGGCCACCATGACCCAGGTGGACCAGGCGCTGGGCGATCTGCGAATCGCCCTTGGCCACACCACCGAAAACGCCACTAGCGTCGCGGCCACCGCCGATCACGCGGCGAGCACTGCCCGCGATGGCGGCACCGCGGTCACCCAGACCCTGGCCGGAATCGAGCGCGTCCGCGCCACCGTCCTCACCAGCGTGGATCAAGTGGAGGCTCTGGGCCGGCGCAGTCAGGAGATTGGCGAGATCGTGGCCGCCATCGACGACATCGCGGCCCAGACGAACCTGCTCGCCCTCAACGCGGCGATCGAGGCGGCCCGGGCCGGTGAGCACGGCAAGGGCTTCACCGTGGTGGCGGCCGAGGTGCGGAAACTGGCCGAGCGGAGCAGCAATGAGACCAAGGAGATCGCGGGCCGGATCACGGCCATTCAGCAGCAGGTGACCGAGGTGGTTTCGGCCATGCACGCGGGACGGGAGGCGGTCGAGCACACCGTCACCCTGGGCCAACAGGCCCACACCGCCCTGGAGAGTATCCTCAGCAGCGTGGCCGAGGCGCACCGGCAGGCACAGGCGATCACGACCGCGATCGGCGGGATGACCAGCAGTGTCTCCGCTGTCGGGACCGCCGCCAATCAGGTGGCGGCGATCACCCAGCAAACCGCCGAGGCGACGGTTAGGATGCGCGCCGGGGCCGAGCAAGTGGAAGCCGGGATCGGCAGCATCGCCGCCGTGAGCGAGGAGACCGCCGCCGGAGCCGAGGAAGTCAGCGCCTCGACCCAGGAGCAGACGGCCAGCGTCCATGAGATGGCGACCGGGGCCCAGCAACTGGCGGAGGTCGCGCGGAAATTGCATGAGGCGGTCGGGCGCTTCATTCTCGAGGAACATAGCAAGACCGAAAGCCCTACTGCCCAGCCTACCGTCCGGCGTACGCGGCACGCCGCCTGATCATTTGATGACGAAATCGCCCGACTGACGACACCGCCTGGGAGCGCGAGCGTCCCGCTCGCGCTCCCAGGCGGAACCTATTCAGCCGAGCCTGGCCCCGCAATCCATGCAAAAGCGGTGGCCGGGCGGGTTGGCGGAGCCGCAGGTGGGGCAGGGGTTCTCGCCCTCGGTGAGCAGGTGCGTCTCGGCGGCGGGGACCGGCGGCGGCGCCAGGGAGACCTCTACCACGTCCTCATCCTCGTCCCACTCATTCTCCATGGAGGGATCGGGACCGCCCTCGGCTTGGGGGGCCAGCAACCGTTCAAGGCGTTCGTTCTGTCCCGCGATCTCGGCCATCGTCCGCTCAACCGCCGCGAACAGGTGATCCAGGCTTGAGGGCGGCAAGGTGCGGGTCTGCCACAGCTTGAACATTTCCTCACCGATCTGGGCGCGCAATTGCAATGCCTGGGCGCGCAATTCCGCCAGGGCGCGCCGCTCGGCCTCCAGCCGCCGCTGGCGGGCCGCCGCCGCCAGGGCCTGCGAGGCTACCTCGGTCATCTTGCTCGCCGCTTTCCCGACCAGATCCTTGCCCTTATCTTGGCCTGGCATCGTCAGATCCGCATCCCGCACGACGGACAAAAATCAGCGCTTCCCGGTACCGCGGCATAGCACTCCGGGCACTCGCGCGCCGCCCGTTGGACCCGTGGCGGCGGAGCGAGCGCCGGATCGGGAACGTGCCGCCAACCCGCCGCGGGCGTGGGCAGCGCATCGGCCTGGGGGTTTGGCGGCGGACTGATCGGGGCAGTAGGCGCGGCATAGGGAGGTGAGAGGAGTGGCCCGGCGTGGGGAGGGTAGGAGAAGGCTGGGTCAGGGGTCGGCGGGAGACCGGGGGCGTCATAGGGTGATACCGGGGGAAGGCCCACCCCGGGCAGTGGTACCGGCATGGCCGCGCGCGCCTCGATCAGCTCGTGCAGTACCTGCTGGTACTCGAGGTTGAGTCCTTCGATTCGCCGGCAGGCATTGGTGAGGGCGTCGTCGTTCCCCACGCCGCCGTTTTTCCAGCGTTGAAAGGTCAGCTTCCCCAACTCGGCGGTGGCATCCTCGATCTGGCGCCGCAGTCCTCCCTGGCGTACCTCCAGGGCCCGGACCCGCGCGGCGCCCTGAACCACGCGCGCGGCCTGGTTCCCCGCCTGAGACATTCGATCCTGCGCCCGGTCGATCATGTCGACGGCTCGTTGAAA
The DNA here is from genome assembly GCA_036559345.1 of Chloroflexota bacterium. Classification (GTDB taxonomy): domain Bacteria; phylum Chloroflexota; class UBA5177; order JANWHV01; family JANWHV01; genus JANWHV01. The sequence continues at coordinate 6,825 of DATBTL010000438.1, read as the reverse complement.
AAGATCCATGATCGGCCTTAATCGATGCCCACCAGCACCGCCGTGGTATTATCGTCACTGCCTTTTGCCAGGGCATTCTCCACCATCGATCGGGCCAGGTCGCGCAGGGTCGGCTCCGCCGCCGCCATCTCGGCATCCCAAACATCATGGCGCATGGTTTTCCAATAGCCGTCGGTGCAGACGAGCAGGCGTCCGCCGGGCTCCAGCGGCTGGAGGTACCAGTCGAACGCTTCCTCTACCCGCTCCTCCCCGATTGCATGGAGAATGACATTGTTCCCAAAGGCGGTGTAGGCGGCATCGGCGCTCAGGAGGCCGGCGGCCACCTGCTGCTCGATCAGCGATTGATCGCGGGTAATCTGGGTCACCGCACCCGAGGGGGCGATGTAGTAGGCGCGGCTGTCCCCGATATTCGCGATATAGGCGCACTGGCGATAGACCACGGCCACCACCAGGGTGGCGCCCATTTCGCCATGGGTCTGGATCTCCTCCAGTACCTTGCTGTTCGCCTCGGCCACCGCGCTGCGAATCACCGTCTGAATCTCGACCTCTTCCTTGTCGGTCTCCGCCTCGGTGTGCAGGAGATGGAAGACGCTGCGCCCCACGCTGTTGACAATCATCTTACTGATCAGCCCACTGCCGGGCGCGTAGCCGCCCATCCCATCGGCCAGGACCACGACCCCGAACATATCGCTCTTGGAGTCGAAACAGCCGCCCACGGACGCGGTCCAGTAGCTATCCTCGTTGGGATGGTGCGGCCCCTCGGCGCTGCACGCTCCCACCTCCAGGGTCATGCCGGCGCTCCCAAATTGCTTCCGTGGGCGCACCAGATGATAGAAGGCGCCGTTCTCGCTGAATTCCTCCGTCTCTCCCTTGGTCTCGGTAGTCCGGGCGAGTACCAATCGGCGTTGCCGCAGCGGGGCGCCACAGTCCATGCAGAAGCGCTGGCTCTCCCCGTTTCCCGTGCTGCCGCACGACCAGCAGCGCTCGTACGCGCGCGTATCCTCCACCTCGTAGAGCTCGGCGTCTACTACCGGCACGGTGCCGCCCAGGAGGGCGGATGCCTCCTCGGGGCGGAGGATGCCGGTGACCACGTAACGGCCGCCGATCGTCTCCCCCACCGAGGGAACCTGATCCGGGCCGGACAGAATGATGGTGTCACCGTGGGCGGGCGGCGCGGCTTCGGCGCCCTCATCGGCCGGCGTCTCGGCAGGACCGGCCGCATCCTCAATGGGCGCTTCCGGCGCCACTGAATCGGCGGCCGGGGCGTCCGTGAGCGGGGCATCCACGGCCTCGGGCGCCTCCGGAGGCGCGGGCGCTTCCGCCGGGGCTGAATCGGCGATTCCCTGCCCGATCTCCTGCTCGTCCGGCGGCTCGGGAGCCGGTTCAGGGGCAATGCTCTCCGGCTGGCCGGCCGGGGGAACATCCTCGTCCGCATGCTCGGACGGCGCCACCGGCGCCTCGGCGTTTTGGGCGGGCGGCATCTGCTCTTCCGGCTCGGGGCTGTTCATTGGTTCTCCGGTGCTGCTGGTGGTCGGTAACTGTTCATCGATCGGCGCGATGTCTCCGGGCGGCCCCGGCACGGCCGGAGGGGCGACCCCATTGGGTAACGGCTTTTCCGGGGTGACGGAAGGGCCGGCCCGGTTGAACAGGCGCTTGAGCATCCCCATTATGGATTCCGCGGGAGGATCATGAAAAACGCCCCAGAATACGATCGGGATGCGTGTGGCCCAGGCTGTCCAGATGCATCACCAGCAATGCCTTGTTAATCGGATCGCCGATTCCCAGCGCGTTGGGATCGGTTGCCGGCGGCGGTGCTTCGTTGTACTGGATCTGGCCCGAGATCCCAGGGTAATGGACACGGGCGATCGCGGCGCGCAAGCTCGCGCGGGTCACCGAGGCAGCCCCCGAGGAGCCGGCGGCATCGTGAATCGCCTGGCCGACCAGTTTGACCGCGTCGTAAAACAAGGCGGCTTCCGAGGAGACGCGCGCGAATCCATAGCCGCTGGGCTTCCCAGCCGCCTGGAAGTGTTGGCGGTACTCGCTCTCCATCAACTGGATCCGCGCGGCACCAGGGCTGTGGGCGGGCAGCAGGCTGAATTCATCGGGATAGAAGTAGCCGGTGAACCGGTAGCGCCCCTTGTATACGTTTCCGTAGGCGATAAACTGCGCCGGGTCGTAGAAGGCATCGTCGCTCAGGACGGTAGTACGGCAATAGGGGCCGGCTTGCACACTGGCCGTGCAGCCCCCGAGCGTATCCATCGCCTGTCCCAGGCGCAGCGCGTCGCTGGCCCGCCCGGAAAAAAAGATCAGATTCGGCGGACTTGGCTGGAAGAGGGGTTGGATCAGGCTCTGATACTGAGCCGCTGTCGTGGCGTCCGCCGTGTAGTTCTCTTGCACCAGGGCAACCTTGCTCCCTATGTCGGTAGTGAAAATGGTAGCCAGACCATTACTATAACTATCGCTGGGATCGCGGAACACGACTACTCGGGGATGCGCCACGCCCGCCAAAAACTGCTTGTTCGCGTATTTGGCCAGATCCTGGCCCTGCACCACGTCGCTGGGCACTGCCCGGAAGAAATAGGTGCTCCCGTTCAGGCTGGGACTGCTTGAGGTGGGACTGAGCTGCGGGATCCCGTTGTTCGCCAGGTACGGCTGGGCGGCCTTGGTCCGGCTGCTAAACGAGAAGCCGAGAAAGGCGAGCATAGTGGCATCCGACGCGGCGGCCTTCGCCGCGTCGGCCGCTCCGCTGGCCCCGCTGGCATCGTTCCCCAACTCCAGCACCAGCTTCCGTCCCGCGATGCCTCCGGCCTGATTGATCTCATCCTGCGCTGTATAGGCGCCCTGCAAGGCGAAGCGCCCCACCGAGATGTCCACCCCATTGAACGAACTGCCGATCCCGATCTTCCAGTAGGGCAGGCCGCTGGAGAGGATGCTGGCATTCTCGATGTAGATCTGGCTTTCGGCGTCCGTCTGGTCGTTGGTGGACGCTTGCTCATAGAGTTGCTCGGCCCGCGTGATATTGCCGTTCCGCCATTGCACCGAGGCATCGCGCTTCGCCTTGGCCCAGGCGGCCACATCGGCGGCGCTTTGCCCGCGCCCCGTGGGATCGACATCGAACGCCACCGTGCCCATGCTGATCGAGCCGGTGGGCGGGAGGGTGGTCGCGCGCTGCTCGTAGATCACCGCTCCGGTGCCCACGCCAATCAGGGCCGCCAGCACCACCACGCCGGCCACCAGTTTGCCGCGGACCGTGGAGAGCACTCCTTTGGGCGTGAGGAGGGCGTCCACGTCGGCCTTCATCTGGGCCGCCTTCTGGTAGCGATGCTTGAGATCGTTCTGCAACGCCTTGTTCACCACGCGGACAGTCGGCTCGGAAATCTTGGGGTTAATGCTCCGGATTGGGGGGTACTGGAAAAGCGGCTCGACCCCCTGGGGATTCCGTCCGGTCAGCAACTGATGCAGGGTGGCTCCCAGGGCATAGAGATCGGAGAGTGAGGTTTCCTGACCGAGAAACTGCTCCCGCGGGGCATAACCTGGGGTGCCCATGGCATCGGACACCTTGTTCTGACCTGCCTTGGCGGTGCCCTGGCGGAACTTATGCGAGGCCACCCCGAAGTCCACCACCCGCACCCGGTTGTTGGCGTCGACCACAATGTTGGCGGGCTTGATGTCGCGGTGGATCACCTGCGGATCCAGATCCTCCAGATAGGCAAGGACGGAAAGGACCTGGCTGGCCCATTCAAGGACCAACTTCTCGGGCAGACCCTTCCCGCCCGCCGCGTCCAGCTTCTTTTGCAGATCCTCGCCGCTCACGAACTCCTGCACGATAAAATGCGAGCCCGCCTGGGTGAAGAAGTCGCTGATCGTGGGGATGTTGGGGTGGCTCATCTGCGACAGCGTCTTCATCTCTTCCTGGAAGGCGCTTTCGGCCTCGACTCGCTCGGCATCGGTGGTGTAGGTGGGGAGCATTTGCTTGATCACCACCGGCTTATTGTTCACCCGCGTGTCGTGGGCCAGGTAGATACTGCCCATGCCGCCCTTGCCCAGGGCTCGGTCCACCACGTAGCGGCCGGCATCGCCAATCCGCACCCCTGGGCCGAGCGCGAGTCCGGTGGTGGGCGGGACCGGGGCCGTTCCCTTCGCGGTCTGGGTTGATCCGGCCGGCGTTCCGTGGGGAACCTGGCCGGAGACGGGAGGAGGCGGAGGCGGGTGGGCGATTGGGCCGGGAGTGGACGGCGCGGACGGAGGAGGCAGCGGCGTTTGCCCAATGCCGTGGGTAGTCCGCAACGGTTGGGTCAGATTGATCCCGCAGCCGCTGCAGAACTTGCTGGTATCCGCGTTCACGGCCCCACATTGTGGGCAGGTCAGGGTTGCCATAACCTACACCTACTCCCCGCCGCCGTCAGGCCGCGGCCTTGTTCCCCCGCCGCGCTTGGCTAGTGAATGGTCACCTTGGTATTGAAGGCGCCGAACGCGAGGCTGTCACCGTCGTGCAACTCGACCGGCTGATTGTATTCCAGGATCTTCCCATTGACGAAGGTACCATTGGTACTGCCCACGTCGGTAATGGAAAAGGTATCACCCGTACGCTGGATCCGGGCCTGATGGCGGGATACTCCCAGATCGGGGGCGGCGCCCCCAAAGGGAATCAAGTCCAACTCAGGATGCCAGTTTTGCGCCACGTCGGATCGGCCCACGTTGGTGATCTCGCTTGTCACGTCATGCTGGCCGCCGGTAGCGAATACCAGGGTTAACACCGGAGTCGAGGCGGCTGGGGCGGCTGGGGCTGAATCGGCGGGCGCGGACGGGGCCGCCACATCAGCGGGATCGGCGGCGGGAGGCGCGACATCGGCCGGAGCTCCGTCCGGGGGCGCGGGCGTCTGGTTGGGCGGGTTATCGGCGGGTAGTTGATCGATCAGCGATTGAGCCTGGGCACTCGCGTCGGCCGCTGCTTGATCGGGACCGGCGGTGGTGGTCTCGCCCTGAGTCTCCGGCGCCTCAAGCGGGGTGCCGCAGTGCTCACAGTAGGCCATGCCGGGCAGATTTTGGGTGCCGCATTGCGGGCAGGTGATCATCGGGCTGTTCCCTTTCTACGCCACGACCGGCGGATACGCCGATAGCCGCGTCCCCGCCCCCAACGGAGCGTTCCAGGCCGCGGCGGGATGGACCCTGCTCTCACGCGCCTTGCTCGGGCCCCTGTGAAGGCAGCACCAGCTTCCGGGTACCGCTGGTGAGCTTCTTGGTGGCCGAGGAATCGGAGATCGCGGTTGCCGTGCCGGCGTCATTCAGTTGCAGGCGCATGGTGTTGACCGTTTGCTGGATAAAGTTAGGATCGGCGCCCACCTGTTCCAGCCGCTGTTGCAAGATATTCAGCTTCTGGGTCGCGGCGGGCACGTCACCGGCCTGGGCCGCCTGCAAGAGCTGCGTTTGCGCGGTCTCCACGGCGGCGTGATCGATGTACTGCTTGACGGCGGGATTCATAGGCGGGAAGCCGGTGGTATCGGCGAGCTGAATCGTAAAGTCATCGGATCGGGCTTCCTGCTCCCGTTGCGGCGGCTGATCATACAGCAGGGAGAGCGACGCCACCTGAAACTCATTGGCGAATCCGGCCCCACCCTCGTAGATATACTCGATCAGGAGGGTCATCCCCTCTTTCTGAATATCCCCCAGTTGCACCTGGGTGTGGCGATTGGTGGGAGTAACCGGGACGAAATCAAACGACTTCAACTCGGGGCTCACCTGGTGGATCCGCTTGGGGCGGAAGCGCTGGCGGTAGTCCATGCTGAGCACGGCGTTGGTGATCACCGTGGACTGCACGGTGACCAGTACCTCGCGGAAGAAGTCGCCCACGTTCTCCGCTCGCTCGATATATTCGGCGATCCCACGGGCGCTGCGCGCCATCTCGTTCAGGAGGCGGCCATTATAGTCGCCCCCGATCCCCCCCAGCATCAGGGGAATCTGGGTCTGCTCGGCCAATTGATAGCAGCGGTCCTCGTCGTTGGTCTGGCCATCGGTCAAGACCACGATCTTCCGGACGGCGCTCTGGGCGGGGAGGGCGAAGAACTGCTGCTGCGCGGCGGCGATTCCGTCGCCCATCAGGGTACCGCCATCGGCGCGCAAGTTACGGATCGCGTTGAGGATGCGGCTCCGGTCGCCGCTGATCACCGTGGCGGGAACGAGGATCTGCACCCGATCGGAGAAGGCGATCAGGCAGATGGCGTCTCCATCCTGGAGCTGGCTGATCACATTGGTGGCGGCGGCTTTGACCAGATCGATCTTCTTCTGGCTGAAGGCGCCGGAGATTTGACCGTCCATGCTGCCGCTGGTATCGATCACCAAACCGATCTGCACCTGCGGGCGGGCTTGCACGGTCGCTTCGGGGCGGATCCGGACGGCAGCATAGTTCGCGGCGGGCGAAGCGACGGGAATCTGGGCATAGGCGGACGTGATCTCAAGCGTGGTAGGCATGGAAGGCTTGCTCTCCTTACAGGCGGCGAGACCTATCCCCGGCCGAATGCCGGTACAACGGTGGTACGGCGGTCACACGCGACCACGCCCACCCGGACTCCAAGGTTTGCCCAACCCATCACGCACTCCCCGCCACCTGGGTGAGCCACGCGCCAGCGGGCGCACTGATTATAACATACCCCTCTGTTCAAGCCATGCAGGGGTGCATTGGACACGGACTACGACAACGTACGCCGCGGTCGCCTCTACCTCGATTACCGGTGTAAACCTTGCGACACGGGGCACCGATCGAGGCCGATCCTCCCGTACACTGGAGGACATGACCACTCTCTATCACCTCCGCGGCTACCTGCGGCG
>DATBTL010000437.1:0-6476 GCA_036559345.1 Chloroflexota bacterium | reverse complement strand
TGGATGCCTCGGCTGGTGCAGACCGGGATCTGGGACGACGTGGAACTACAAGTGTCCGATGGGACGGAGATCGCGGAACTGGTCTGCACGGCGTCGCTTGACGCGGGCGGACAGGGCGCGCTGGACATCCGCGCGGACGTGTGGGGAGCCGAGGACGCTCGCGTTTACCTTACCCTGACACGCGGCGAGCGGGTGATCCGCGAGGAAGCGCGGCCGGCGGCTGATCTCCAGGCGGGTATTCACTGGGATGGCCTGGCGGTGGAACCCTGGTGGCCGAACGGCGCCGGCCCCCAACCGCTGTACACCCTGCGTTGCCGCCTTCTTGACCGTTCGGGGGCGGAACAGGACATGATCGAGCGCCGGATGGGCTTTAAGAACCTGCGCTGGGAGCAGTGTGAAGGCGCGCCCGCCGGCGCCGATCCCTGGCTGTGCGTGATCAATGGGCGACCAATCTTCCTGCAGGGAGTGAACTGGACCCCGATCCGGGCAAACTTCGCCGATGTGACTGGCGAGCAGTATCGCCAACGGCTGGTTCTTTACCAGCGGATGGGTTGCAATATTCTCCGTGTCTGGGGCGGTGCCGGGCTGGAAAAGGAAATCTTCTCTTCTCTGTGCGATGAACTGGGGCTGTTAGTCTGGCAGGAGTTTCCCCTGTCCTCCTCCGGGCTCGACAACTGGCCGCCCGAGGATCCGGCGGTGATCGCCGAGTTGGGGGAGATCGCCCGCTCATACATCGTTCGACGCCGCCATCATGTCTCGTGCTGCGTTTGGTGCGGCGGCAATGAACTGCAGGGCAGCCTTGATGGCGACAGAGTAGGGTCCGGGAAACCGGTGGATGCCACCCATCCGCTGATCGCGCATCTGGCGCGAATCGTGACGGAGATGGACCCAACCCACCGCTTCCTCCCCGCCTCGTCCAGTGGCCCCCGGTTCATGGCGGCGGCGGAGGACTTCGGGAAGGGACTGCACTGGGACGTGCATGGGCCGTGGCAGGCGGTCGGGGATCTGGAGCAGGAGTGGACCCAATACTGGGAACACGACGACGCGCTCTTCCGGTCGGAGACCGGGGCCCCAGGGGCCAGCCCGGCGGCACTGATCGAGCAGTACCGGGGGACGTGGCCCGCCGTCCCCGGCACCACGGCCAACCCGTTGTGGAACCGCGTCTCCTGGTGGATCGAATGGGCGGAGTTTGTTCGGGAGCACGGGCGTGAGCCAGGCGACCTGGGCGAGTACGTCACCTGGAGCCGGCAGCGCCAGGCGCGGGCGCTCGCCATCGCCGCTCGCGCCTGCAAGGAGCGATTCCCCCGCTGTGGCGGCCTGATCATCTGGATGGGTCATGACGGGTTCCCCTGCCCAACCAATACTGCTATCGTCGATTTTCACGGAGAGCCGAAACCGGCGGTGGCGGCGCTCGCCGCGATCTTCAGGTGAGCAGGGGAGGGGCGGGCACGCATCACGGGCGTGGCCGAGAGCGCCAGTAGGAGCGAGTGGCCGCCAAGCTGATCAAAAGCAATCCCGCACTCACGGGGCACGAAAAGATACGTCTGTTCGTTGATCCCGAGAGAGCCCTATGTTATGCTGTGAAACAAGAGCGTTACGCCACGATACATGCGAATGGACCCAACGGATGACTATGCCGCAAGAATCCACTGCCCCAGTACCGGGATCCACTGACGAACGTGACTACTTTGGCATTGCCCAGGCCGCCGACTTGTTGGGCGTCAGCCGAGTGAGCGTCTGGCGCTGGATCAATGCGGGCTACCTCCCCGCGGCCCGGTTGGGGCAGCGGACGACGCGTATTCGGCGCCAGGATCTGGAGTGGCTTCTGGACGAGCGCGCGACCGCCAAACCCCGATCATGGGTCGCTCGGGGCACGAGGGTAGACGCCGGTCAGCGCCGGAGCGCCGCGCCGAGGATCGACTGGCGCGGCATGGATCCGCCCGAGCATTTCGTGCAGTTCTACGACGTGGATGCTTTCCTCCTTGACGCGGTCAAGGACTTCGTCGGCGCCACTCTGCGCGCCGGCGATGCCGCGGTGGTGATCGCGACGGCTGCCCACCGTTCTGGTCTGGAGGATCGCCTGCGAGCCGACGGGCTGGACCTGGACGCCACGCAAGCCGATGGTCGATACGTTTTCCTGGACGCGGACGAGATGCTGGCGTTCATCATGGACGAGGGAAGGCCGGAACCCGGGCGATTCACCGATGTGGTGGGGGGCGTTATCAGGCGGGCTTCCGAGGGCGGGCGCCGTGTGCGCGCGTTCGGTGAGATGGTGGCGCTTCTAGCGGTGGAGGGGAACTACGCGGCCGCCGTTCGCCTGGAAGAGCTCTGGAATGATCTGAGGGCACGGCTCCCCTTCGCGCTTTTCTGCGCCTATCCCCTGGAGAGCCTGAATGGAGAGACCGGAGCCGCCGCGATTGGTGATGTGTGCGCGGCCCACGCCCGCGTCATCCCCGCCGAGAGCTATACGGCACTTCCCACCACCGATGACCGCCTCCGTGCTATCGCGATGTTGCAGCAGCAGGCGCGCGGGCTCGAAGCAGCGCGGTTGGCGGCGAGCGCCGCTCGCGATGAGGCGGAGGCAGCGCGGAAGCGGCTGGCCATGGCCCAGGAAGCGGGACACATCGGCACCTTTGAGTGGGACACCACAACTGGCCAGGTTACCTGGACCACGCAGCTTGAGGCCCTCTACGGTCTCATGCCGGGGACGTTCGGCGGCACGTATGACCACTGGTTGCGCCTCGTCCATCCCCTCGACCGGGACGGCATGGACGAGGCGGTGCGAGGGACAGCGCCGGAAAATGGCGGCCTCGCCACGACGTTCCGGGTAATCTGGCCCGACGGCAGCGTCCGTATTCTTTCCGCCCAGGGAACGATTGTCCGGGACGAGGCCGGCATCCCGACTCGGGTGGTCGGGGTGAACATTGATGTGACCGAACGCGCCCGCGCCGAAGCCTTGTTGAGCGGGCAGAAGCAAATACTTGAAGCGATCGCCACGGGGGCGGCGCTGGCTGACGTGCTCACCGCCTTAATCCGCCTGATCGAGGACCAATCCGATGGCATGCTCTGCTCGATTCTCGTCCGCGACCCCGAATGTGAGCGGTTCAACCTCGGCCTCGCCCCCAGTCTTCCGGACACCTTCATCGATTCGCTCGCGCACGCCCCGATTACGCCGCTGTACTTCGGACCCTGCGGCAGGGCCGCGCATCTTGGGGTGAACGTCATCGTCGAGGATGTCGCCACCGACCACCGCTGGGAGGGCCAATGGCGCCCGCTGGCCTTGAGCCACGGCCTTCGTACCTGCTATTCCATCCCCATCGTGGCTGCCGGAGGCAATATCCTTGGATCCTTTGGCATGTACTACCGTGAGCCCCGCGACCCGAAGCCGCCGAACCTCCAGTTGATTGAAACCGCCACCCATCTGGCGGGTATCGCCATCGCGCGCAAGCGGGCTGACGATGCCTTGCGCGAGGAAACCGAAACTCTGGAGACCATTAACCACGTCGGGAGGCTACTGACGGCGGAACTTGATCTGGAGGCCCTAGCGCAGGCGGTAACCGATGCCGCGACAGCTCTGAGCGGGGCCCAGGTCGGCGCCTTTTTCTACAATAGCGTTGATGAGCGTGGAGACGCCTACCAACTCTACGCGCTCGCCGGAGCGCGCCGGGAGGATTTCACCCACTACCCTATTCCACGGAATACCGCCATCTTCGGTCCCACCTTTCGGGGCGAGGGAGTTGTACGGCTGGATGACGTGACCGAGGATCCGCGCTACGGGCTGAACGCGCCATATCATGGCTTGCCGCCGGGACACCTTCCGGTGCGAAGTTATCTCGCGGTGCCCGTGATCGCCAGGTCGGGCCAGGTGATCGGCGGCCTCTTCATGGGCCACTCCGGGCGGGGTATCTTCACGGCGCGAGCCGAGCGGCTGGTCAGCGGGCTGGCTGCCCAGGCCGCTATCGCCATGGACAACGCTCGACTGTATCAGGAAGCGCGACAGGCCATTCAAGCGCGTGACGGGTTCCTCGCGGCGGCGGCGCACGACCTCAAAACCCCGCTTACGGGGATCAAGGGTATGGCCGAGCTCCTGCATCGCCGAGCCACACGGGCGAGCGCGCCCGAGGCGCGGCAACTCGCCGATGGGCTGTTGGACGGGCTGCGAACCATCGACCAAACGGCCACCCGCATGAGCGAGCTGATCAATAGCATGCTGGATCTGACCCGGATGCGCTTGGACGCGCCGCTGGAATTGGATCGCCGGCCAACCGATCTCGTGGCGCTGGCGCGGCAGGTGATGGCTGTTCTGGAGCCGACGGTGACGGGCCACCGCCCGCGGATCGAGACCGATCTGGCCGAGCTCGCCGGCTCGTGGGACCGCGCGCGGCTGGCGCGGGTCGTCGATAATCTGTTGGCCAACGCGATCAAATTCAGCCCCGGAGGCGGACCGATCACGGTGAGCATCCGGCTGGAGCAGGAGCGCCCCGGCGAGGCGGAATGGGCGGCACTGGCGGTGCGCGACTCGGGAGTTGGGATCCCAGCGGCGGAGCTGGCTCGCATCTTCGAGCGATTCCAACGGGCATCCAACGTGATCGGGACGATCGAAGGGACTGGAATCGGTCTCGCCAGCGCGCGCCACATCGTAGAGAGCCACGGGGGAATCCTGACCGTGGAGAGCGAGGAAGGCCGGGGCAGCACCTTTACCGTCCGCTTGCCCCTGGCGGCCAACCAGGCGCCGGACGACACCGCGAAGGAACAACTCCAAGCCTCTACGTACTGATCACCGAGTATGCGGTGTCGCCGCGCCCAGGGAACCTGTCGCGTCTTCCTCTCCTTGACCGCTATGAGCGGATTCCGGAGTAGCTTCCCTTGCTACGGGAGCGTATACACATGCATGTAGTCGAACAGGGCCGGCACGTCGTTGTTCGGCCCGGCCGAGAAGGCATACAGGCCGATTCTGACGGGGAAGCTGGGGGTGGTGGCCGACAGCGTCCACGCGGACCCCTTGACCCACTGCATGTCGTCCAGGCTGACGTATGGCGTATACACGTCGCCGTGCCGATAGACGCGCAGCCAGTCGGTCACCCGTGGATGATAGGCCATGCTGCCGTTTTCGGTCGGGGTGGGATTGGCGAGGTAGTCCCACGCCTCGCCGTAGGCTGGGCACTGATCGTGGGAGTACGCCGGAACCGCGACGTTGCTGCCCGCCTGGGGCGCGGTCTCATCGCACGGCGGCTGCCCCGGCGTGTTGCTAGTTGGCTGCGGCTCCAGGGTCTCGCGCGCGGAGAGGATTTTGGTCAGCGAGAAGTGGTGGTACGGCCCGACCTTGATGTAGTGGTCGTCGTCGCTGTATACGAGGAGCCCCGCCGACTGGAAGTTCTGGTTCGGGTCGAACGTCAGCTTGGTCTCCATCACGTAGTCGCCAGCCGGCTGGTTTTCCAGCAAGATGTTCGTGGCCGAATTGAATTGGCGGTAGAGATCTCCGTTCACGGTGATCTCCAACTGGCCGTTGACGAACCCGTGCTTCGACGGATCTTCACGGATCCACGACCACCGCGGCCCCAGCGCCCCATTGAACTCGTCAGAGTAACCGGGCAGCAGAGTACCCGTGGACGGGGTGGGCGGCGCCGGCACCGGTGCCATGTCCAGCGATGCGACCGTGATGTTGTCGAAATCGGCCCGCGCGTCCCCCGTGGTCATGACGCCGACAGCGCCACCATACTGCCCGAAGACCGCGGGCAGGGCTCGCTCTTGTACCGCTAGCGGATCGCGATTGCGGTCCAAGAGCGTGATGCGATAGACCGGCTGCCCGGTGCCGTCGGTCTCCTGATCCACCGTCAGGTGGTGCCAGTCTGTGTGGTCGAAGCCGGCCGGAAGTGGAGACGCCTGCTCGGCGCCGATAGGATGCCCGTTGTTGTAGAGTGTCGTTATCAGCGCGTTCTGGGCCGGGTCGACGAAGACGGCGAGGAAGCGACCGCCTCCGGCCGCCGATGACCCCTGTCGGTACGACACGACGCAGCCGTAGCACCCGGCCCGCTTCGAACAGGGCCTCCGAGGGACGGCGGAGGTAGTGGAGGACGCTGACCAGGGTGACCAGGTCCACGGAGTGGCGGGGAAGCGGGAGGCGGCGCGCGTCCGCGCGTTGGAGATCAGCATCGTAGCCAGCGAGCCTGCGCTGGGCCACGGCTAACATCCCGCCGCTCGCATCGACCCCAATCCCCTCGGCCGCCGGATACCGCTCCAGCACCCGTTTCAGGAGTGCGCCGGTGCCGCAGCCTACATCCAGCACGCGATGGAAGCTTCCATTCAGGTGGGCCAGGACGGCCTGATGCGTCACTGCTTGATAGTGTCGCCAGCGCCGATCGTGGCTTGCTGCTTGCCGGTCATAGAAGCGCCTGCTTCTGGCGGAGTTAGGCATGCTCTCTCCTCGGCCACCGCCGCGGATGGTCCCGTGTCAAACTGATGAGCACGGCGTTGCC
>DATBTL010000436.1:0-12525 GCA_036559345.1 Chloroflexota bacterium | reverse complement strand
GTGCGGGCGCGAGGCATTACCATGCTGGTACCGCGCGGGTACAATGGTGAACTCTTCCAGCCGGGCGCCCATTCGGCATCGCTGGATGGAATCACCGGCTCCTCCCTGATCCATCATGGCCATTCCCGTCCGCACCCCGGAGTGGAGGCCGATGGCGGGAAGAAAAGGCGCCGGCTACAGGTGATTTCGGTGGGCACGGACTCCCTTACCGGCGTGGACTTGGTAACCGGCCAGGTTCTGACCGTGATCGTGGACGCGGCAACAAAGATAGAATCGGGAGATGACGGCCATCCCGGTACGCTGGCGCACCTTCGGGCCGGGGAGATGGTGAAGGTCAAAGGCAAGCGGGACGCGGACGGAAACACCATTCGGGCCCGGCGGATATCCATCCTTTCGGACAGAGCCTCCGACGCCTAGTGGTTCATCAAGCGATATTTGGTAGAGTGTTGTTCCGGGCCTCCGACCGCAGTCGGAGGCCCGCGTCCCGCCCACTCCTATGGGCCTCAGCCGGAGGCCGCGTCGCGCCCGCCCTTCACCCCACCGGGCCCCTCGCGGGCTCCACGCGCGATCCAGGCCACATACCCGCGCAGCATCGCGCTCAACCAGACGAAGCCCAGAAGATAGGCGCCAATCACATCACTCGCCCAGTGCGCCCCCTCATAGATCCGCGATGGGCCGACCAGGATGACCAGGATAACGCACGGGACAAGCACCAGGTTCCGCACCAGCGAGTTTCTCGGCTCAACCCAGGCCACATAGGCCAGGAAGCCGAAGAAGGCAATATAGGTGAGCACATGCCCCGAGGGAAAGCTATACCCCCCTACGTGGTGGAGCACATGGACGGACGGAGCATTGGGGCGGGGGCGGGCCACCAGGTCCTTTACCAGCAGCCCCAGCAGGTTACTTCCCACTGCGGAGATCAGCAAAAACAGTGACTCAACTCGGTAGCCCACCGCGAAGACCAGGACAATGATCACTCCAAAAATAACGATCTCTTCCGGCGTATAGCCAATCCAGCTTACCAGCCAGAGAAGTCCGTCCAGGACGTGTAGGCGCTGGAGTTGATCGGTAATCCATACATCCACGCGATCCGCTCGCAGCCAATGAGCGCCCGCGGCCAGGACGGCGAAAATGGCCAGAATCACCAGATGGACGGTCCAGGCCCGCCGGCCATATTCTTGCAGTGACCACCAACTCCGTTTTTTCGGAGCCACGGCTTGCAGTGGGGCGGCCGGCGAACCAGGCGGCCGAGCGTTGGCACGCAAACTCATCACCGATCTCCTTGGTGAACCTGAACCCCGGATTCTCCGCTCATCGTAGCGGTTAGGTTTGGCTGGCGGAGGAGTGTTTCTCCTTCATGGGTTGCCTGGCCGGGGCCAGTGTCCCGATACGCGGGCGGGCGGACGATCCACCACCCCAGGGGGAAGCCGACGCGGTTTCCAGGCGTCCCTGTTCCGCGATCCCGAGCAGCCGTGGGTAGCGCGCGGCGGCCCAGTGATAGACCGCGATCCCTAGAAGGAGCCAAAACGCCCCATACAGAGCACCTTCGATCACGTCGCTGGGCCAGTGCTCCCCCTCCAGCACTCGGGAGACCGGCATGATAATGATGATAGCTAACCCGAGGATACGCGGGATCCAGACCCAGGCCGCTCCCGGAAGCGCGCGCCAGGTTAGGAATACGATAAAGCCCCATACCGCGGTGGCGAACACCACATGTCCTGACGGGAAGCTAAAGTAATTGGTGACCTTTTCCATCACCCAGACCCCGTGCCCGGCGGGACGGGGGCGCTTGACCAGGTCGGCGGTGAGAAGATTCGAGAGACTGCATACCACCGCGAGGGGAATAATGATTAGGGCATCGAGCCAGCGGCGAAGGGCCAGGAAACACAACAGGATGACCACGACCGTAAGGGCGGACGGGATCGGCCAGCCCATCGTGCTCACCATTTCCACCGGCCCCGCCAGGAGGGAATGGCGCAAGAGATGCTGCACGCCCAACTCAACATTCACGTCGGCAGGCAAGGGCCCACGATGACTCACCACCAGAACCAACAGAAACATGGCGAGGCAGAGTAACCCTACCATGCCATTCAGGAGCGGTCGAGGATTATAGCCAGGTCCAATACCGTGCCCATTCAAGCGGGAAATAGATTTCTCTCCAGCTGAACGCGCCATCTTTCCACCTCCGTACCGGCCAGGAACCACAAGCGAGCCGGCCTGCCGGCTCGACCCTGCCAGTATTCCCTCACCATGCCACGGCGGGTCGCGATGAGAAACAGCCGAATGGACGAAGGAGCGGGTCGGAACTAGCCTAGTCCTACCCCGAACCTCCCCTACGGCATATCCAGGTCGAGGCCGAAGCGGGCCAGGAGCGCGGCGTCGAAGGCAGCGGCGCCGTCAATTATCCGCTCCTCGCGACGGCCCTCCTCCTCGACGATGAGTCGGTGCTCGCTGAGCGTGACATGGCCCTCGGGCAAGGCGCGGGAACAGAGCCGTCCACGAGTAAAGTGGGACTCAGGCGAGGTCTGTTGGTAGCGGCACATCGCGGCGAAGTCGTCGAGGCGGCGCGGCGTCAGGGTGAAGCGATACTCTGACTTCCACTCGCCCGGCGGCTGACGCTGGGCAAAGGTCCACTCTTCCCCCACGCATCCGACCCGATAGGCGATCCCATCATGCGTTTGCGGCTCGGGATCATCAAGGAGCAAGGGCTGGCGGAAGGATTTGCCGAAGCCCACATCGGCGAGCCAGCGCCGTTCAAGATGGACCAGCAACGCCAGGTGGTCAAACTCGGGGCCGAACCCGCCATCGGAGCCGCCGACCCGCGCCGACAAGAGATCGAGGCGGAACCCCAGCGCGCGGAGCAGATCGGCGAACAGGCCGTTCAATTCGTAGCAGAAGCCGCCGCGTCCACGCTCCACAATCTTGGTGAAGAGACGCCCGAGGTCCAGAACGATCGGACGCCCCAGATGAATATCCAGGTTCTCGAAGGGGACGGTCAGCAGATGCGCGAGATGGAGCCCCCGCAAGGTTTCCAGATTGGGCGCAATCGGCCCATGGTAGTTGATCCGATCGATATACGCCCGTACGTCCCGATCCGTCACATCCAACCCCCTACACACCGTCCCACGAGGCGGTACCGTCAGGGCACGCGCCAGCGCCCATATCATCCCCGATCAGCACGAGTAGAACAAGTATTTACTGATTAAATTAGCAACAATGCTTCCTCCGGAGCGGGGAACGGGCTCTTGAAGGTGAAGGCAAACGCGGTCGCGCCATGAGCCCGCAGGTGTTCGAGCCGCTCCTTTGCCTCCTCGATTCCGGGCGTGTGACCCGGTGGTACCCACCAGAGCGCCGTGTAGGGACCGTCGAAGCGCGCGAACCACTGGCGCCGCCGTCCCATCACCGGCCGATGCACGCTCGTGTAGACAAAGGCCGCGAGCGACTCCAGCGATTCCCACACCGAGACATTGACCAGGATGCTCGGGTCGTCGTAGGCGCGCACATCCGTGGCATTGCCCCGGGCGGATTGAAACCGCCAGACGAAGCTAGATGTACGTAGGCGATTCCTTCGCTTGGGAGGGTCCGAGCCAATTCCTCGGTGTTGAACTGGGGATTGTGCCGGGAACGCGGCACGGTGCGGATGTCGGCCAGGGTCGCGATGTCATACTGGCGCAGCAGGGCGAGGAAGTCATCCCCCGAGCGGGTCGAGTGACCAACCGTGTAGACGCGGCGGGCGGCGCCGACGTTTTCCGTAGCGGACATCGAGACCATACTCTCTTTCATTCAGACTACGCAGGCTGGATCGAGGAAAGGGACGGACTTCCACCTGGAAGTCCGTCCCTTTCCTCGATCCGCCGTCGGCCAGCGAGCCTACGGACGAATGTGCATGACGTAGGTACCCCAATTGGCGAGCTGGGTCCGCGGCGCGTTGGGGATGTATTCGGCCGCCCCCCAGATCGTGCCGTTCGGCTCCGCCACGGCGGCGGAGTAGTCACCCCAGCGGGCGACCCCGTTGCCGCCGAACGCTACATACCCGGTGAAGCCGTCCTCCGGCGCCGCGCCGGCGCCGCCGACCTGTACGCTGGCGGCGCCACGCCGCTGGTTGAACAGGGTATAGGCGGCGCTGGGATAGAAATCAGGTCCAACCAGGCTGAAAGCCATGGCGCCTTCGCCCCGTGAGTTGACGGCGATGGAGGGGAACATGACGTTCTCCCCGTTTACCGCCACGTATCCCTGGTTGGTGATGCGCCCGAGGAGCGTACCTTGATCGAGGTCTGGCGCCACCACGAAGTAGGCGATGCCAACGCAGGCGGCGCAACTCGGGGTGGCCACGATGGTGTTCAGGGCGCCGAACAGTTTACCGCCGGCATAATACACCTGATTCATGCGGTCGTCGTTGCTGTTCAGGGTTTCCAAACTCTCGCCTACGAGGGTGCCGAGCGGGGTCGGTCCCGCCTTCTGCACGGCAGGAAAGGGTTGGCCATAGGTCTCGCTGTAGAGTATCCGATCGGAGAGCCCCAGGTTTGGGGTCGCCGTGGCGAGCGAGGCCGTATTGGTCAAGGCCCAGACCGCGATGCGGTTATCCAGCGTGCCGGTGAAGTCCAGTGAGCTCAGGAAATACTCCGTGCCGCCGTGGCGCCGGTCACGGTTGAGCGCCGCCGCGTTCGGGTCGCCTCCCTGCTGGCCCTGGTTGGCTCCCTGCTGGCCTTGGTCGCCTCCCTGCTGGCCTTGGTCGCCTCCCTGCTGGCCAGGAGATTGCGCTGGTTGCAGCGAGTAGGCTAGCCCTTCGGCCAGCGTGAGGTTGTAGAACTGCACCACGGGGATCGATGCCGCTCCCGCCGCGAGGGCGAACTTGGACGCCGCATAGAGATGCTCGCCCGCGAATCCCGACCCGACGCCGGGAATCCCGAACTCATTGGTGCTGATGTAGAAGCCATTGGCGTCCGTGCCGATCAGCGGCTGGTCGCCAAAACACGGGCAGCCGGGGATGCCGAGCGAGGTATCGGTGGTGTCGATCGAGTAGAGCGTGTAGGCGCCGGTGGGATCGCTCGTCTTGCTCACGGCAAGTTCCAGGTGCGAGGTACCGTTGTACGCGCCGGTGGCAGGATCCACGCCCAATTGCACCTCGCTCACGAACCAACGACCGGTCCCACTGTCATATAGGCAACGGGGGTCCGAGACGAAATCGCCATAGATAAGGGTAGCGCGGTTTATCTCGGGCGACAGGTTGTAGAACTGGCTGAATGCCTCGGGGCCGGCCAGGATGGCGCCGGCCGTGGAGTAGACGGTGAGCGCGTTATTGACGCCCTCGAAGACATAGCCGTTGGCGGCGCACAGCATCTGATCCGGCGGCTCAAGGCTGAACTGCGTGTTCGCGTAGATACCGGTTCCCGCCGCTCGCTGGTCGAGGTGCGAGAGGCCGTTAAAGCCCGAGATCAGCGGTGCGTTGCCGACGGACAGCGGATTGCTTTGCGGATGGGGGACGGTCAGCGCCAGGGCCGCCGCGTGAATGGCGGCGGCGTTAATCAGCCGCTTGGGCGAGAGATCGTCCTTTATCGGCTGATATTCCACCTTCGGGTTCGTGGCGGCGATCACGCCGCCCGATTGGCCGGTGACCGTTGTCGTAGGGCCGGGGCTGATGTAGGTGATGGTATTCTGGGCGAAGGTGTCGGCGGCGCGCGCCGCGTGGGCCACCGGGTGGCCGATCGGCGCCACGCTGGCCAGACTGCCAAGAAGGATGACGAGAAGAACCGGACGGAGGCGTTTCACGAATACTCCTTAATCACTGGGGCGGAGTAGCGAGCGGGCGTTTCTCGTATTGACGCACCTCAGAGGAGAGACCACCGCGCGATCCCTCCGCGTGGTTGGCCTTTCCCGGACGATCGCCTCGCCGCGCTACCGCACTGATCTCGCTGGGGCGTCCGCCGTGGCACAGGGCGCTCGTTTCTCGCGATCACCTCCTCCTCTGATCACCGGCGTGAGCCGTGAATGAGGCAGAGCATAGCATATCCACTGATCGCCCGAATAGCGTGGTTTCCACCGAGGGCGGGGTGGCCGGTGGAGGAACCCGATCGGACGGATCCGTCGGATCGGTCCGATCCGACGGATCCGTCCGATCCGATGCATTCATGGGCCACCGTGCGTGCCCCGCGAACGAGTGCCTGGCGAAGGATGCTATCCTGAACATAGCGAAAAATAGACGGGCTCGTTACCGACGGCCCAAGAGAGAGAAGAGATGGCGTGGATGAGCTAACATCAACGGGCCGGCATGGGTGGGGCACCCAGGCGGTCTGGGCGGGCGAGGAAGACTATCTGTTGCAGGGCGCTACCCAGGTGCCGGTGGTCCACAGCGTATCATTCGGCTATCACGACGTGGACGAGTGGCTGGCCGTGGCGCTGGGCGAGAAAGCCGGCCACATCTACGGACGAAACACCAACCCCACGGTGCAGGTCTTCGAGGAGAAGGTGCGGCGGCTGGAGGGGGCCGAGGCAGCCACCAGTTTCGCCACCGGCATGGCGGCAATCAGCAATACCCTTTTCACCTTGCTGGCGCCCGGGGAAAGGGTGGTCTCGGTGAAGGACACCTATGGCGGCGCCAATAAGCTGTTCGTGGAGTTTCTCCCGCGGGCCGGAATCGTGGTCGAACTCTGTGATACGACCGACCACGAGGCAATCGAGGCCGCCATCGCCGCCGGTTGCCAGGTGCTCTATCTGGAGAGTCCGACCAATCCGACCCTCAAGGTGGTCGATATCGCGCGGCTGGCCCGCGCCGCCCACCAGGCTGGAGCGATCGTGGTGGTCGACAATACCTTCGCCACGCCGATCAATCAGAGTCCGCTGGCCCTGGGCGCGGACCTGGTCCTGCACAGCGCGACCAAGTTCCTTGGCGGCCATGCCGACGCCCTTGGCGGGGTGATCTGTGGGGCCCGGCCCCTGGTCGAACGGATCTACCATTACCGTGAAATCACCGGCGCCACCCTGCACCCGATGGCGGCCTATCTCCTGCTCCGCGGGATGAAGACCTTGCAGTTGCGTATCCGGCAGCAGAACGAGAGCGCCCTGCGCATCGCGCGTTTCCTGCGCGAGCACCCTCGGGTCACCGGCGTGTTGTATCCCGGTCTCGAAGGGCATCAAGGGCATGCGATCGCCCGACAACAAATGCGCGGTTACGGCGGGGTGCTGAGCTTCTTGCTTGACGGCGGATTCGACGCGGTGCGCGCCTTCCTGCCCCGCCTCCAACTTGCCCATCTGGCCGCCAACCTGGGGGCCGTGGAGACGGTCGCCGGGCCGCCGGCCACTACAAGCCATGTCGAATCGACCCCCGCCGAACGCGCGGCGGCGGGCATCCCCGAGGGGTTGGTGCGCTACTCGGTTGGGATCGAGGACACCGACGACCTGATCCACGACCTGGAGCGGGCCCTGGCCGATTCGGTGCCGAACGATCGGGCCTCCGACCGGAGATTCTGAGCCTTCCACGCTTTGTACCGCTCCGGCAGGCAGACCGCGCACGGCCTGTACCCTGCTTTCTCGGCGGTCGCCTCGTCGGCGAAGAATACCCGATCCCGCGCGTATCCGCCCCTGGCGAGGGCCGCCAACGCGGTCCGGCAATCGAGGCGACCGTAGAGTTTTCCCCGTCGGTTCCCACCCAACGTCCCCGGCACGGCGCTTTCATAGGGTGTGCCGTCGGCTCCCATGAGTGTGTAGGTCTTCGCCGGTTCTTGCCGTCTCACGGCGTACGATCAGCCGGCGTCGTGGAAGACCAGGCCAAGGGTATGGCGAATCCCGGAGCGGATCTCGCTCACCCCATGACGCATCGGCCCCTGAGCCCAACCCCGCGTGGATTCCACCGGCCGCTCACGGGTGGTGAAGATCAGCCCGTGACCCTGCTCCAGGGTCCGGACGATCCCGCGCGATTGGGCGCGCGGGCGCTGCTCGATTAGCAGGAATTCGCCGCCGGTAAAGTCCCTGCCCGGCTGGTTCAGACCGATCACGACCTGCATTGGGAAGACCAGATCCCCATAGAGATCGCGGTGCAGCGCGTTCCAGTCGCCCGCTCCATATCGCAGTAAAATCGCGGTTGGCTTGGACTGTCCGGCGGCGTGACACATTGCCAGCCACTCCTCCAGTGTGTCCGGCCACGGCGCGTCCTTGCCAAGTTTGGCGGCCCAATCGCGCGCGATAGGCAAGAGGTACGGATAGAACGCCTGGCGCAACCGCTGGACGAGGTCCGGCAAGGGATACGCGAAATAGCGGTACTCGCCTTTGCCGAACCGGTATCGCTCCATGTTAATGGTCGACCGGAAGTGCCGCGGCTCGTCATAGAGCGCGGCCAGTTGGGCACATTCCTCGGGAGTAAGCAGGGGGCCGGTCAGCGCGCACCCGTACTCATGCATCTCCTGGGTAAGGGCATCCCAGAGCTGGGCGCCGACTCGCTGAACCGGGTTCCCAGCAAGCTCCGTGATGGTGGTTATCGTGGTCATGCCGCTGCCTCCAGCCGCAGTAGCGTAGTTTTCGCGACCGGGCCACCGGCGTACCCTCCCACGGCGCCATCCGAACGAACCACTCGGTGGCAGGGAACGACGACTGGCAGCGGGTTAGTCGCGCACGCGGTGCCGACCGCGCGGACTGCCTTGGGATTGCCGACGGCTTGGGCGACACTCGCGTAGCTGGCCGTCTTCCCGTAGCCGATCTCCGATAGGTGCGTCAGGACCTCCCGACGGAAGCCGGTCGAGAGGCGGAAGTCCAACGGTACGTCGAACAGGGTTCTGGCGCCGGCGAAGTACTCCTCGATTTCACGGGCGAACCGATCCAGCCTGGCTGGGGCGTGGAGGATTCGCGGACTGATCCGCTCGGCCAGTTTCGCGAGCACCCGGTCATGGTCCTCGCGGGCGTAGGCGACCCGCACCAGGCCCTGGTCGGTCGCGGCCAGCAGCAGCGAGCCGACCGGAGTGTCGATGGTGCGGTAGGCGAGGTCCAGGATGCCCTCGGCCTCGGCGGCCAGGACGAGGCGGGCGTGCAGGCGCCGGTTGGTGTCTTCGTCAATGAGCGGCAAGGCCGCCAACAGATCCGCGTCGGTGGTCTGCCCGGTTGCATGATTCGTGCTGTTCATCGGAATGCTCCTTGATAGGTAGCCCGCAGGGTCTTGATCCCATCGGCGGCGGCTCTGCGGGCGGCGCTCTCCGTGTTACCGAGAAGCTCGGCGATCTGGGCGTAGGGCAGGCCGGCGATGTGGTGATAGGCAATCGCCTCGCGCTGTTTCCTCGGTAAGGCTTCGAGCGCCGACCATAATTCGTCATCCCGCTCCCCTGGATGCGCATCGGTCGACGGGCTCTCGGGGAGTTCCTCGACGGGGAGTGGGTTACGGGCGAGGGCCCGCTGTTGATCGATGGCTTTGCGCTTGGCGATCGTGACCAGCCATGCCTGGATGTTGCTGCCCGGCCGCAACTCAGGGTAGGCCCGCATGGCGGAGAGAAAGGTCTCCGACCAGGCATCCTCCGCCTCGTGCGGGCCGAGGATTGCCCGGCAGACCCGGAGGACGGTGGGTCCGTGTTCGGTGACGATTTCCTCGAACGGTTTCATGCTCATACTGGGTAAACGCTCCCTGAACGGTCTATGTGAGATCGGTCCTCCCGGTTCTCTAAAAGAGGCGCCGGTCCATTTCGTCGCGCGCTACCTAGTAAACGCGCCGCCGGCCCGATTCGTGAGATCCGCTCAGCGGCCCACTGGAGCAAGGCGATAGACCACGCCCTGATAGTCGTCGGAGATCAGCAGGCTTCCGTCGGCGGCGACCAGCAGCCCCACCGGTCTGCCCCAGACCGCGCCGCTCCCCGTGAGCCAGCCGGTGACCACATCCTGAGGGGCGCCCGCGCGCGTCCCGCTGATCGGGATGTAGACGACCTTGTAGCCGGTACGTTGCGTACGCGAGGCCGAGCCATGGTAGGCGACGAAGACGCCGCCCCGGTAGCGGGCAGGCAGCCGTGTACCGCTGTAAAAGGCCAGACCCAGCGGGGCCGAATGCGCCTGCAAGTTCACCACGGGGTTGATCGTATGGGCGCAGTAGCCGGCCGGGACGGACACGGTCGTATCCCGCTGTCCGTTGCCGTAGCAGTACGGCCAGCCATAATCGCCTCCCTGGCGGATCAGATCAAGCTCATCCGGCGGCACGTTATCGCCCAGTAGATCCTGGCCGTTATCCACCGCCCACAACCGATTCGCTCCTGGTTGCCAGGCCAGCCCGACCGCGTTCCGCAGCCCGCGCGCGTACACCTGGCCGCCGCTGCCGTCGGGCCGGTAGCGCATGATCACGGCCCGATCCGCGGCATCCACGCACTCATTGCACGACGAGCCAATGGAGATGTAGATCGAGCCGTCCGGGCCCAGGCTGACCGTGCGGGTCAGATGCCGGCCACCCACCGGGATCCCGGAGACCACCCGCTGGCCGGCGGTAAGACTCACCGCCGCCACGTCGTAGCGCCAGCGGCTCAGGCGATCCTCCTGGGTGACGTAGAGGTAGCCATCACGATAGGCGACGCTGTTCGGCACGTCCAATCCGCTCAGCAAGGTGACTACCCCCGACGCCTGTTTTGCCCCGTTCCGGTTGAGCAGGACGCTCACGGTGCCGGCGCCCCAACTACCCACGAAGACATCGCCCCGCGGCCCAAGGGCCATGAGCCGGGCGTTGGGCAGCCCGGTGGCGTAGAGGGTCACCTGGAGATCGGAAGGCGTCCGCAGCGTCTCCTGGCTCCCATTGGGCAAGGTGATCGTGGAGAGGCGCGTCCCGGCCATCGCCGGAGCGGGTGCCGGCGCGGCATGAGCGGCGCCGAGGGGAACGCCGAGCGTGCAGAGACATACAAGGCGTATTAGGCGCCGAAGAATCGCCATGGTTCCCTCTTCTCGACCTCACCGACCACGAGAGGTACTGTTTCCATGGTAGCACCGTGGCGGCTGTTCCTGGAGGAGCACGAGGATGTGCTATAGCGCACCCTCTCTTCGTCTATGCCGGACGCATCAGTTGCGTATCATAGTGATGGGCGAAGCCCGAGGGAGAAGTATGATGGCCGACCCGCAATCTACGCTCGACACGTTCTATCAAGGATGGCACCACTACCAGAACTTACTGACCACGGCGTTGGCGCCCCTGTCATCTGATCAGCTGGCCTGGCGGCCGGCGCCCCAGCTCCGCTCGCTCGGCGACGCGGTCACGCACATGATTGGCGCCCGATCCCGCTGGTTCCACGGCCTGATCGGCGAGGGAGACGAGGCGTTCGCGGCCCTGGGAACCTGGGATCGGCCGGGGATGCCCGCCCGCGACGCCTCCGAACTGGTGGCCGCGCTGCGGCTGTCGTGGCGGGTGATCGAGGAGGCGATCGGCCGCTGGACCCCAGAGGAGTGGGCCCAGAGCTACGAAAATGATCCGGGAGATGATCCGGCCACCTTCACCCGCCAATGGGTGGTCTGGCATCTGATCGAGCATGATCTCCATCACGGTGGCGAGGCATCCCTGATGCTTGGTATCCAGGGATTGGCCGCTCCCGACCTGTAGGAGCGCGGCCGATGCCGGGTCTATGACGCCCATTGAGTGCGTACTTCCCATTCCTCACCAGAGGAACCTGTGCTACAGTGCTCCTGGAAGGCATGTGGCGCGTTCTTTGGTTGAGCGGCAAGGGGAGGTGATCCTGGACGGCATCGTTGCTCCGCCTGCGGTCTTGCCCGCCGGCGCGGGGTTCAAGACCGGTGCGCGTGGGGTCATGACCAGCAGGACGATCATGCTGGCTGAACTGCGGGCTCTGCTTGCCTGCCTGCCCCTGGAGGCAAGGAAATCGGACTACCAGGCCGCGATCATTGGCGAGAACGTGTTGGCTAAGCGCAGCGTCTCCAATCGCCGTGCCACGGCCAAGCGGCTGGCCGAACTGTATGCTCTCGACCCAGGTGTCCCGCTCTTCAGACTGCTGCGCCGGTTGTGGGCCGCAGAGGAAGCGAGTCAGCCCTTGTTGGCCTGCCTCTGCGCGAACGCGCGCGATCCATTGCTGCGGATGACGGCATCCGTGCTACCCCGGATGCAGCCCGGCACTATCGTGCCCAAGGAGGAATTCCGGCAGACGTTGGCGGACGCCGATCCCCACCGTTTCAATGAGGCGACCCTTGACAAGATCGCCCGTAATGCCGCTTCGTCCTGGACGCAGTCTGGTCACTTGCACGGCCACCTAACCAAGATGCGGGCCCAGGCCAAGGCATCCCCCGTAAGCGTCGCGTACGCGCTTGCCATGGGCTATCTGGCGGGGGCACGGGGAGCGCTGCTCTTTGACACCTACTGGACGGCGCTTCTGGATGCATCGTCCGTGACAATCGATACCCTCGCCTTCGAGGCCGGGCGCCGCGGCTGGCTGGACTACCGCCGGATCGGTGAGGTGGTCGAGTTGCGCTTCACGGAGTTGCTCGGGGAGGAGTGCCCGCGGAAGCCTACGAACTTTGACGATTTTGGACCACGCCAAAATGGGTAAGATCGACGACCTCGTGGCCGCCTAC
>DATBTL010000435.1:0-11550 GCA_036559345.1 Chloroflexota bacterium | reverse complement strand
AAGGGTCTGCTGGGTGTCAATAAAGGTTCCCAGGTCCGTGAAGGTGCGGTTGCCCTGAGGGAAACTGAAGGCATCGGCCAGCGAGGCGCCGCCGGCGGCGGTAAAGAACTGCTGGTGGATCTGCTCCTCAATGGCGGCGGCGATAATATTGTCGAGGTCGATCCCTCCCAGGTCTAGACGACCCGCTCTGGCATTTGCGATGCCATTCGAGTAGAAGGTGACCGCGAGCTGCTCGGCGGTCCGCGCGATGGTAAAGATCGTGGTCAAGGCATCCTCCGCCGTAGCCTCAACCGGGTTTGCCGTATCCGCGAACGCGGGCAGTTTGGTAAGCATGCCGGCCCCCGCGATAGCCGCGCCCGTTCCCAGCGCGCCTTTCAGCAAGGACAGGCGCGAACGGCGCGCCCCAAACGACTTCAGCAGATTCTCGGTAGCCCTTTGCTTCGACACCTCGTCCATGACCTGTCCTCCCGATACTGAACCGGCCGCTGCTCCGCGGCCCATGTAGAGATCATACGCCACAAAACGTTAATTGGTTCATGCCCTCTGGCCACAGCGGTTCAGTGGCTGGGCTTCACACCTGATCCGGCGCGAGACTTTTCGCCCCCTGCCGGGCCGGTGGCGCGGGGGTATCGATTGGATCTGGCGGTCGATCGGAGACGCGGTCCGCCAGAGGAATCGTAACCCGGAATATGCTGCCCTTGCCCACCACGCTTTCGGCATCGATTGCGCCTCCATGGGCCCGCACGATCCGCTGGGCGATCGCCAACCCGAGTCCGCTGCCCCCGGCGGCCCGCGATCTCGCCTTGTCCACCCGATAGAATCGCTCGAAGATCCGCCGCAGATGCTCGGAAGGTATACCGATCCCCGTGTCGCGGACGATGATGCGTGCCTGCCCATTGCCGGCGGTTACCGCTACTTGGGTTCCGCCCTGATCGGTGTAGCGCGCGGCATTGGAGAGGAGATTCAGCACCACTCTTGCGAGCGTCCCTGGGTCGCCCATCACGATGATTCCTGGCTGTGCGTCCAGGGTAAGGCTCAGGCGCTTTGCCGTGAACAGCGCCTGGCTGTGGGCGGCGGCTTGACCCACCAGTTCGCCAAGATCAACAATCTCGTGGCTCATCTCCGCCTGCTCGCTCTCCGTGCGGGCAACAGTCAGCAGATCCTCCACCAGGCCGGTCATCCGGCTGACCTGACCCTGAATCGTTTCCAGCGTGGTCTCGTATTCCTCGGGGACGCGGCGGCGGCGCAGAGCCACCTCGACCTCGCCCTGGAGGATAGTCAAAGGGGTGCGCAATTCATGTGAGGCATCGCCGGTGAATTGGCGCTGACGCGCGAAAGCGCTATCCAGCCGGTCCAGCATTTCATCAAAGGCGCCGGCGAGCCTGCCCACCTCGTCATTCCGCGGCGCCAGGCCCAGCCGTTCATGAGAATCCCCGGCGCCAATCCGCCGAGCCGTCCGGGTGATGCGGTCGATTGGTCTCAGCGCCCGCCCCGAGAGGAAAAAGCCGCCGAAACCACTGACCAGAACCAGCATGGGCACGGCCAACAACAAGGCGGCAAGCACGCGGCCGAGCGTCTGGTCCGCCCCTTCCCGCGGCCCCGCCACCTGGATGATGAAAGGCTGCCCGGCATCGTCGCGCAGCCGCACGGTATACAGGCGAAGGTTGTCCGGGGCGGCAGTCCAACCAGGGTGTCCAGTGGCCGCTCGCCGCACCGCCGCCGCATCCGGGCGTAGCGGTTTGGCGGCGCTCCGTGGCTCGAGTTGGCGGCCCCGCTGGTCGAAGATGAAGACCTCACCATCGCCCACTCCGCTTGGCAAGCCGTCGGTCTGGAACTGCACGCCGCCGCTGGTAAGGGTCGTCACGGCGGCGATCTGCGCGGCGCGATTCTCCAGCGCCGTGTCGACACTCTCATAGAGGGCGGTACGCACCTCCAGGTAGGTGAAGGCGGTGAACCCCAGCAACACCAGCAGCACCAGCGCCCCATACCAGAGGGTAAGGCGCAGGCGTAGCGAGATGGGCAGCAGGCGTGGCGCGGCGAGGCGAGATCTCATCTTAAGGCTCCCGCAGAACGTAGCCGACCCCGCGGACGGTGTGGATCAGCTTCGATTGGCCGCCGATCTCCAGCTTTCGGCGCAGATAGCCCACGTAGACATCGATCACGTTGGATTCCGTATCGAAACTCATATCCCAACAGCGCTCACCGATCATGGCGCGGGTAAGTACCCGTCCAGGCCGTTCCAGCAGGTATTCGAGCAGCGCGTATTCTCGATTGGAGAGATCGATCGGCACCCCGCTCCGCCGTACCTCGCGGGTAATCGGATCCAACTCCAGATCGGCGACCTGGCGCAGGGGGCGCTTGTCCAGGGTCTGACGGCGCTGCAGGGCCCGGAGGCGGGCCAGGAGAACGGCGAAGGCGAAGGGCTTGGTCAGATAGTCGTCCGCGCCCGCGTCCAGACCGGCCACCACGTCCTCGGTGCTGTCGCGGGCCGTCAGCATCAGGATTGGAATGGAAATACCGCCGGCGCGGAGACGGCGGCACACCTCAATCCCATTGAGGCGCGGCAACATAATATCCAGCACCACCACGTCATAGGGATTGATCTCGGCTAGATGGAGACCCTCGTCCCCGTCGATCGCTATATCGACCGCGTGCTGCTCTTCCTCCATGCCGCGGCGGACAAAGGAGGCGATGTGCGGCTCGTCCTCGACCAGGAGAATGCGCATGTGCTGGGTGCTCCCGTGCTGATTGGGTCCGTCTGCTCCAGGGTCGATCATACCCGCCCATGGTAAATGGGCGATGAAACTGGGATGAGAATCTTCTTAATCTGAGATTCGAAAAACGTTAAGAGAATCCTCATCCTCACTTCACGCCCATCTTAGCTTTGCCGCCTATGCTGGCAGAAGCGATCGTACCGTGCGTGCGATAAAGAATATCCAAGACAAGGAGGCTCCCCATATGTCGCGAACCCTACCGCATCCGTTCACCGGGCGACCGATGGCCCTGCTCGTGGCGCTCTGTACCCTGCTGGCCCTGTTCGTCCAGCCTGTTCCCGCGAACGCGGCTTCGGCGATGACGCGGGCTCACGGGGATATTCCCGATAGCGCGACCTATCTTACGTATGTCGCCCCCCATTTCAAGGTGGAATATATCGAGGGCTGGGGACGGCGGGGCAGCGGCACGCTCGTCACCTTCTCCGACAAGGACAGCCTGGAGCGGGTAGCGTTGCCATCCGTGCCGCGCGGTAGCCTGGCGGCCTTCGTGCGCGGTCCGGAACTGGCCGGCCTGCGCCACGCCGGCGCCGTGAAGATCAGCACCCCGCGCGCGGTGAGCCTGCCCGGCGGCCGCGGCTGGTACCTACAGTACACCATCCCCTCCGCGCCCGATCAGGTGACCGGCAAAGTGGTCCCGCTGTTGACCGACCGCTACTATCTCGCCGGACGGCATTGGTTGGCCGTGCTCACCCTGGCCTCCCCGGTCGGCGACGATAACGTGGATGCCTTCCGGCGGATCGCCCACAGCTTCGGCTGGCGGTAAGGGGAGGAACGATGGCAACCAGGATGAGCGTTCTACCTCTCCCGACAGCGGATCGACCGGCGACCGAATCCACCGTCGTGCGTCTGATCGATGTGTTCAAGATTTACCGCGAGGCGGACATTGAGACGGTGGCCCTGCGCGGCGCCACGCTGTCCCTGCGCCCCAGCGAGTTCGTGGCGGTGCTAGGCCGCTCGGGCAGCGGCAAGAGTACCCTTCTCAACCTGCTCGGCGGTCTGGATCTGCCCAGCGCCGGCCAGATATGGGTGGCGGGCCACGACATCACCCGGCTGGACGAGCGGGCCCGCGCCGCCCTGCGGTTGCGCCGGATCGGTTACGTCTACCAGGACGGCAACCTGCTGCCATACCTGACCGCCCAGGAGAACGTAGAATTACCGGTGCGGCTGGCCGGCGGACGCAATGCCTCGGGTCGGGCCGAGGAGTTGCTGTCGGCGCTGGGTGTGCGGCACCGCCGGCATCACCGACCCACTGCTCTCTCGGGGGGCGAGCGTCAGCGCGTGGCGGTGGCCTGCGCCCTGGCTAACGCCCCGGCCCTGCTCCTGGCCGACGAGATCACCGGTGAACTGGATTCGGCCGCCGCCGTGGGTGTGCTGGCGGTCCTGGCCGAGGCTCGCGCCCGCTACGGGACGACCGTCCTCGCCGTGACCCACAACGCCGCCGTGGCGGCCGAGGCTGATCGGGTGGTGCGCATGGCCGATGGTCGGTTGGAGGATCTCATACTGGACCAAAATGTACGGAGGCACGAGGGCGCGGCCCACACCGCCGGTGCCTCGCCTCTGGAGGAGCAAGGATGAGCGACACTCAGAGAATCTCCGCGGTCCTGGAGACTGTCGGCGTGGAGCGCGTCTACGGGGCCGGGGAGGCGGCGGTCCACGCCTTGCGCGGGGTCAGCCTGGCCGTGGCGCCGGGCGAACGGGTGGCGATCACCGGCCCTTCCGGCTGCGGTAAGACCACTCTCCTGCACCTGCTGGGCGGCCTGGATCATCCCACCAACGGCGAGGTGCGCTTCGCGGGGGCGCCCTTCGCCCGGGGACGCGCCGCCGCCGCGGTGCAGCGGCGCCATCTGGGCTTCATCTTTCAATCCTTCGGGCTGCTCCCGGCGCTGACGGCGCGCGAGAACGTGGAGCTTCCCCTTGCTCTTGCCGGCGTGGAGGCCGGCCGGCGGGCCCTGGCGGCGCGGACGATGCTTGAACTGGTGGAACTGAGCGATCGAGCCGACTATTTGGTGGAAGAGCTTTCTGGAGGTCAGCGCCAGCGCGTGGCCGTCGCGCGGGCCCTGGCCGGCGAGCCGACGGTGGTCCTGGCGGACGAGCCGACCGGCAGCCTGGATTCCGCCACCGCCGTCACGGTGATAGAGCTATTGTTGCGTTTGCTGGCCGAGCGTGGGGCCGCCCTGGTGCTGGTGACCCACGACGCCGAGATGGCCCGGCGCGCGGACCGCGAGGTGCGGCTCCGCGATGGACTTCTGGAAGGAGCACGCGCATGAGTACGCTCTGGTTCGCTCGGCGGTTGCTGCTCCGCACGCCCCGGCGCAGCCTCGCCACCCTGGTCGGCATCGCCCTGGCGGCCGGAATGCTCGGCGCGGTGCTCTTCTTCGTCACCGCCTCCTCCCGCACCATGACCCAGCGGGCGGTGAGCGGCGTGGTGGTGGACCTGCAGGCCGAGCTGCAAGGCGGCGCGGGGAGCATGGCCAACGCGCTGCCCATTCTGCGTGCTGGACCGCATGTCGCCGCCGCCGAGCGCTTCGCGCTGGCCTCGTTCGCTTCCAGCAGCCTGAATCGGGCCGATCGCGCCGCCAACACCGGCAGCGGGGCGCTGGTAGCCGTCGATCCCAGTTACCTCCGTACTTTCAACGCCTTCCGCCTGACCCAGGGCAGCTTCGGCGCCGGCGGCATCGCCATCAGCCAGGACATGGGCACCAATCTGGGGGCGCGGGTCGGCGACACGATCACCGTACAATTGCCGGGCCACGCCGGCGTGTTGCGAGCGCCGGTGACCGGCATCCTGAATATCAAGCTGGCCGACATCCTCTTCCGGCCGATCGATCCTGCCCTGCGAGCCCTGTCGGCGAACCCGCCGGTCAACGTGGTGCTGATGCCCTACAACACCTTCCAGACGCGCTACGCCGCCGTCTTGCGGGCCCAGAGCGGCCGGGCTCCCACCGACGTGGTGACCAAGAGCGCGCCCGCGGTCAGTACCCAGGTGCAGTTGCGCCTGGACCACAACGCCATCCCCGCCGATCCCGCGCAGGCCCAGACCTGGCTGACCGGGCTGCGGCGTGACCTGGAGAAGCCATTCGCCGGCCAGGTCGTGATCGCGGACAACCTGTATGGCGCCCTCGACACGGCCCGATCGGACACCATCTGGGCCATCGTGATCTTCGTCTTCCTGGCCCTGCCCGGCGTGGCGCTGGCCGGGCTCTTTGCTCGCGGCGCCACGGCGGGCTACCTGGAAGTGCAGCGGCCGGAGTTCGCCCTGCTGCGCGCCCGCGGCGTCGATAGCCGCCTGTTGTTGACGCTAATCGGGGCGGCGATGGGCGGGCTGGTGCTCGTCGGAACGCTGCTTGGGTTGGCGCTGGGGCTGCTGGCGGTGGGTCTGGCGCCCGGTGTGGCGGTGGTCTTTGGGATGCCTCTGTTGCAATCGGCAGGGTTGGCGCTGGTCGGCAGCCTGCTGGTGGCTGGGTTGGCCACCCTGCTCCCCCTGCGTACCTTGCTGGGTGAGGAGGTGGTCGACGCGCGCCGCCGCGTGGCGCGCACGGAGCGCGCACCGCTCTGGCGCCGGCTCTACCTGGATCTGGCGATGCTGGCGGCCGGCCTGGTGATCTACCGGATCACCATCGCCAACGGCTTCCACCCCGTGCTCAACGGCGAGGGCAACCCCACGCTCTCACTCTCGCTGTACACCTTCCTGGCGCCGTTGCTGTTCTGGACCGGCGCCGTGCTCTTCGGTCTGCGGCTGGTGACGGCCGCCCTGGTACGTATGCGTCCTCTCACGAGCAGGCTGCTTACCGGGCGCGGCGCCGGGGCCTACGTGCTGGCGGGCGTGGCGCGGCGGATCGGACCGCTGGCGCGTACCGCCACGCTGACCGCCATGGCGCTCTCCTTCGCCGTCAGCCTCTCCATCTTCGCCACCACCTACAACCAGCAGCAACGGGTGGACGCGCAGCTTACCCTGGGCGCCGACGTCAAGGTCACCCTGCCCGCTGGGCACGAGGGCGACCCGGCCCTGGTCGGTAAGCTCACAGGCCCCGGCGTGGCCGCCGTCTCACCGTTCGCCCTCACCGTCGCCTACGTGGGCACCGAGATCCAGGACATCTTCGGCATCGACGTGGCCAGCCTGCGGCGGGCTACCAGCTTCTCCGACACCTTCTTCCAGACCGGCACGGCGGCGCGGACCCTGGACAAACTGGCCGCCACGCCGGACGGCATCCTGGTCTCCGACGAGACGGCCCTGAACTACAGCATGGCCGTGGGCGACCGGATCAACCTGCGCCTGTACAACGTCCACAGCAAGACCTATGTGCTGGCGCCCTTTCATATGGCGGGGATCGCCACCGAGTTCCCCACCGCGCCCAAGGACGCCTTCCTGGTAGTCAATCGCGCCTATCTGGCCCAGATCACCGGTAACCCGAACCCCAGCTTCTACCTGCTGCGGGCCGATGGCGATCCGGGGGCCCTGGCCGGCCGGCTGGCCGCCGAGTTGCCGCCCGGCAGCACGGTGCGGCACATCGGCGAGGTCTCCGGCCTGCTGGCCACCTCGCTGACCGCGATCAACCTCAACGGCCTGGCCACGATCGAGGGCGCCTTCGCCCTGGGCGTACTCTGCCTGGGCCTGGCGGCCTTCCTGGTGACCGCGGTGGGCGAACGGCGGCGCGAGTTCGCGGTGCTGGCGGCGCTGGGCGCCACGACCCGACAGGCGGCCGCCTTCCTCCTGGCGGAAGTCGGCCTGGTGGTGGCCGTCGGCTTGCTTGTGGGGCTGGTGGTCGGTCGGGTGCTGGCGGAGATGCTGGTAATCATCCTGGCCGGCGTCTTCGACCCGCCGCCGACCGCGCCGGTCATCGGCTGGGGAGCGGTCGGTCTGCAGTTGGCCCTGGCGCTGGCCGCGGTACTGCTGGCCACGGCGATCGGGCTGGGACGGCTGCGCGCTCTCTCGCCGGGCAACACGTTGCGCGAGGCATAGCGGTAGGGATGACTGAACGTATTCTGGTAGTGGACGATGATGAGCGGCTGGCCCTTGTGCTCCGCGATGGGCTGACCCACTATGGCTATGAGGTGGAAGTGGCCGCCGATGGGCCGGCGGCCCTGGCGTCGGTACGCGCGCGCTCGCCCGAACTGATCATCCTGGATGTGCTGCTCCCCACGCTCGACGGCGTCGAAGTGTGCCGCCAACTCCGGACCCTGGGCGGGCCACCAGTGATTATGCTTACCGCCCGCGACGCGGTGGAGGAGAAAGTGGGCGGCCTGGACGCGGGGGCGGATGACTACATGACCAAGCCCTTCGTGCTGGCCGAGCTGGTGGCTCGGGTACGCGCCGTGTTGCGCCGCCACGCGCCTCAATCCACCACGATCATTCGAGTGGCCGACCTCACCCTCGATCTGGGTGGGCGCCAGGTGTGGCGCGGTGAACGTCTCCTGGGTCTCACCACCCGTGAATTCGACCTTCTGGCTTATCTAGCCCGCAATGCCGGCCAGGTGCTTACCCATAGCCTCCTGCTGGAGAACGTCTGGGGGTATGATTGCGAGATCGAATCCAATGTGGTGAAGGTCTATATCGCCTCCCTGAGGGGGAAAATGAACGCCGAAGGTGAGCCCGACTTGATCCAGGCGGTTCGTGGGGTCGGTTACGTGGTTCGAGGCTAACCGCCATGCTCCGCGGCATTCGGACGCGCCTCACCCTCTGGCTGGCCGGCTTGATCACCGCGTGCATCGTGGGGTTCGCCCTTGTGCTCTACCTGGCCGTTGGCCAGGTACTCACCGGCAATCTGGACCGGACCTTGCGCGTCCAGGCCCAACAAGTTGCCGGTAACTTCGACTTCGGCGGCTCGGAGTCGCAGGGCGATCCCACAGGCCAGCATGTTGACGTCACCTCTATCGATCAGTTCGCCACGGCGGGCATTTTTATCGAGACCTTCAATACGCGCGGGCGTCTGCTCGCCCGATCCAGCAATATGAGCCGCGCCCGGCTCTCTCTGTCGCTTGGGGCTGCTCGTCCCACTCCTCGCCTATGGACCCAAGCGACGGCGGGCGGCGCGGTCCGCGTCTATACCCTGCCGGCCTCGCGGGCGGGGCTTCCCGTGGGCCTGGTCATGGTGGCGGCCTCGCTGAATGGCGTAACCGATACCACCCACGCGCTCCTCCTCCTGTTGATCGGAGGCGGCCTCACCGCGGTGATGCTGGTCGTGGTGGGAAGCGGGGTGCTCGTCCGCCACGGGCTCCGTTCGCTGGATGAGATGGCGGAGGTAGCGGAAAGCATCAACGCCCACCGGCTTGACCGGCGGCTGGACTTAAGGAAGCCGCCCCGCGAGGTGGCCAGGCTGGCCGGCGCCTTTGATACCATGCTGGATCGCCTGCATGAAGCCTTCGCGGCCCAACGCCGCTTCGTGGCGGATGCCTCGCACGAGTTGCGCACCCCGCTGGCCATCGTGCGCGGGCGGAGCGAGGTCTTGCTCCTCAAGCCGGATCTGGACCCCGAGACACGCGAGGGACTGGCCCTGGTTCGGGACGAGACGGGCCGCATGGGCCGCCTGGTCGCCAATCTGCTGTTGCTGGCCCGCGGCGATGAGGCGCGCGCCATCGACCGCCGTCCGGTGGAACTCGATGGCTTGCTGTTGGAGGTGGCGCGACAGGCGCACGGTCTCTCGCCAACCGTGCGGATCGCGATCGGTCACGAGGACCAGGCACAGATCCAGGGCGATGCCGACCTGATCAAGCAGGTAGTGCTGAACCTGGTCGACAATGCGGTCACCCATACGCCGCCTGGCGGCTTGGTCGAATTGTCGCTGACCGTGGCGGATGGAGAGGCGCGGCTCGCGGTGCGGGACAGCGGGCCAGGTATCGCCCCCGAGGAAATCGAGCATATCTTCGAACGTTTCTATCGCCTGGACCGCGCCCGCGGGCGCCACACGGGTGGGGCTGGTTTGGGGCTGGCGATCGCGCGCTGGATCGTGCAGGCGCATGGGGGGAGGATTGCCGTGGAGAGCACGCTGGGCCAGGGCAGCACCTTTATCGTGATCCTGCCAATTTCTAACCAGACTCTAACCATTCCCTGACCGGGCTCTAACTCGGGACTGCGATGCTGAATTGGCGTTGAAGACCGGCAAGTGTCCGGCCCGGCGCACGCAACCACCCACAGGGAGGGTACGATGTTCAAGCGGATAGTCATGGGGGCCGGTTTGAGTTTGGCGATGCTCGGAGGGGTAGCGGGCGTGACCCACTCCAGCGGCACGGTTTCCGCGCACCCCGCCACCCACGCGGTAGCGGCGGCCGGAGTGAAGGCGGTAACGGCCGAGATCCAGACCGCGGACGCAACCGGCGCCGCGGACGCGGCCAGCAACGCGCCTTGCACGGTTGATGCCGCGGGCAACGAGGACGGCAATTGCCAGGACAGCCAGAACACCTCTGGGCCACCTGACGCCGCCGGCGCCGCCAGTGAGGGCGCCGGCAGTGAGGGCGCGGCCACCATGCCCGAGACCGATACCGTGCAGGCCGGTGACCAAACCCAATCCGGCTCTCAGGTGGGCGGCAACTAGCCTCGCCTGACGCCGGTAAAGCGATCCGGGGCATCCTTCCATGGGGAGGGGTGTCCCGGATCGCTTTGTGCGGCCGTCACGACGGCCTATCAATGCCGGGAGAGGACTGCCAACCCATTCCGCACCTCCCCAATATGTGGCGCCCCAGCTCCGCGGCCAGCCACGCCTAGCCAAAAATACTTGCAATAATTACACTCAATACTATTGACATTAACACAGTGGCTATGCTATAACTTAACTGTAAGGGGCTCAAGGATGAGAGCCCCGAGAAGAATACTTTCAAGGCCGGCAAAGCCGGCAAAGGAGCACCGATCATGGCCATTCGTGCATACTGGAGCCCGTCGTCCGAGTTCGTCTCTCTCCGCGATGCAATGGACCGCTTGGTGGCCGATAGCTTTATCAGCCCCCGCAACCTGCTTGGCAGTGTCGGCGCCGGAGCCATGCCCGCCAATCTGTTCGAGACGGCCGAGGGCTATATCGTACAGATCGCGGTTCCGGGCATTGATCCGGACAAGGTGGAGATCATGGTCAAGGGCGCTACCCTTCAGGTGAAGGGCGAGCGAGCGGCGCCTCAGTTCGAGCAGGCGCAGCAAATCTGGAGCGGGATTGGGCAGGGCACCTTCGAGCAGTCCTTCACCCTTCCCACGGCGGTCGACGCCGAAGGAGCCTCGGCTGCCTACGAGCAGGGCTTGCTGACCCTCCGTTTGCCCAAGGTTCGCAGTGCCCGCGCCCACACGGTCAAGGTGACAGCGCCCCGGCCCAGCCGGTCATCGAGGAGAAGGTGCGGTCCGCCAAATAAGCGGATTCATTCCGGATCGGCAGGCTTGGTCCTCTTCCAAGGCCCCAACCTCGCGATTGGCGAGGTCGGGGCCTTCTGCTTTCAGGGGAACTGAAAGCTCGCTTGCAGTTCGATCAGGGTAGGGCGGTCGGCGGCCCAGGCATCGTTCAGGGCCCGGCTCAGATCCGCCGGCCGCTCCAGCTGGACCCCATGGGCGTGGTAGGCGCGGGCCAGGGCGGGGAAATCCGGGGTATCCAGCCGCACGGCGGTGTGGCGGCCCCCATACCGTTTGGTCTGGTTCTCCCGCACGGAGCCGTATGCCGCGTCGTTAAAGACGACCACAGGCAGATTGAGACCGAGCGAGACGGCGGTCATCAACTCCTGGCAGGTGAACATAAAGCCGCCATCGCCGCAGAGCGCCACCACCGGACGTTCCGGGTGAGCCACTTTAGCCCCAATCGCCGCCGGG
>DATBTL010000434.1:0-11873 GCA_036559345.1 Chloroflexota bacterium | reverse complement strand
CATCGCACGATAATCGCGCTCAATATCGGCCAGCGAACGCGTCCCTCCGGCGTCGGTCGACGTACCGCCAGCGGATGATCCGGCGGCGCCACGCCGCTGGACGGTCCGCAGTGTGCTCACCTGCCGACGCAGCAGTGCATTGACGGCGTTATTGCCTGCTGTGCGCTGTAATGCCAAAATCGCCTGTGGGGTGAGCCGTCGCGGGTCTATCCGTCCACCCTGGAAGGTCGGCGCCACGGCACGCTGCAATAGGCTCGCCGGTTCCTCGCCCGCTAGCTCACGTGATCGCTCTACCCGTTCGGGAGCGGGCTGCCTTGCGGCTTCCGCCTGCTGCGACTCGGCCATACGGCGTCGCCTTTGCGTGGGGGTTGTTTGCTTCCGCACATCCTAGCACGGCGAAGGCGATTGCGCTAGACAGGCACACGAATTGGTCACCAACCACGTGGAGCACTGGCGCTTTGTGATGTGGCGCGTCGGCGTCCGCGTGACATGGCTGGCGGTGTTCGTGGCCGTGGCACGTCTGGGGCAAGTCCTGGTGTGGTTTGGGGAGAGGCCGCGCTGAATCTTTTGGGTGATTGCCGCCCTGTTCCCTGGATGGTCTACTACCTATGTTGAAGCGGCTCGCCGCGCGGCGCGGAGTTCCAGCAAATAGAAAGGGAGACAGAGTCATGCAATTCTTTCGCCGATCACGGTCCGGACACCTAAAGAGCAGGGTTGTCAGTATACTTGTCGCCTGCTTGTTAGGGCTGCTGGTGCCCGTGATTGGCGGTGGCCCAGTCAGCGCCCAGTCGCAGGGGTTGAGAGTCATCACCATTACCACCACAACCAAGGCAGTCTACGATGCCTGGCAGCCGAGCAGCGGCGTCGTACCTTCCAAGCAAGTGAACTCCTTCCCACACGGTACCAAAGTGGTCGAGATCTTCTTTGAGATTGACGGAGGTATCGTCCACAAGACGACCTACCAGTTGCGAGTGGTGAATCCCACGGGCATCGTCATTTTAGGCCAGGTCGGAACCGTGAGCTATACAAACTATATCCACACGAATCCCCTGAACTTCCAGAGCGGCGCCAAGCCGGGCAAGTGGACCGTTGAAGTTCTCGTCAACGGTAAGGTAATGGGCACGCACGGCTTCACGCTGCACTGAGCAAGACGCGGGTCTGGCCGCCACGGTTATTGGCATGGTGGGCGGCGCGAGGGCCGACCCTGGTGTATGATGGGGCACGTAGCAGTGGCAGGGTATCCTGCCCTATCACGCCGAGCAAAAGGGATGACCATGGCCACGCCATATTACCGCACGGGCAAGATCTGTTACGTCGAGATCCCCGCCATCGATGTCGACCAGTCCGCGGCGTTCTACGAACGCGCGTTCGGCTGGCAAATTCGCCGGCATGGTGATGGTTCGACCGCCTTCGATGACACCGTCAATTCGGTCAGCGGCATGTGGGTACTCGGCAGGGTGCCATCATCCGAGCCCGGCTTGCTCATCTCTATTATGGTTGCCAGTGCACCTACGACCGTAGCCGCGATAGTGGCGGCAGGCGGCGAAATCGTGCGGCCCGTCGACCCTACGCAGCAGGAGATCACCGCCTGGTTCCGCGATCCCGCGGGCAACGTGCTGGGCATCTACCAGCAACAGGGACTGGCTGAGACTGAGGCGGAGCTAGCCGCGCGCACGGGCGACTGACCACCCGCCATGAGCAGGTCAATCACCATCCGGACGGGCTCCAGGCACTCCTACATGATGCGGCGTCCAGGTGTGATTTGTGGGTAATGATCAGGCTCAACCAATGACCGTCTTGCCCAGCGTGAACAATTCGTTGATGCCGCCGGTCGCAAGGGCCAGCAGTTCCTGCATGGTCGCAAGGCTGAACGGTTTCCCCTCCGCCGTGCCTTGCACCTCGATGAACTCGCCCGCCTCGGTCATCACGATGTTGCAATCCACGTCGGCACGACTGTCCTCCTCGTAGCGCAGGTCAAGCCGGGCCTGGCCCCCTACCATGCCTACGCTTACCGCCGCCACCGCCATACGCAGCGGATTGGTCTTGAGGATCCCGTCGCGTTGCAGTTTGGCGATGGCAAGCCGCAGGG
Source organism: Chloroflexota bacterium (assembly GCA_036559345.1). Classification (GTDB taxonomy): domain Bacteria; phylum Chloroflexota; class UBA5177; order JANWHV01; family JANWHV01; genus JANWHV01. The sequence continues at coordinate 9,784 of DATBTL010000434.1, read as the reverse complement.
CCAGGTAGGCGCCAGTCACCGCGGCGGTGCGCGTGCCCCCGTCCGCCTGCAAGACATCGCAATCGACGGTAAGGGTGCGCTCGCCGAGCGCCTTGAGATCCACCGCCGGGCGGAGCGCGCGCCCGATCAGCCGTTGGATTTCCTGGGTGCGCCCGCTCAGCCCGACCCGGCCGGACTCGCGTCCGGTGCGGGTGAGCGTGGCGCGGGGGAGCATCGCGTATTCGGCGGTCACCCAACCGCGGCCCTTCCCGAGCAGCCAGGCCGGCACCCGTTCCTCGACGCTTACCGCGCACGCCACCCGTGTCTCGCCCATCTCGATCAGCAGCGAGCCCTCGGCATACTTGAAAAATCCTGGGGTCAATCGCACCGGACGCAACTGGTTATTCGCCCTGCCATCTTTTCTACCGGCCATACGCTCCCTCGCCCGCATTCATCTTCGCTGCTCCAATCGTACAGGGCCCGCACCGCGGAGGCTAGCGCCCACGGGGTATAGTGAAGGCAAAGCACTCTGGGGAGATGACGAGGGAGATGGGCGCCGAACAAAACCGCGAAGATCTCGAACTGCACGACGAGGAGTTTCCCGGGACCAGCCGCGGCAACCTTCTGTTGCTGATCGGCGGCGGCATGTGCGCCGTCCTCGGTGGCTTGTATTTTGCCTTCACGGTCCGCTACATGCAGCGGGCCGACCCGGGCGCCCACGCCACCAAGCCAAAGCGTGTCTCCCTGCTCGGCATGCGCTGGAATGGCGGGGTGGCGGGTCCGATCCCCTATGACATGGGCGACAATGGGATCCCCGGCATCTTCCTGGTCCAAGCAGGTCACGGTCTGCTCGCTCTGGAGCAGACCTGCACCCATCAGGGCTGCGCGGTGAACTGGACCCCAAAGGACCAGCGCTTCGAGTGCCCATGCCACGGCAGTCAGTTCGACAAACAAGGCAACCTGGTGGCCGGCCCCGCGCCCTACGGCCTCTACCGACATCACCTGCGTGTGGTGAACGACGCCGTAATCATCGAGGGGCGGGTGTGAGAGACGAGCCCCAGCCCTTCAGGACCGTAAACGGATCGGGACGAGCGGAACTGGAGATTAAACGCTCGCGGTTCCTTGCCCTCGCCGCCCCAAGCGCGGACGAGGAGGCGGCGCGCGCCCTAATTGCCGGAGAACGGGAGCGCCATCCAGAAGCCAACCACCACACATTTGCCTACCGGCTGGGCCATACCGGTGACATTAGCCGGTTCTCCGACGACGGGGAGCCCGGCGGCACCGCAGGACGGCCCATGATGGAGGTCTTGCTACGGGAAGCCCTGGTCGATGTGGTGGTAGTGGTGACCCGCTACTTCGGCGGCACGTTGCTCGGCGCCGGTGGACTGACCAGAGCCTACGGCAAGGCGGCGACCGAAGCGATACACGCGGCGGGCTTTCGGCGTATGCGGCCACACACCCTGATGCGCGCGGAGGTGGCCTACCCGTTAGCCGGTGCCCTGGAGCATGCGCTGGCGCGGGCCGGCCTCACCGTGCGGGACATGCGGTACACCGACACGGTCAGCCTCTCGGTGCCTGTCCCGGCTTCCGAGGAGGCAGCGTTCGCGCGCCTGGTAGCGGACGTTACGGCCGGCATGGGCCAGGTGGAAGCCGGGGAGCGACTGTACCTGCCAGATTAGACCGATCCCCGTGCGAAGGCAGACAAGTCATGCGACGGGAAGGCGAGCCAGACGCACTTTCCACCAAACCGTCCGGCTGTATTCCACGAACGTGACGCGGTCCCAATTCAAATATGTTAGCCCCGCTGCCGGTACATGGATGCGGTATACTCCTGATCGAGACGTGCCGTACGTCGACAACTTGGGGGTGCTGGGAAAGTAACTTTCCTGGCTTAAATGGGCAAGTCCGGTGCAACACCGGCACAGTCCCGCTACTGTAACCAGCCAACGCGGCTGGAAGTCAGAAAACCGGCCCCTGGGTTCTGGAGCACCTTCGGAGGAAAGGGGCCGCTCGCCATGAGTAATACTTGCTAATCACCGCCCCCTGGTCCCGTGAGACCTGGGGGTTTTGTCTTTTCTTTGCCATGCCGCCTTATCCACGCGGCCAGTGGCGTCCTCCCAAGGAGCGCGTGTCATCCGCTTCATACGACGCCCCATCCGCGTCCCACCTCATGGATAGTTGGAGATGTTTGTCATGAAACGCATTGGTTCCGTTCTGGCGTTTTCCCTGCTGGTTTTGGGCGCCTGGGCCGCCCCGGCTCACGCGCGTCCCTCGCCATCGCCCATCGTGGTCGTCGACGATCACCACACCACGCTCACCTTCGCGACGCCACCCAAGCGCATTATCGCCCTCGGCCCCAACGTGACCGAGATCCTCTTTTCCCTGGGGCTTGGTTCCCGCGTGGTTGGGGTAAGCGCCTATAGCAACTACCCAGCGGCAGCGCGGAAATTGCCGGTGGTCTATACACTCAACGGGCCTATTCTAGAGAAAATCCTGGCCCTGAAGCCGGACCTCCTCATTTCGGCCTCCCTGGTGTTGCCACTCACCGTGAACAAGCTGCGATCACTCCACCTGAAGGTGCTCGTCACGGACCCACACGACATCCCCGGCATCCTGCACGACATCACTCTGATCGGTGCCGCCGCCGGGGTGCCCGCCGCCGCGACAAAGGAAGTGGCTGGCCTCCAACGTCGGATCAACGTCGTAACAGCCACCGTCGCCCCGTTGAAATCGCGTCCCACTGTCTTCTATGAGTTGGACAAGACGCTCTACACGGTCGGCCATGGCAGCTTCATGGACTCCCTGATTACCATGGCGGGCGGGAGGAATGTCGCGGCCGGGGTGAACAACCCCTATCCACAGCTGGCCGCCGAAGCACTGCTGGCCGATAACCCGCAGGTCATTCTGCTCGGCGATGCCGCCTATGGCATCACCGCGGCGAGTGTTGCCGCGCGGCCCGGCTGGAGCGCGATCAGCGCCGTGAAGCACCACCACGTCTACCCCTTCAATGACGATCTGGCCAGCCGCCCGGGGCCGCGGATCGTGGACGGACTGGAACGACTGGCGCGGTTGCTGCATCCGGGCGCGCTTCGTTGAGCTCGGTCGCGCGAGTGGCGGGAGTAAAGGCGGGAGCGCATACGACGCGCTCCCACTCCGCGCGCCGTCCTGTCGTCATTCTCTGCGGCCTGAACCTGCTGCTGGTCGTCGTGTCCCTCGGGTCGCTCAACCTGGGGCCGGACTACATCTCGCCCACCGCCATCGCGGGAATGGCCCTCCAATGGCTCCCTATCCATCCGGCCCGAACCTGGTCGGATGTGGATCTCACGATCATCAGCCTGGTGCGCTTCCCTCGCCTGCTCACCGCGATTCTCGTGGGGGCGGCGTTGGCGGTGACCGGGACCGCCTTTCAGGCGATGTTCCGCAATCCGCTGGCGGACCCTGGGATCATCGGCACCTCGGCTGGCGCCAGCATGGGAGCCATCCTGGCCCTCGCCCTGCCAATTCAGGCCGCCTGGCTGGGCTTCAGTCTCGTCTCCATGGCGGCGTTCGGCGGGGCCCTCGGGGCGATGTTCCTGGTCTATTTCCTGGCCCGAGTAGGGAACCGGCTCCCCAGTACCACCCTCCTGCTAGCCGGCTTCGCGGTCAGCGCGGCCATGAATGCCGCGGCGGCCCTGATCGAATCACTCAGTGACCAATTGCGCCAGATGTATATCTGGCTGCTCGGCAATCTCGACCAGAACACGACCCAGCAACTCGTGACCTCTCTGCCTCTCCTGGCGATCGGGATGCTTGGGCTCTTCGCCCTGGCCGGCGACCTCAACGTATTACTGCTGGGCGACGAGCAGGCGCATTACCTCGGCATGCACGTGGCGCGGCGGCGCCTCCTTATCCTGGTGCTTGGCTCGCTCCTGGCCGGCACGGCCGTGGCCCTTGCCGGACTGATCGCGTTCGTGGGTCTCCTGGTGCCGCATATCGCCCGCATCCTTTTTGGCGCCAACCACAGGCTGCTTCTCCCCGCCTCCGCGCTGCTGGGCGCGATCTTCCTGGTGGTCGCCGACATCCTTGCCCGGATGGTGCTGGCCCCTCAGGAGCTTCCGGTGGGCTTGGTCACCGCCCTGGTAGGCGCACCCTGGTTTCTGGTTCTGCTCCGCCGCAAAAAGGGTGAATATGGCTTCTGATGGGTCGCCGGGATGAACCAAGCGCCGACAAACGCGGGAATGCCGCTGTTACTGGAGGCTCATGATCTGAGTTGCGGCTTCGGGAATCGCGTGGTGCTCCGAGAGGTGGATCTCGCGCTGGCGCCCGGCCAGATGATGGCGCTGATCGGGCGGAATGGAAGCGGAAAATCCACCCTCCTCCGCTGCCTGGCCGGCGCCCTGGCTCCGTTCGCCGGTCAGGTCGTCCTTGGGGGCATCCCCCTCACCCGCATGGAACGGCGAATACGGGCGCGGATGCTGGCCGTGGTGCCGCAAGAGTTGCAGGTGCCGTTTCCTTTCTCGGTCCGCGAGGTGGTGGAACTGGGCCGAGCCCCCTACGCCGGATTCCTGGCCCTCCCCTCCCCGGAGGATCGGCTGGCCGTCGAGTCCGCCCTGCATGCGGCCAGCCTGACCGAGATCGCCAACCGCCCATTTCAACAGTTGAGCGGAGGCGAGCATCAGCGCGTGGCCCTGGCCATGGCCCTGGCCCAACAGCCGCGGATTCTGCTGCTGGACGAACCGACGACCCACCTGGATATCGCGCACCAGATGGGGTTTCTTGAATTGGTCAGCCGCCTGTGTGCTGATCAGGGATTGGCGGTGCTGGCGGCCATCCACGACATTAATCTGGCCGCCCTCTACTTCGACCGCCTGGCGGTCCTGGCGGACGGAGCCCTCCTGGTAACCGGCGCCCCATGGGACGTGATCACCGAGGGGTTAGTCGCGCGCGCTTTTGGGGCGCGGGTATTCGTGAGCCGGCATCCAACCCGGGACGTGCCGCAAGTCTCCTTGGTGCCGTAGCGGCTGGGACGACGGCTGTGGCCGGGTGTGCGCGGCGACCTCAAGCTGGGGGTTCGGGTCTCCAGTCTCGTACACCCGACGGAGCACAAAGGACGGGGCCACCCAGGGCCTCCGCGTCAGGCGAACTCAATCCGGTGCATACCCTCGGGATCTACCCTGGACAACGCCGCCAGTTCCATCTCGGTGGGCGGCGGGGTGCTTGGGACGCCGGTGAGATCGACGGCGAAGCCGGTGCGGGCCGCAAGCTCCTCGGCGCTGGTGCTCGGGTGAATGCTCTCCACCACCAGCCGTCCCACCGCCGAGTCGCGGCGGAACACACAGAGGGGAGTGACCACCCGATCCACGTTCCCGCTCCCCGTGGCGAAGCTCACCTCCTCGACGAAGGTGCGAGTGTCGTGGCGAGTGCGCCAGAGGATGGTCCGATTCGCGGTGGGGAGCAGAAACGCGCTCCCCGCACCACCTGGTAAGCGTATTTTGGGACGCGCTGGGTCGCCAATCGCGCTCATGTTAATTCGTCCACGGGCATCAATCTGCACCCCGCTCAGAAACACCGTATCCAGTTCACCCCGCGCGGAAAGATCAAAGGCGTCGGCCAGGGTGATCAGGGCCCGAGTTCCCTCCAGGAGCGCCGGGTCGGTGGTGGATCGAGGCAGGCGGCTGGGCGTCGGATCAATACTGCCCGAAATGTTTATGTAAACCAATCGCGGGGCGTGAGTCGCCTTCGCCAGAAGGATCGCCACCATGGGCAGCGGAGAGGCAACCCCGTGAAAGACCCGCTCCCCATCGCGTAAGAGCCGGCTGAGGGCCGCCACCATGATCACCGCCGGATCACACGATTCTCCGGAAGCCTCCGCCATCACCGCGCCCCTACCGTCACGGCCCGATCCGCGCCTACCTGTTCCGCGATGAAGTCTCTGATGCGCTCGGGAGTCGCCTGGGCAGCCAATTCATAATAGCGCTCGATGGCTGCCTCATCAATGTCATAATAGCCCCAGCAACTGGCGGGCCAGGCGCCGCCCGGCGCCTCCGCCACCGCGTCCACCTGGAAGCCGGGAATGACGGTCAGTTCCGGCTGTCGCGCCAACTCCGCTCCATCCACCAGCTTCTCACAGGTCACCAATACGTGCCGGGCTGCCCTGGCGATCAGGGCATCCTCGAATTGAGTGCCAAGAATGCGCGCGTTTCCCTCGCCGTCCGCTTCCTGCGCGTGGACGATCGCCCAGTCAGGGTGGATCGCCGGTATAGTGATCACGTTTCCCTCGCCATAGGGGTTAGCAACCGCGTGGAAGCGCTCTGGGACCAGATCGGTGCCGGTCATTCCGGCGAGCGGCATGAAGGGAATGCCCTGTGCCGCCGCGCGGAGTCCGGCGATCACGCTGGCGCAGGTATGCTCCTCCAGGCGCGCCTGGCCCGTCTCGATAGCGGCACGGAATCCCATGGCCATGCCCCGCAGGTTCTCGAAGCCGACGTAGGCCACGACCAAGCGCGCTACGCAGCCCGCCCCACAGAGGATGTCGATGTCATAGGCGCCGGCGGTCTTGATCAAGGTGAGGGCACTCTTGTCCTGGCGGATCAATTCGTGAATGGCGGCGCTGGGACTCCGGTGCAGGGTGTTTCCACCCAGGGCTATGCTGCTGCCGGTTGGGATGACGGCGATTGCCTCCGCCAAACTGATCACCTTGTTCATGACGCAACCTCCTGGTTGGCTATCTCCCGGCAGCGCTTACGCACGAGTCTCAATTGATGCGCTTCTCATAGCCCTGCCACTCCCGCTCACGGAGCACGAACTTCTGGGTCTTCCCGGTCGAGGTTTTGGGCAGATCCTGGAATTCTACCGCCCTGGGCGCCTTGAAGTGTGCCATGTGATCGCGGCAAAAGGTGATCAGGGTCTCGGCGTCCAGCGAGGCGCCGGGCTTGAGGGTCACGAATGCCTTGGGTGTCTCGCCCCATTTGGGATCCGGGATCGCGATCACCGCGCAATCGAGCACGGCTGGATGACGCAAGATCACCTGCTCCACTTCGATGGTGGAGATATTCTCGCCACCGCTGATAATGATGTCCTTCGCTCGATCACGCAGCCCGATATAGCCATTCGGGTACATCACCCCGAGGTCGCCGCTGTGGAACCAGCCACCCTGGAACGACCGCTCGGTGGCCTCTGGGTCACGGTAGTATCCCTTCATCACATTATTGCCGCGCATCACCACCTCGCCCATGGTCTCGCCATCGGCGGGAACGTCGCGCATCTGTTCGTCCACCACCCGGATCGGGTCGGCCATGATCATCGCCACCCCCTGCCGCGCCTTGAGCCGCGCCCGCTCCTCGGCCGGCAAGCCATTCCACTCCGGCTGCCAGGCGCAAACCGTATGCGGCCCATAGGTTTCGGTCAGGCCGTAGACATGGGTGATCGAGATCCCCATGGCCTCCAACTGCCCAATCACGGTCGGCGCCGGGGGAGCCGCGGCGGTGGTGATCCGGAGCGCCCGCGGGAGCGGGCCATCCTGGGCGGCGGGACAGTTCAGCAGAGCGGTCAATACGGTGGGAGCGCCGCATAAGTTGGTTACTCCCTCGCGGCGCATGAGATCCCAGGCAACGCCGGCATCGAAAGCGCGCAAGCACACCTGCGTACCGCCGGCGGCCACCACCGCCCAGGGGTAGCACCAGCCATTGCAATGGAAGAGGGGCAGGGTCCAGAGATAGACCGAATCGGTCTCCAGGCCGGAGGTGATAATCTCCCCCAGGGCATTCAGGTAGGCGCCGCGGTGGTGATACATCACCCCCTTGGGCCGCCCGGTGGTCCCGCTGGTGTAGTTGATCGAGATCGTTCCGTCCTCGCCTTGCGCTGGATCGAGCCGCCAGGGGAACGGACGAGCCTCGGATCCGGCCAGGAACGATTCATAGGCGCGGTCGCTGGGCCGAGCCTGCTCCGGAGCATCGTCACCCCCGGGAGTGGAGCTGAGCCACACGGTGCGGAGGGCGCGACCCGCCCGCTGGAAAGCACCCGCGACCGTGGACGCGAACTCATTGCCGGCCAACAGCAGCGAGGCGCCCGAATGATCGAGAATGTAGGCGACCTCGTCCTGGGAAAGACGTGTATTGATCGGCACGATCACCGCGCCCAGCAGGGGGATACCGAAGTGAGACTCGATCATCGGCGCCCCGTTGGGGGCCAGCACCGCCACCCGTTCCCCCGCGTCGATTCCGGCCGCCCGCAAGGCGTGGGCCAATCGCCACGCCCGTTGACCAAACTCCGCGTAGGTATAGCGGCGATCGCCGTCCACCACCGCGACGCGGTCACGGAAGACGCTGGCGCTGCGTTCCAGAAACGCCAGGGGGGTCAATTCGCTACGCCATACACGAGACGGCTGGGACACGCGGCGCTCCCTTTTCTCTGTTTTCATGACGGAGGCATTGTTACAGACAGTATAGCCTGGTTCAAGCGGAGCGATGCGCTGTCCACGGCGCCGGGGCGCATCGAAGAATTGTGGCCGGCCGCCCTTTCCTGGGAGCGCGAGCATCCTTGCGGCAACGAGAGTGCTACAACCAGGATCACAAAACTCCGGTGCGCCCATGGCGCAGTTGCCGGGTGGTGATGTGCTGTTATGTTGCGGTCCGTGTGATGTTGAGTCCATTCCCACCCAGCCAAAGCGCGCGGAGCTGGCGCCAGCAGCGGTCTATCGGGACGTGGGCTACAGATTCCTGGTGGCGAGAACCTCGAGAGCGGGGGTGCGGTCGCCGGTGTTGTTGATCATGCGCGGCGCTTCCAGGGTCATCAGGGTGAAGCCGAGGTCCGCGTAAAGCGTCATGATCCGCTCGGTAGCCTGGTTGGAAAGCACCACGGGGCCGGAATGTCTTGCCAGCCACCTGCCAAGACGCTCCTGGTCTTTCCAGGTAAAGCCGTCTTGCGAATAGCTGGTGAACTCCACGTCATACGGTGGATCGGCATAGATAAAATCCTCGCGATCCGAAGTGATTTGCTCGAAGTCCACGCAGGAGAACTGCCAGTCCGCAAAGTGCGGGCGGTAGGCGCGAAAGTCGCGGGTGTAGTTGATCGTCTTATATCTGCCGAACGGTACATTAAAGAACCCTGATTTGTTAAAGCGGCACAGTCCGTTGTAGCACGTACGATTCAGATAGTAGAAGAGGGCCGCCGCCTTGGGTGTGTCGGTCAGGCCCTTCTCGATCAAGGTATTAAAGCGTTGCCGACTCGCGTAATAGTGGCTGTCAGCATTCTCCATGGTTCCGTCCAGAACCAGTCCTGTCCGCAGTTGGCGGTAGAAGTTGATCAGATGGGGATTCACGTCGTTGAGCAGGGCTCGTCGGGGGAGCAAGCCCAGCGGGACCGCCAGACCGCCACAGAAGGGCTCAAGGAGGCGCCGATGCCGATGCTTTTCCCAGATCGGGAGGAGATGTGGGACGAGCCAGCGCTTGCCGCCGGCCCATTTCAGGGGTGGGGGCAGATAGCTCGGAGCCTGAACTGGAGATTCGGTAATCATGGTGGGCCCTTTCTTCGAGGTAGTATACGGGTCACCAGAAAGCCGGAAAGGGCCTTGTCCGCAAAGCGCGAGATAAGGGGGCGCCTTGGGGCCAGAGGTGGTACCGTACACACGGATCACGAGGCATGGGGTTGAAGCGGGGAGTGGGAACCTATGGAGCAGGCCGTCGGCGCTCCGGCCCAGCCGCGACAGGCGCTTCTAGAGGCCGCGCACCTGGTGAAGCGGTTCGGCGATTTCACCGCCGTCAACGACCTCACCCTCACGGTCGCGGAGGGCGAGGTGTTCGGGCTCCTGGGACCAAACGGGGCCGGC
>DATBTL010000433.1:0-2532 GCA_036559345.1 Chloroflexota bacterium | reverse complement strand
AGGCAGCTTAAGCGTGGCCCTGAGCCCGGTGCGAGTGCCGCTGCCCATGGCCTCGTCGGGGCACGTCGGCATTACCGGCACGGCACGGACGGGCGACGCCGCCGCTATCGTGTACCCAGGGTTCATGGGCACCACGGTACTGACGGCGACCGGGACGTTCAGCCAGGATTCAACGCACCCAACCGATCCCATGTATCTCCGCGTGGCGGCATCGGTGACCTACGGACGCTTCACCCTTGGCTGCCCACCGTTGTGCGGCGCCCAAAGACCTCCAGGCGCCCCAATGTGCGTTCCGGTCGGCTGCCATCCCGGCGAGACCGTATCAAGGGTCTCCCACTTCGAGGGAGTTACCGGGTATCTGCGGGTGCAAGCGGCCGGACCCACCGGGCCCGCCACGATAAGCCTGAGCTTCCTCCCTCCGCCTGACGCGAAAGCAACCAGCCCCGACGCCGCCGCGTCGTCGTTGCAACCGGTGATCCTGGTGGGTACGCGCCTGGGAGGGGGAGCGAACCCGTAACCGCTCCTGCCTACCACCAACCAGCTGCTTTGGTATAGTAATGGGGTGCTAAACCTACCCTTTTCCGGCTCAAGTTTCGACGCGCCTCCGGTGCGCGTACGCTATCGGTCGCAGGCCCCCTCCCGCCGGTACGGATTACCGACCATAATCGCGCTCGGAGCGATCGTGATCGTGGTGGTCCCGGCGCTCTATGCCGTGGCGGCGATCGTGGGGATAGCGGCCCTCCTATTTTTCCTGGCCCGTCCCTATTTGGGGATGTGCGCCCTGACCTTTTGCGTGCCCTTCGAGTCGGTCTATAACCTGCACGCGGGCGGCGTCAACCTGACGGTGACCAATTTTGTAGTGTTCTGTGTTGCCTGCGCCTGGTTGACCCGGGGTCTCTCCACGGGCGATCTGGCCACCGGCCCAATCCCCTGGCGACCGGCCTTGCTCATCTACGGCGCCGTGCTGATCGCCTCACTGAGCCAGGCCACCGATTTCGTGGGGAGCGCGAAGGAGCTGCTCAAATGGGGGCAGATGCTGTTCGCGTACATGATCGCGGTGAGCCTGATCCGCACCCGCAAGGATCTCAAGACGCTACTGGCGGTGATGTTCGTGGCGGTGATCGCCGAGTCGGCGGTTGGCATGGCGCAGGTCGCGCTCCATAGCGGCCCCGGCAGTTTCGCCCGCGGTGCGGTTCTGCGCGGTTCCGGCACCTTCGCTCAGCCCAATCCGTTCGCCGGTTACCTGAATACCGTGCTTCCCCTGGCGGTCTGCTGCCTGATCTTCCGCGTCTTCCCTCGGCACTGGATGTGGCTGGTCACCATCGTTACCGCGGCCGGAGTTCTTGGTTCGCTCTCTCGTGGGGGCGAAGTTGCCGCCGCCGCCGCGCTGATCACCATCGCCTTGGCCACCACAAAAGCGATCCGAGGGTTTCTGCTCCTGGGGGTAGCGGTGATCGCGCTGGTGGGGGCAGGCGTCGTGGCCGGGGTGGTCCCCACGGCGGTCGTCGATCCAGTGACCGCGGGCCTCGGGATCAACAACGTGGATGTCGCCAACCCGCTCCCCACGACCTGGAGTACGGCCGAGCGGCTGGCCCACATGGAAGCCGGGCTCAATATGTTCGCCGACCATTGGTGGCTGGGGGTAGGGATCGGTAACTATCCGGCCCAATATGACAAATATCGGGTCGCCGGACCGTGGGACGCCAATCTCGGACATGCCCACAATTACTACATCAATATCGCCGCCGAGGCGGGCGCGGTTGGTCTTGCCGCCTACCTCTTCCTCTTCGGCAGCGGCATGGTGATCTGCGTCCGCGCCTACCGGCGGGCGCCGGACGCGCTTGGGCGGGCGATCAGCCTGGGGGGTCTGGCCGCGCTAATCGGGTTCTCGTGCCACCAATTCTTCGACGATCTGCTGGTCCATGGGATGGAGGTGCAGATCGGGCTGATCATGGCCATCGTCACCCGTGCCGGCTATGGGCTGACCGAATCCTCGGATGCGGAAGCAGCACACAGCTGAAGCCCCGGCATTTATGCCGGGGAGCCTCATTTGCTCTGCTAGCGTGGCCTTCAGGCCGCTTGCCGCCTGCTTTGCGTCTTGGTGCACTTGGCGCCCTGAAACACAGATGACGCAGATACGAACAGATACCACAGATGACTCCGCTGATTAAGCAACCATGTGTGGCTCGCCATTGAGGACCGGCATTTCGAGTTCGGTTAGGAAGCTATCTGTGTCATCTGTCACTATCCGTGCCATCTGTGTTTCAGGGAGAGGAAAGCCCCCTGTATAACTTAATACCGCTGCTGGCTCACCTTGAGGTACGGCGCCCCCGGATCGGCGGCCGGATCGGGTGTCGGCCCCGCCATCGCCAGCACTCGGGCCATCACGCCCCGTGGGGTGAGCCGGTGATGGGTGAGGCCCGCGCGCAACCCATATTCGTTCTCCGCCAACAGATTGGCGGCGATCGCGCTGATGATCGGGGTGGCGAACGAGGTGCCCGACCAGTAGACCCAACCGGTGGTGTTCGGGAC
>DATBTL010000432.1:0-2906 GCA_036559345.1 Chloroflexota bacterium | reverse complement strand
CAATGCATCACACGACGGCGGCAGCTGCGGAGAGTTGTCCAAGAATTGTCCAAGCGTGGCGGGGAACCGTGTTGCACCGCACGGCTCGGCGGGCTCGCTCCTCTGGTGACAACGTTGCGCGCGGTTGCGCGACGACGCCGTGAAACGACTCTTAATCAATGGGTTCCGAGTTCGAGTCTCGGGCGGCTCACCAGTGGAAGACCCCACCAGGAATGGTGGGGTTCCTTGTTGTCACGGAGTACACGTACTCGGAAACTACTAGCCTTGCCGCGCTGCCTCCCCTGGAAGGGGTAGTTCGCTGTCTGGTAGGTCGGCTTTCGTGCCAATTGCTTCGTCGAATCGGCCCCCTGACCTCGATCTGGGTACAAGTTGTCCGCAAACTCTATGGACCGTGCCCGCCGGAACGGTCACAATCGAGAGGATCTATCGGACTGCCCGAGGAACAAGCCTGCACCATGCGCCCAGAATGAGGGCGCGGTGTCCGTGAATCACGACGAGGAGGAACATGGATGGAAGGCTCCAACCCAACTCAGGAGGCGCTGGTTAAGGAGATCCTACTCCTGAAGGACGAGGTGCGTTCACTAGCCGCGCGCGGTCGGAGGCCGCGCCGTCCATGGGGAGCCGTACTCGTGACCGCCGCTCTTTGCGCGACCCTCCTGGGCACCAATGCGTTCGCCAGCGGCGCCGGCCCAGCCTCCTTGGCCCGGATCAATGCCTGCTATGCCAAGGCCGCCTCGGCGACCGGAGAGCATGCGGTATTTCTCCTCACGGGAACCCAGGCAGGGTGCGCCACGGGGGAGATCGCGATAAGCTGGAATCAGCAAGGTACGGTCGGTATCACCTGGAAAGGGCAGTGGGCGACCTCCGTCCACTACAACCTGAACGATATCGTCTTTAACGGCGGCTCGGAATGGATCGCCACCGTCCCGAATACCTCCTCCGCGCCCAGCAGCCTCAACTCAAACTGGGGTATCTTCTTGCCGCCGGGTTCCGCCGGTCCAACCGGCGCGACTGGACCGCAGGGCGCTCAGGGGCCTAGCGGCCTCACCTGGCGAGGCTCATGGTCCTCCGGCGCGACCTACAACGCGAATGACGTGGTACTGGACAACAATTCGGAGTGGATCGCGACGGCGAGCAGCACCGGCGTCGAACCGGCGAACGCCAGCAGCGGTTGGAGCCTGTTCGTTCCTCAGGGCCCGCAAGGGCCGCAGGGCATCCAGGGCCCTCCGGGTCCTTCCGGCCCACGGGGCGCGCAAGGCTGTATCCTTCTCCGGGCCAATGGCCAACATCCCGCCATACCTAGCTGCTGCCCCACGGCCTCCGTGCGGCCCCGACATCACGCCTCCGCCGCCTCAACATTCGTTGTGGGCCCCACCCTTCTGAACCGCCAAACCCCGAGAACGGGCACCCCGATTACCACCGTCTGTTGAGCTGGTGAGGCACGAATGACGTGCCCCGCCGATCCGTCATCGCCGCCTGGCAAGGAACTCCTCTCAATAGAGAGGAGTTCCTTGCCAGTGGTATGATCGTCCCGTGATCCATTCACCAGTTGGCCCGGATAGGGAGGAAGAGTCCTCGTGATTTCACTGAACGACATCCGACTGGCGCGCGCGGTCATCGGTGACCGGCTCTTCCGTACTCCAATGCTCCCACAACCTGGCCTGGGAGATCTGGCGGGCGTGACTCTCGCCCTCAAGGCGGAACTGTTCCAGCGCACTGGTTCGTTCAAGGCGCGGGGCGTCTTGAATAAGCTGGCCGGCCTGGGACCCGAGGAGCGGGTACGGGGAGTCATTGGAGCGTCGGCGGGAAACCATGCCGTTGCCCTGGCCTTCGGAGCGTCTCTGGAGGGAATCGCCGCTACCGTGGTGATGCCCCTCAATGCCCCCGCGAGCAAGGTCGCGGCCGCTCGGGCCTATGGGGCCGAGGTGATTCAGGTTGGCGACACGTCAATTGAGATGATGCGCGACTACGAACGGTTGGTTGTTCTTCGCGGTCAGACTCCGGTCCATCCCTTCGCTGATCCGTTGGTCATGGCGGGCCAGGGGACGCTCGCCCTGGAAATCCTTGAGGACATGCCCGACCTGGACGCGGTGCTCGTCGGAATTGGGGGCGGCGGATTGATCGGCGGCGTTGCCACGGCGATCAAAGAACTGGCCCCTCGCGTGCGGGTCGTCGGGGTAGAGCCCGAGGGCGCGCCGGGCATGTCGAGAGCGCTGGCGGCCGGGAAGGTGGTCCGGCTCAACGCCGTGGATACGATCGCCGGCGGCCTGGCCCCTCCGTTTGTCAGTGACCTCGGTCTGGCGGTCGCGCAACGATTCGTGGATGACGTGGTGCTTGTGTCGGACCAGGAGATCCAGGAAGCGATGGTCCTGATGCTGGAGCAGGCTAAACTGGTTGCCGAGCCATCGGGCGCCGCCGCCCTGGCCGCCCTCCTGGCTGGACGGGGCGGAATACGGTCGAGCGCGCGTGTGGCGGTGGTGGTGAGCGGAGGGAATATCGACCGCGCCCGGCTCAAATCGCTTCTCTGAGCAGCGCGGATCGCGGGCCGCGCGGCGACCCCCTGGGTGGCCGGCCGGAAGCGAATGCTCCGGCCGGCCGGCACGCGCTACTTCTTGAGCGACACCGAGGCGGTGTGAGCGGACTTGGAAACTACCAGGGTATCCCACATCCCGGCCGCGGCATGACCAGGGACGGCGCAAATGATCTGATAGTTACCGGCTTTATTCGCGATAAAGGAAAACTTCTGAGTCGTTCCTTTGGTAACTCCGGACGTGGATTTGGCGGTATTGGCGCCCTTAAACGCGTCGGAGACCGGGCCCGACGGAACGTTCTTGGAGTAGGCAATCACCTGCGCGCTATGCGGCAGGGCGGCGTTGTTGCTGAAAGTCACGTTTACCTTGTCGCCA
>DATBTL010000431.1:0-3333 GCA_036559345.1 Chloroflexota bacterium | reverse complement strand
GGCCTCCTCGGAACGGGCATGCCAGATTCGCAGGAGATCGGTGGCGAAGCCGGGCACCTCACGCATCCGGGCCGCTTGAGCAGCCAGGGCTCCGGCCATGGTCCGCACCTGTGAACTAGCGGCCAGCACATCGAGCGCCATCGGCTCAACCCTCCATCACGGTTCCACCACGCGAATTGAGATTCCCACACTAGCAGAGCGTCTGGCGCCCCGCAACCGATCCATCCACGGGTATGGGCGGGCCTCCGACCGTGGTCGGATGGAAGGATACGGCGGCTGCGGCCGAGTGTGGCGCCTTGAAGCACAGAAACGCAGAGGGAATGGAAAACACAGATGACGGCCCTGGGAGCGGAGTGAGCAAAGCGGAGGGATAGGCACGTCCGCTCCACCGACTCTGAGGAAGCCCAGCGTACAGGTACCACCGCGCGAATCGGGGGCGCACTCTGTGTCTTCCGTTCCTTCCGCGTTTCTGTGCTTCAGGAGGGCAAGGAGAGCAGATTCGCGGGTAACGTTTATGCCACTCCCATGACCGTATTGCCCGACGCTCAGGCCGCCTGGTCGCGCGGGCTCAGGTCGCGCGTCGCGTCGCCGGTTTTCTCTAGCCGGGGACGGAGGTGTTCCACCATGGCTGGATAAAGGGCCAGCAAGGTAAGAGGGAGGAAGTAGGAGTAGAGGCTTCGCCAGGCGAAGAAGAGCCCAAGAGGGGCCAGCACCAAGCCGGTGTTGGGGTGCTGCCGACAATTCTTCCAATACAGGGCAAGACTCGCGCCCACTCCAAGAGCCTCCAGAGCGCCATAGAGCCACCGCGGACCCAGGGGAAGGGCCCAGGCGCCGCCCGCGGTGCTGGCGGCCACGATGCCGGACCCCCGCGCGAACATTGGATCGCGCATCGGGCCCAACACGCCGGCGAACCACTGGCCGGGAGAGTCCACCATATAGGGCAAGTTCGTGCCCAGGAAGACGGTTCCGATAATGCCTAGCCGCACCAATAGTTCGCGCCGTCCCTCGGTCCGCTCGATCAGAACCACGTAGAAGAGAAGGAAGAACCAGGCTTGCTGCCGCGAAGCCACCGCCAGACCGAGCGCGAGCGCGGACAGCCAGCGGCGGTCGCGAGTCACCCAGGCCACCATGACGAGGAGCGCGTAGAGCGCGTCGGTGGCACCCGACTCGATGGTTGGCCAAAGGGCCGCGTTGGCCGCTAACACGACCAGGGTCAGTTTACGGGCGATCCGGTCGCGGGCCCGCCACAACACCAGGGCCACGATACTCAGATAGAAGACGAGATAGATGATGCTCAGATCCTCGATATGCAAGGCAACCGCCAGGGCGGGGACCAGGAACGATGCGGCGGGGTAACTGTAGTTGGACTCGAATTCAGCGGGGAAGGCCCAGTGATGGACGACTGCCTCCTGATACTCGAAGTCAAGTTGGGTCCGATTGGGGTAGATGCGAATATGCTTGAAGGCCCCGGCCTGCAGCGGGGTCGTCTTCGGTCCCTGCATCCCGTTCTCCTGCAAACACGGGATAACCCGGAACGTGCGGTATGGGTTCCGGCCGGCAAGGAATGAATCCACGGCGCAACTGGTGACCGTTACGGCGTCATTCCCATAATGATGGGTGCCAAGAGCGGCCGGAAAAGGCGCGACCCCTTGCACATCAACCACCGTGAGCGGAATGGCGATCACTACCGCCGCGAAGGCGAACGGCCGGTAATGGCGCGAGAGCCAGTCCGGCACGGTGGAGCGAACCGCCAGGTACAAGCAGAACAGAGCGACGACCAGGGCCACCGCCTGGACATCCTGCACGGCACTCAGATTGGGCAGGTGATCCATTCGGGGGAGGAACAGGAGGTCCGCTCCGTGAAATACCCAGATCAGGGGCGGGATTGGCGGTAGGCTGCTGTTCGGGACAAGATTAATGAAGGTGAGGGCCCGCGCGGCCGTCATCGCCACGATGCCGAACAGGAGGAGCACGAAACGCGAGCCCACCTCAGGGCCGCCAAAGCGAGAGTCGGCAACGCGGCGCCAGATTCGCCGTGATTGACGAAGCATGCGCGACATCAGGAGGTAGAGGAATCCACCCTCATCCCGCATCTATCCTATTACCTCCGCCAAACCCTTAGCCGACACAGCGATCATTGTACCCGCCAGGGCCACGGACCGCGTGGCCCGTCGCATCAGCAGGCCCCGAAGCCGGCGCATAGTACCCTTCCTTCGGGATCGCCATCTGTGATCGTGGCGCAAATCGCGCCGTTTGTCCAATTGCCGGTTCGGGCATGCCTCTAAAGCCCGTTGAACGGATTCCCTGCGTGGCTGGTTCGGATCGGGAGGTATGTCCCGCTATTTCTTGCGGGCAACTCGCACGGTAGGTATCTTCAAGTATAGTATGGACTGGAGGCACCGCCCTATTTCACGTAGCTTGCCCATCCCTGGGGCCTGGGCAACCTTGAATACGGTGGGCGCGTGAGACGCCAGCCATTCGCTTTCAAAAGCGAGAGGAGCGCAACCCAACATGTCCATGGATAATCGCCGGGGCCCCAATCCGCCCAATAAATCTCCCCAACAGAAACGCCCACAGGGCGGTATCCGCATCTCCCTGATGTGGATCATTCTGCTGGGGATCGCCATTCTGGGCAATGTCATCGTCGCCCCGCTCTTTGGCAGCAGCTCCGGCAGCCACACCGAGATCCCTTACAGTACCTTCAAACAGGAGGTGAGCCATAATCTGGTCGCCTCAATATCCACCCAGACGGACCTCATAACCGGCCACTTCACCCGGCCGGTAACCCTTGTCGCGACCGATGGGAAGCCGGCGACCATTACGGATTTCACCAGCCGTATGCCCACCTATACGGACAATAACCTGGGCCCGCTTCTGGACGACCATCGGGTCGTGGTGACCGCCAAGCCAGGGGACAATACCAGCCCGCTGCTTGGGCTGTTGTTCAGCTTTGGCCCGGCAATCTTGATCATCGCCGGCATTTACTATCTGAGCCGTCGAGCCTCGAATCAGCAGCAAGGTATTTTTGGCTTCGGGCGGAGCCGAGCCCGCCTGTACGACAAGGAGAGCCCCCGCACCACCTTCGCCGACGTGGCCGGGGTTGAGGAATCCAAGGACGAGTTGATCGAAATCGTGGATTTCCTCAAGAACCCGGCCAAATACCAGCGGCTCGGGGGGACGATCCCCAAGGGCGTGCTGCTCATTGGCCCTCCGGGTACCGGGAAAACCCTGCTCGCGAAGGCCGTGGCTGGGGAAGCCAACGTGCCCTTCTTCAATATGAGCGCCAGTGAGTTCGTGGAAATGTTGGTGGGCGTTGGGGCAAGCCGGGTGCGC